>CAYLTY010000031.1:0-52028 GCA_964386705.1 uncultured Planctomycetaceae bacterium
ATTGCCAGTCCCAGCGGCAGAAACTCGCGACCGTCTTTGGAATAACCCGGTCCGAACGCAATGGCTTCGCCCGTCTGCTGCACTGCGGCGAGGGTCGCGGCCTCGACACCGTTCGCTGCCGGGATGGCCAGTACCAGCAGAATCATGACGCCGAACAGCATCATCACGCTCTGAAACAGGTCAGTCCAAACCGCAGCCAGGAAGCCACCAAACAGCGTGTAGCCCACCACGGACAGAGCAAAGATCCCGAGCCCGAAGAAGTAGAGCCAGTCGGTTGGTTCGGCGGCCGCGAGGATCTTGTTGCCGCTTACGTCGAACTCTTCCGGAACCAGCAACTTAGTAAGCTGTGCTTTCAGCTCACCCTTGTCTGCAAAGGCTTCACCGACCAACGGCTGTAGCTTGCTGACCGTTGTCTCGGGGACGCCCGCCTTCCTCAACCCCATGAGTGAATCCGCACCGAGTCGGAACTGGCCCGAATCCTCGCTGAGGGCCAGAGTTCCTGAGCCCGGCCAGGCAATTTTCATGATCAGGGCACCAGCTTTGAACTGGGCGATCATCATCGACGTCATGAACGTGAGGACGAAGACCAGAGCGATCAAGCCCACCCGCGGACTTTGGAACCGTTCGCGGAACAAGTCGGGGACCGTGACAGCATTGGTGCGTCGCGAGAGCTGAGCCATGCGTTTGCCCACGACCGCGAAGCCGGTCAGAGGAACGATCATGTAGCCCGAGATCCACAGCGCGACGATCCAGCCGTGCGAATAAACCATCGACGGAAAGCCCATGAAGGTTCCGCCGCTTTGCACAGTGGCCGTCAGAGCCAGAGCCCAGGCTCCCAGTCCGCGATTGCCCAAGAAGTAGCCTTTGACGAAGGCTCCCTTGCGCACCACGCGCTGTGCGACCGTGCCCAGCCAGACTGATGCCGCGATCAGCAGCACCAGCATGAAGAGCGTTCCGTAACCTGCGTTAGGCATCTGGTGCTCCTTCCGTGGTCAGGCTGGCGCCGACCGGAGCATCGCCCGGCAAGTCGTCATCGTCCTCGAGTTCAACTCCGAGGTCCGCGTCCTTCATCACGAAGAACGCGAATGTGGACCCCAGCACGAAGCAGGTCAGCCAGGGGACGACGATGCCCCAGAACACCCAGTCGGGAAACGCAATGCCGAAGAAGAGACGTACGAACTTCGGCTCTTGCGTCCCGGTTCCATAGCCCATGCGATAGCACGTGGTGATGGTGTAACTGAGTGCGATGGCCACCATGCTTAATACCACCACGGCTTCCCGCCGCGACGAAATGACGACCGGGTCTTCCTCTGTCGATGCCATGCGTTGTTCTCCGCAGGTGAATCATCTGGCTGGCAAACTGTAATCAGTCAGCCTCGAACTGGCGTCGAGTGCGCGTGTCTGATCTGTGGAGATCTCGACGCGCAGTCTGATTTCAACGACTGCGACCCGGTTCGTCACCTCGGTCGCACCAATCTTTAGCGCTGAAGTTGGCAGACCAGTGGTGAACCACAGATTTCCGAGCTGCCGAGGTCCCACTAAACTCGTCGGTCTCACACTTGAGGTGCGCCGTGCTGGCGTTCCAGATCACTCGGAGATTTTCATGGATGGACTCGGCGCCAATCCGCTCGGCATTCTGACTTTCATTGTCGCGCCCGCGATTCTGACCAACGCGTCTTCAATCATGTCGTTGGGGACCGCCAATCGCTTTGCCCGCGCCATCGATCGAGCCCGCGAACTATCCGCACAGGTAAAAGGCAAGGAAGAGGACGCCACCCCCGAGATCGCGTTGAGACTGCGGCAACTGGCCAGTGCCGAACGCCGCGCCCTGTTTCTCGTGCGTGCCCTGACCGCGTTCTACACGTCGGTTGGTTGCTTCGCGGCGGCAGCGCTGATCTCTCTGCTGGGCGCCGTGTTCTTCGCGACGGGGTACCAAACGCTGAACCGCCCCCTTCTGATTGCGGCCCTGTGCGCCGGCGCGTTGGGTGTGGGAGGCCTTGTCACAGGTTCTGGTCTGCTCGTCTGGGAAACGCGCATGGCCCTGCGCATCCTCAGCGACGAAATGGACCATCAACTGAAACGCGAAACCTGCAAGTCCGGCAGCCATACGGACAAACCGGGCTCGTGACGGTCAGGTCTTGTGTTGGAGTGAGCCGCAACGCGCTAGCGGCGGGTAATGGTGCATCCCGAACGGGACTCACCCAGAACCGGCGGCTTGCGTCTGGCCGCTCAGCAAGCGGTTCCCGATAGCTATTTACTTGCCGATGAATTCCGACTTCGGCTTCAGGTGCTTGCCCAGGAACTCCAGCACGAGCGGCCGCAGGTCCTCCTGCTTGGGTTGCAGATCGAACGTGTGCGGCGCGTCTTTGACGAGGACCAGTTGATGCTTCACGCCAACCCGCTGCAGCGCGTCGGCCAGAATTTCTGATTGCTCGACGGGAACAGTCTTGTCCGCCGTGCCATGCAGAATCAGGAACGGCGGGTCTTGAGCATCCACATGCGTGATCGGCGACGCGAGCTTGTAGAGTTCCGGAGCCACGTCCCGCGACTTGCCCAGCATCAGCTTCGCGTTGGAGCTGTCACGGACTTCACCGGCTCCATACATCGGGATGGCGCACTGCACACGGCACGAGAAGTTGCGATACGGTGCCGCTGGATCCAAGCCGTCGGCCGGTCCGGTTAATGCCAGCAACGACGTCAGGTGACCTCCGGCTGAACCACCAATCACGCCGATGTGGTCAGCATCGATCTGCAGGCGATCCGCGTTGGCTCGCAACCACCGCACCGCCGTCTTGCAGTCATGAATGTTCTGGGGCCACGACAATTTATCTTCCGTCGCCAGCAGGTAGTCGATGCTCATGCCCACGTAGCCGTGAGCAGCAATGGTCGTCCCGATGTTGACCTCACGGGACGCGCCTTTCTTTCCGCCCGTCCAGCCTCCGCCGTGAATGATCACGACGGCCGGTGATCGCACGTCGACCGAACGATTCGGGGGCAGATACAAATCGGCCTTTTCTGTCCGGCCATCCGGCAGGTAGCTGACGTCTTTTTGGATGATAACTTTGCCCGGCCCTTTTTCGTCCGCCGCGAAGACTCGGGATATGCTGAGGTCGACCACCCAGCAGCTCAGAACAACCAGGCAGCAACTGACCAGATCGTAGCGCTTCATCCTCAGGTCCCCTTTTGCGGATTTCTTCAGCAGCGTCACCAGCTCGGGCGGGTTTCAAACCCGCTCGTTGAGGGCTCCCGGACGATATCCTCTCCAGAACGGAGGCGACAGAAATCAGCGGCCTCAAAGTTCCTGCAACCGCTCAAGTTGTCGTAAATGAGCGCAATCGAACCGCAACAGGCGCTCGTGACGGAAATCTTCTAAACCATAGGGGGGACGCTGGACCGCTCGAAGCTGGTCCCTATAATTCCCGCCCCGCCGCCAACGTCTGAGGGGTTTCCCGAGGCGCTTGTACCAATCAAGCAGCCTATTCCAGACGTCAGAGCAGGCAACGCCCCGGTAGCTCAATTGGTAGAGCAAATGACTCTTAATCATTAGGTTCTCCGTTCGAGTCGGAGCCGGGGCACTTTTTGACTTTGTTTTTCGGGTCGTTGTGGCGAGTTTCGCTAATGACCGGATTTGAGTGCCAACCGGGTCGCGAACTGACATCGGGCCGCTCGCTGAGCGGTTGCGATCTCGCTGCCGTTGCGCGCCCATCAAACGCTGAAGGCCACGGAGCAGGAACTCCGTGGCCTTCGTTCTTTCCCGCCAAGCACGGAGGTCAAGAGATGGCAAAGGATATGTCCACCGCGAAGCAGATCAAGCTCGCGCGACCATTCTTGGAGCAGTATCGATCCTCGCTAGGTCCGGATCTTCATCTGACGCAGACGCTGGCATGGGACCTTCGAGAGATCATCAACCCTGGCGGCGACACCACCGAGTTCATCGACGCCATCGCTGCCAAGCGGCACGAGTTTGAACTCGTTGGCCTCTACTACATGGCCGAGCAGAACGCCCCCAAGGACCACTGGAAACTGCGACTAGCCGAGGCTTACGGCGCACGGGCTCAATGGTTGCCTGAGTTCGCAGGCCTTGAAGAGAAGTTCTGGAAACAGCACGGCATTCAGGCGCCGCAGCACCAAAAGGCGGAACCAAATGCTCCGCAGAGTTGAGCTACTCACCCGTGCTACTGATTCAGCCGCCTGGCGTTTCTGTGGCCACAATCTTGCGGCCAACAAACTTGCTGCCTTTGAGGATTCGGTCGTCTCTGGTCTCAGTGTTTCTTTGGCCTGTCCGGAGGAATGTGATGGGCGACTTAACAAGCAGTTGCCCCTTGTAAATGACCACCTCCAGCGTCACGCCAAGGATCTGAGCCAGTGCGTCGATCTTCAGCCTGACATATCGCAGGTAACGCAGGCTTGGGCGTGCACCGCCCGGAACAACGACGTCGAAGAACGGAATCCAACGGTCGGGCGTCAGCAGGGCGGTCGACATCACCTGCAGGCTAAAGGCCGTCGTTCTGCCAATTGTCTGGTCCATTCAATGGCTCCTGTGAGTGGCCAGCAGCTTCGCACAACAACCGCAGAACTGTCTAGATATCAAGTGATTTTTGCTTGGAAGGATGAAGCATGAGCGACAAGCCATTCAAGGTTCCGCTCGGATCTGACGAGGCCGTCCTGGCCTACCTCCGCGAGCACTGCGACGACATCGACAGTATGTCCGTGCCGGTTTCGAAGATCCGTCTCAAGGCACCAGACGGAAAGAAGCAGCTCCTGACGACGCATTGCGTGCAGATCAAGGTCTGCTCTGGTGAGTCTCATCTGGTCCCTCTGCCGATCGCTCAGGCACTGCTGGACGAAGGGCTTCTTCAGCGACGGAAGATTCCAATCGAGCTGTACGGCATTGAGGGCACTCCGGCGCCGTGAAGTCGACTGTCCAACCCTCCGGCAGCGTTACGCACAACCCGTTTCGCAAATCCTCGTTGATTCTTCGAGCAATCTCATCTTCTTCGGATCCGCTCATTCCACGATTCCTTTCGTGTGGAGAAACCTATAATGCGACGCATGAAAACACTAGCTGAACCAACAACGCTAAACGGCATGATCTTGCAGCAGCTGCGAGATGCGATGCACGTTCGTGGCGTCACACAGAACGTGTTGGCCGAGCGTTTGGGCATCACTCAAGCCTCCGTGTCGCACATACTAAACAGCACCAACATCGCGCCCAGCACGATCGAGCGTTTAGCGTCGGCGATTGGAATTCAGGTCTCATTCCTGATTTCGGACGAATGACCGATTCGCCAGTAAATAACCGTTGAATAATAAAACTTGACAGTTATCTTCCGCCCCCGGCCAGCTCAGACATTGAGCTGCTGATCGAGAGGGGCGGATTTCTTTTTTGTGACCCCAACTGGCGTGAAGTCAGCCTCCGCCGGTGACGCGACAACGAAGGTCCGCTCCTCTCCATCAGCAGCAACCACAGCACCCCGGATTCAACGTCGAGCTGGCCCGCACGACTGCGAACGATCCGGGGTGCTGTCGTTTTATGTGACGCACTAACGCCACTGCACACCGAGCCGTTCGCTTTGAAACGATCGATCTCACAGTGCGGCGGGTGGCTTTCGAGATTACCGGACAGCCAAGTCCGCAAGGGGCCTGATCTCAGAGCTAGAGTGGAAACACTCGGGCATGAGTGGCAGCCGTTGAGCTAGCTGCCGTTTGAACATGGAGTCGCCTGGAGGGGCACTGGAATGAGTCCTGCTGTAGTCATCTTGCTTGGCTGGGGAATCATGGGCCTGTTACCTACTTCCGGGCTGGTCGCTCAAGCGACCACACAGTTACGCATCCTCGCGGAATCAACGCAGGTGGGGGAGGAAGTTGCTGCCGCTGGCAGCCCTTCGGGCGCTCCCTTGCCTGCAGCTTCCAGTCTCGCCCTGCTGCCACTGGAGCGGTCTGAGGCGGCTCCGGCGAACCGCTTGCCGGTCGATCCGCAAGCCCCGGTCCTGCTGTCGATCGAGGCGTTGCGTCAGGTCATTTCCGAATGCCATCTGATCAACGGTCAGATGGCATCACAGTCGAGCGGACCGGGCGGAAGTGACATCACCGCCAGGGGTAAGCCGGTGTATCTGCGACAGTGTTATGAATGGACCAAGGCCGCGTGCACGTGGGCACCTTCGACGGCTCGTGAGTACCGTCTGACTCTGGAGCGCTGGGAGAAGCACTGGAGTCGCAGGGGTGAACCGCACGGCCCCGACATCCGGGACATCAAGGACGGTGACTTCGCCAGGTATTGCGAGATCCGCGACTGGCACGGTCGCACGGCTGAACTGTATTGGACCTACTTCGAGAAGCTCCTGAAGTCGGCCACGTTGCGGCACTCGCGCCTGAAATACGGTCGACCCGCTGCCGACGTGGTCCTGAAAGAGCTGCCCACCAGCGGCCTGGAGGGCTGCGAACAGAAGGTCGAGGTGTGGGATGAGGAGTTGTCTGAGGACGCACTGTGCGTGGAGCAGATCTCGCAGTTGATGTACGCGGCCCAGGGCTGCGAATGGCCCGTTTGCCCGGCTGGCACGCCTCCGGGCTGGACCTGGGCGGGCATGATGTGGCTGGAATGGTATTGCGGCCCGCGCATGAAAAACGGCGTGCTGATGGACTTGAGAAACTTCGACTGGACGAAGCAGACGCTGAAGTACCGCGAGTCGAAGCGGAAGAAGATCGTGATTGTGCCACTGCCTGACGTGGCGATGCCGCTGCTGAGAACGCTCAAGGCCGGAGCCGAACGAGCGGGCCGCAAGCATCTGTTTGCGTTCCCGCCGTACTGCGTCACCAGTCCCACAAGCACGCTTTACAAGTACATGGCCAGCTTTCACGAGCGGGCCAAAGTTGAACCACTCAAAAAAGCCGAGAGCGGACGTACCGAGTGGTTCCACCAATTCCGCAAGAGCTGCACGACGCAGTGGATCGAGACCGCGTCCGGTCTGCAGCGATTCGTCACCGGCCACAAGACAGGTGACGTCAGTGACGACCACTACGCGAAGGTGTTGCGGCTGATTCGTGAGGCCGCACCGCGATATCCCGTCCCTGAATGGCTGACCGCGTGGAATGAAAAGTACGCGGCTCCAGCGACGGGCTCATAGCTGACGGACGTCAGCGGAACGAACTGGGTTGGAGGTGTCTGTCATGGATGACGACGGATGGTGCGAGTGGGTGATCTTGTTGGTGCTCGTACTGTTGTTCCTGGTCAGCGTGCCCGTGGCATTGGATTGGCGGGCACGCCATTTGGAATTCCATCACCGGCAGCGGTGAAGGGGTTAGCGGTGCTTCGCCGCTCATGCGTCCCCTGGGTCCTAGTGGTCCCATCTACCTGAGCAGTTTCAACCGATCGTCCGGCGGCTTCCGGACAACAACAGGTGACGTGCTAGTCGACGGCTGCGAAGGCGTGCGAGTTGGCACCCGACGTTGCGTCGCCTGGCGGACTCGCACCCGCACCAGAAGCCGCCGGACAAACACAAGCGAGGAACATCATGAGAGAACTCGAAGAGCATCTCACGGGCTGCCGCTCATGAGTCCCATGCGACCCATCGGACTCATGAGCTGAGCCCAGCGACCGAAACATATCGGTTTCAGCGTGAAGATTTGGTGCGTGATCCGTGGCTCAACGGGAGTGCCACACAACGGCTCGGGTTCGAACCCCGGCGGATCACTTAACACGCGACGCGCGGCAAGCGTCGCGGACCAGAGAACAGGGAGTTCGCTGGTCATCGGTGCCGAGAGCTTGGGAGGGCTCTGTCATGTTAGTTCTGAGCAGGAAGACGGATCAGACGGCGGTAGCTCGGTTGCCAGACGGCCGCGAGATCGTGGTCAAGGTGATCGAAATTCGGAACGGTACTGTGCGGCTCGGCTTTGAAGCCGATCGTGACATCACGATTTATCGCCGCGAGGTGCACGACGCCAAGCAGCAGGGCCTGCCGACCATGCTCGTCACAACGGCGGGGGGCTAACATGGCAGCCATTCTTACCGAGTGCACGGACCTCGAAGCGCTCAATCTGCTGCGCAACGTCCGCAAGAAACTGCACAAGGATCTCGACGAGTTCGACGTCACGCTGGCCGTTATCAAGGCTGAGCGGAAGCTCAACAAAGACGGCGAAGCCACCGAAGGCCCAGTGCTCGCGCTGCACGGTTACGAGTGTGCGGCGACGATCAAGATCACGCCGCTCAATCAACGCGTGCTGAAGGTGCCGGACGCGATCCTGACCATCAACTGGGAGCAATGGGACGCTCTGACCAAGGGTGAGAAAGAAGCGTTGCTCGATCACGAGCTGACGCACCTGGTGATCTCGCGAGATGCCGAGAACACGCCGCGCTACGACGACCTGGGCAGACCACTGCTCCGCATGCGTAAGCACGATTGGCACCTGGGCGGCTTCCTGGAAGTCGTCGAGCGTCACGGCATCCAGTCTCTCGATGCCAGCTCCGTGCACGCCGTCGCCACCAGCGCGACGTTCAAAGTCCAGCGGATCTTCCAGTGGGATGACTTCGTTGACGCCGAGACCGACAACGAGCACGAGCAAGTGCAGTCCGCCGTGGCACGCATCGAAGCCAGCCAGGGCCGGACATCCAAGCGGAAACCGAAGGGCGGATCGAAGCAGTTCTCTGTTTACTCGGGCGACGAAGGTCGGGAGCTGAAGTTCGACTCTATCGAGGATCTCACCACGCACATCGTGATGGATGCGGCGGAGAAACTTGGAGCCCAGGCTGATGAGCATCGCGGCAAGAAGGGTGCTGGATCGCGGAAGACTCGCGCGAAAAGTGATAGCACAAACACCCAGGGCGGGAACTAGCCATGACTCGCGACCTGGATTCATTACAGCTCAGCCCGCGAGTGGTGATTCGGCCTGGTGACCTGGTGCAGCTCCGTGGTGGCGGTGACTTTTACCGCGACGGTCGCACCTGGCATCGAGTCTTTCATGCCAGTGGCACCGCTCGCGTTGTCCGCCTGCATGCGAATCGGAAGGGCGTCTTCGCTGACGTCGTCATGAGCCAGGACGCTCAGACCAGAACGCTGTTGATCCAGGGCGAATACCGCAGCCGCGAGACCGGGCTGAAGTATCGAGCCTACAGCCTGCGGAGGGCGAAGCCATGAAAGACTTCGTGCTCATCCGCCGCGAGATCGAGACGGCCACGGGCGATGTCCGTGGACTGGTCGATGTGGTACTGGTTGGTCGCGCCGGCTGCGGTGAGAGGGTCTTCGATCTGTACCGTCACAGCGGCGATGGTGCTGGATCGACTTCACGCGGCCGGCGCCTCGTTTCCGCGATCACTGAGCGTCACCTGCAGCGTGCTCAAGCGGCGCCGCTCCTGGAAGAGACCACCGCCGCCATCAAGCGTTTCAAACGCGTACTGCACGAAGACGAGACGCTTTCAAAGCAGGCTCGCATTCATGAAGTGGTGGCCGCTCAGAAAGCAATCGCGGCGGAAGTGACCGAGGCAAAGAAACTCACCGCCCTGTGGCGGTTCATCTTCAAGCAACGCAGCCAAGGACAAAGCAATGAAGGTTCTGTTATCGGGAGCCCAGATCAACGACATCTACGTGAGGCTCGACCGGAAGGCGAAAGATCAACGCCAGCAACTGTCGGAAGCGCTGATCAGCACCACTCCGACGGAGTTGATGGCTTTGATGTGGCTGTACGATCAGACGCAACTCAGCGAGATCCAAATGGGGCAGTTCATTTGGCCGAACACGGAGTGGGACGCGGCGAACCCCAGCCATCGCGAAACGCTGACAGTGAGACTTTCCGCGATGAAAGAGACTCTCCAACAACTGGCGTGGGAAGCGATCAACAACGATTGAGCGATCCGCCGGAGCGTATCGAAGGCGTCGTGCTGATCGTCGACCTGGCTAACCTGGTGGCTCGTTGCTTTCACACCGGGGAGCCATCCGAGGTGCACGGTGTGCGGGGCATGCTGTTCAAGGTCGCTGAGTTGATCGGCCTTTATCATCCGAGCCTGATCCTCATCGCGGCTGAAGGCGGTCACGACGTTCGCACCAGGCTGTATCCGGCCTACAAAGCCGACCGCGAGAAAAACGAGGCGCTGCAGGCTCAGATCGATCTGGCCAGGGCGCAATGCGAGGGCATCGGTTGGCCGGTCCTGCGATCGCCTGGCTACGAAGCCGACGACGTCATTGCCACGCTGGCCAGGTACTGCGGCCCGCGTGCCACCCGCACCATCGTGGCGAGCACAGACAAGGACCTGCTGCAGCTCGCGACGGTGCCAGGAGTCGTGGTCTACGATCCTTACGGCATCAAGAGCGAAGTCACCGCTGAGCACATTCAGAAACGGTGGGGCGTGCGTGCCGATCAGATTGGCGATCTGCTGGCCCTGGCCGGTGACAAGGTGGATGGTGTCCCAGGTGTCGACGGGATCGGTGAGGGCATCGCGTCCCAGTTGCTCAACAAACACGAGACGCTGGAACGTGTCCTGATCTATGCCGCTCAGCTGGCCTGCGACAAGAAGTGCACGAAGACCATTAAGACGCTGCACGAACAACGTGAGCGAGCGTTGCTGAGTCGTGAACTGGTCGAGCTGCTGAACTGCCCGGTTGCCGATCGCTGGTGGACATGGCCAGCTAATCGCCCTCGACAGTTTTGGGACGAGCGTCTGCAAAAGGCCAAGTTGTTCTCCGCAGCCAAACGCCTGGGCGAAGTACTCGGCGAACCGCGTGAGCATCACACGATGCTCGGTGGGCTGGCGGAACTGATAACCGATTCACGTGTGATCGATCCGCCCGAAGAGAGAGGACTTCGCCAACCCACCGTGGGCGAAGCAGCCACTGACGAGGCTGAAGCGACCAATGCCCGTGCGACAGTCGGGGTCTCTTTGGGGGACGATCAACACACCGACCAGGTGGCGGCGTCAGAACTGACGACCGGATCCACCGCAGCCGGAGATGACGCCCAGGTCCCCGACGACGTGCTTCGACGGTCCTACGCGGATGGCCTGGATTGGCGCGAACGGTCACCAGGCATCGTGTCACGCATGAAGGCTCGGACGCCCGAGGACTACTGCCGCGAGTTCTGGGAGCACGAGACCCCCGAGCTGCTGGCATTCGCACGCGGTGCCCTCGGGTTTCCGTTTGAGGATCAACGCTCGAAGCCTGCAGGCGTCGAGCAGCCAATGAAGTTCGCACGGGCCACGGCTCGCGCGCTGTTTGAATGAGGATATCGCGATGGGAACGAAGAATGATCCTGGCACGTATGACTGCTTTGCCAAAGCGGAGCCCGATGAGCCGATGTTCGTGCTATTGGCTCGTGACAAGCATGCGCCGACGTTGGTCTGGCTGTGGGCAACGTTGAGAGAACTTGACCAGGAGGAACCCGCGAAGGTCGCTGAGGCCCGCGATTGCATGGCCGCGATGCTGAACTATCAGATCAGCAAGGGCCGGAAGCCGATTGGCTTGGCTCAGGCAGCGCTGGCCGGAGTGCTCGAACTCATCAGAACGGTGAATGGGGCAATTCAGTGCGCACCTGAGGTCACCAACCCGGTCGAAATGATCCGCCGGATGATGGCGGCAGCCACGTTTGAGACAGAGCCGCCATCACTGAGCCCCAACCAGAAGGCAAGTGGCGGCTAGTCGCTGAGGAGTTTTTGTAGGGCAACGGAGGCCGTTGTTTGAGTGGTTCATTCAACGAGGTCTGTCATGAGTTCGACGTTAACTGCGGAGGTGAATGGTGATCGTGTTGCGAAGCGCAAGGCTTATCTCAAACGGCGTCGCGAGCAGTGCATCGAAGAGGGCACCTGCGTCATCTGCCAGACCGCTAAGGCCATGCTGGGGCACCGGCGGTGCTGGGGCTGCACGAAGCGTGATGCCGAGGCCAAGGGACGTCAGGCACCGCCCAGGCCGGCGCCGATTGAAGAGCCAGCAGCCGAGCCGACGTTCTTCTTCGGTGACGGTCTGCCGGAAGACGACCCGCACCACCGCATCGAGTGGAACCCGCGCAGTTGGGATTGGCGAACGGGCCACGCACCGAGCGTGACAGCGGTCGCAGGTTGAGACGTTCGGCGGGTCGCGAGACCCGCCTCTTTTACGGCTGGAAGTGATGTTCAAAACTTGGTGACAAGCATGGCTGAGAACTCTTCAATCGAATGGACCGACGCCACCTGGAACCCGGTTGTCGGCTGCACCAAGGTTTCTCCTGGTTGCGCCCACTGCTACGCCGAGACGATGGGCAAGCGGCTGAGGGCGATGGCGTTGGCCGACATCGAGGCCGGCCGCGACCCAGGGCGGAAGCGTGCTTACATCGACGCGATCAACGAGCACGGCCATTGGTCCGGACAACTCATTCCGCAACCCGACGCATTAGCTGAACCACTGAAGTGGAAGAAGCCGCGAATGGTGTTCGTCAATTCGATGAGCGACCTGTTTCATGAGAGTCTGAGTGATCAGTTCATCGACGGCGTTTTCGCAGTGATGAACGCAACGCTGCATCAGTTGCCGATTGGTCCGAACTCCGGTCGCTGGCATACCTATCAAGTTCTCACGAAGCGTGCCGACCGAATGGCCGAATACATCGCGTCGAGGTCAACGCGATCGTATGAGCACGGCGAGCATCCGATCTTCGAAGCGGGTCGCGGCAAGAAGGGCCTGCTCTGTGGGCATGGCATGGAGGTCATGAACGCTGGTGCGTGCTTGACCTGGCCGCTGCCAAACGTGTGGCTCGGTGTCTCTGTCGAGAACCGCGCGCAGTTGCAAAGAATCGAAGCCCTGCGCCGCACACCGGCGGCAATTCGGTTCCTATCCCTTGAGCCTTTGCTCGAAGACTTGGGAACGATCGACCTGACCGGCATTCATTGGGTCATCGTCGGTGGTGAGTCTGGCCCGAACGCACGACCGATTCATCCTGATTGGGTGAGGTCGCTACGTGACCAATGCCTGGCCGCTGGCGTGGCCTTCTTCTTCAAGCAATGGGGCGAGTGGAAGCCGATCAGCGAGATGACCGAAGCGGAATGGCAGCCCTATTACGTCTCGAATCGGAAGGCGCGGCCGGGCCAGCGACAATCGGACGTCGACGACCTTTACGGTCGACGGTGCACGATTCCGACATCGTCTATTCGGTTCGATGGCAAGCACGGGAATGGGCCGATGATGTTTGAAGTGATCGATGGCCACTACGGCTATCAGACCTTCCGAGTCGGCAAGAAGGCCGCAGGCCGCAGTGTCGATGGCCAGGAGTGGAATCAGTTCCCCAGCGTAAAGGCGGTGAGCTGATGGCCGTGATCATGTTCATGAAGCGGTTGGCACCGAAGGTTCGCGACGGCTCGAAGCGGCAGACGGTGCGACCGAAGCGCAAGCGCCGGATCAAGATTGGTGAGCAGCTCAGTCTCCGCGAGTGGGAAACGAAGGCTTACCGATCGAAGCAAATCGAGATCCGCAAAGAGCCCTGCGTGAGTGTTAAGCCTATCACGATCGGGCTGGTGAAGAAGTCGCCGGTCGTCTCTGTCGATGGCCACCTGCTGACGGCCGGCCAGCTCGAACAATTCGTCCGCGATGACGGGATCGAAACCGTCGCGGAGTTCATGCAGTTCTTTCAAGACGCACACGGCCTGCCCTTCAAGGGCGAGGTCATCCGTTGGTAACGAGGAGAAGTCAATGAGCACCGCTCAACAACCGCTGTTGGAACGTCTGGCGGGTGTCGAACCCGAAGCAATGCAGGTATGCGACCCCGTGGTTGAATTCATGCGAGAGCGCGGCATCGCAGAACTGACGATTCGCGTCGGTGAAACCAAACGCAAAGGCCGGGGCACCAAGGCGACATGGTCCACACCGATCGAAATTGAATGTCGCGGTAAGCGTCCCGACGACAAGTAACCCCACGGGCCGGATGGCCCGAGAACACTTCCACGGATTCGCCGCGTGGGCGGCGTTGGAAAGTAAGCATGGCTGCTCAGCAACTGGAATTCACACCGGCGTTCGAAGAACAAGAAGCCGCCTACGAACGCGCCATGAAGAACGCCCGCAAGCTCGAAGAGCACGTGCTGAAGTGCGGTCTCAGCCGCTGGCACAACAAAGTGCTTCAGGCGGCGATTAGAGAGGGCACCAAGGCCGGAGCGTTCACGGCGTGGGAAGTATCCCACGGCGAGATTGCGAGGCTCATAGGCTGCTCAGTGCGAACGGTCTCGGACCTGATTGACGAGCTGCAGGGCTGGCAGCTCGTGGAGAAGACGCGGTTGCCCAGGGCGAAGAAGCTCACCTATGTGTTCCGGTGGTTCAACGTGTGGGCACTGGAGGTGATCGAAGACCGAGCAGACCCTTTTGACGCGTTGGTCAATCGGCTGCGTTCAGTCACTGCCCAGCAGGTGGCGAGTCCTCTGCAAAGTGGTCTGCAAAGTCCTCTGCAATCAACTCTGCAAAGTGGTCTGCAAAGTCCTCTGCTCGTGTCTCGTAACACGGTACACGAACATGAAACCCGAGACTCGGGCTTTAGAATCTTTCCCTGGCAGATGGAAGACACCGAGTTCCGACGCTTGGTGAAGTCGCGCGCCGCCGAAGATTGGGAGTTCATCCAGGAGCTGTGGGACGAGGCCATCGGCCAGGGCTGGGTGGTCGAATCGGAACAGAACCGATTGGCGTTCTTCGGAGCGTGTCACGCTGCCGTGATGAACCCCAAGGTCACCACGGCGGTTGCTGTCGTGAAGTCCCGAATGCGTAAGAAGCAACTGGCGGGACGCTACGGCACGCCAGACCCGTCGATGACCTGGGCACGAGCTGTGATTCGCACGCTCGACTTTGGCGAAGCACCTGAGCGTGTCGGGGACATCGACGATCAGGTACCGGCGGAACCATCCGGACCATCACGCGATGAGCAGATCGCGGCCTTACGAGCGATGGGGACGACTAGAAGTCCGAAGGAGCCGAGACCTGCTCGCCAGCCAGCTTCGCAGCAACCGGATTGGCCCGCGATTCGTGCTGAGTTCGGACCTCAGATCGATGCCGCTTCCCTGGATGAGTTGCTGGCTCTTCCGATTCCCGACGTGACGCGCGAGCGGTTGTGCCGACCGAACGGCGAAGACGCGGACAGCCGCCGTAACGAGCTGATCCGACCGACGCTGCTGCTGGCGTTTCAGCAGCGTCAACAACAGGCGGCAACGCCTGATTCCGAACCCTCAAGCCTGGAGGAAGCTACAACGTGAGATTCACTGCCCACCAATACGATGAAGCCATCACCGCGTTGCAAGACGCGAAGAAGCAACTTGAGGCCGATGGCCATGATTGTTCGATCTGTGGAGACAGCGGTCACATGGCCTTTGAGTGCGGAAACAATCCCCTCCTGGCGATGGCCATGTGCCATGACATCGCCGAGAAAAGCCGCGATCTGCACGAAACGCTGCACCAGCTCGGTGGCTTCAACAGCTACATGGGTGTCCAACTTGGACCGGCCAAGGTGATCGTTCCCGAACCACACCAGTGGTTCAAAGTGGATCGCCACTGGCATGAGTTCCCGCTGCACACCATCGCTCGCCAGAGTTGGACCGGTTCCACCTGGACGAAGACAGCCAGCGGTTGGCAGGCTACCGGCGGGGACACCTTCGCTTATCCCGGCGATTCGAACGAGTACCGCATTCCTTCAACAGAAGACCTCGGTGCCACCAAGCCACCAACGCTTGGGGAGATCGTGACCGCGTTGGAATCACTGCCATGACTTGGGCACGCGGCATTGATACCGCCTTGGCCTTCATACCGTGTCCGGCCTGCATGGTTCAGAACCCGGTCAGACCGAACGCCCAGGGCGACGTTGAGGACTCGTGCTTCAGGTGCGGGCGCGTTCTGAAGGTCCGGCTTGATGGCTGGGATGGAAAGCCGAAGTTGAAGCCGCTGCCAACGCTGAAGAATGCTTCGCCGAAGTGGGACCCATGCGCACCCGGCGGGCCTGGTGATACGCGAGGTACCTGATGAAGGAAAGAGGTTACCTCGGATCAAAGGCCAATCCCGCGACGTGGAAGCAGATCGCGTTTCAATGCCCACCGCACGAGCTGCTGGTGAGTCCGTTCGCGGGGCACTGCGGTTTGACCAGGCTGATGCAGGCTGCACCAACGCGCGTGGTGGTCGACCAAGATCCTGCCGTTATCGACTGGTGGCGAGCCAAGGAGCCTGGTGTGATCTCGCTGCGGGCGGATTCACTGCTGTGGCTCGAAGAGGTCGCCCTCAATGTCATCGACTGCATCGCTACGCGGTTGCTGCAGGAGGATCCCAATTACTGCACCAGCGCGGAGGTCGTGCAGTATCTGAAGATGGACACTCGCGGCCTGATGTCGGATGGCCGGTGCCTGGTACAGTTTGGCTCCGAGCTGCTGCAGTGCGTGCCCTCGACCGAGCTGACGCTCAACGAGCTGCTGGAGCTGCTCACGCCGGCATCGACGTCAGTTCTGACGAACTCAGCTCGAGGTTTGAATGGCCGGCGGGAATGGTTGGCGTCGACTGGAGTCACTTCTGACGACGCTGCAGGAGCCAAGCTGCCCACCCGATGGGACTGGCTCTACTGGTCCCGCCGGTTGTTGATGTATCTCGACCCGCCTTACGTGCTCAGCACGCGCACCGATCCGGGTTCGAAGTACCGCTTCGACTTCAACGACGGCCATCACGTGCGACTGATTCGAGCCCTGGGCTGGATGCCCTGCGCCGTGGTCCTCAGCGGTTACGACTCCCAGCTCTACCGCCAGCTGCTTCCTCATTGGCGAATCGCGACCTTCAAGGCCACCACGCGCCGCAACGTGCGAACTGAGTTCCTGTGGTGCAGTCATGAGCAACCGGAGATCGCTCACGATCGGCGGCTGACTGCAGGCAACAAACGCGACCGACAAACCGTGAGCCGACGTCGGCAACGTCTGGCTCAGCGAGTGGCCAAGATGAGTGCTGGCGATCTGCAGTACCTGGCTCAACTATTGGCGCCCCAGCTCGATCGACAGCAGCCAGTTCTGACGACTCTCGAGCCGTCGTCGCCTGCTTGTGGTCGGCACTCTCCGTGTGCCGACATGCCCGCACACGGAGAGTGCGGGCCACAGCTGAAGTCGTCAAAAGTGACGACCACCGCGGCAGTCGTCGGAAATGGCTGCGGAGTACTCGGAACCGTGAATCTGCGATCGCAAAACGCGGCCTCTCGGGATCCAGCAGCCGAAGCTGACGCCCAGGACCCGGGAACTGTGAGCGAGCCAGGGCGAATCGTGAGTCCGCCGGCTGAATATTCTGCGGCGGGAATGGCCGAAAACGGCTCTTTCCTGAATCAAACGGCCGGTTTCGTGAATAATCCGGCCACCGTGTGGGGCCCGTCGGACAATTCTGACGCCCCGGTACCGGGAACTGTGAGCGTCCGCGGCGTGAATCCTCGAGCTGTGAACCGGCAGCCGGAAGTTGCCGTGCAACGGCCGCTGGAAGAATCCGTGAGGGGCCCCGCGTCGATTTCGCCCGTGAGCGAGCTCGCGGTGGGCCAGGTGTTGTCGTTGTTCCCCGGAATCGGGCTGCTGGACATGGCGTTTGAAGCGGTCGGCTTCAGCGTCGTGCGCGGTCCTGACCTGATCTGGGGCGGTGATATTCGCAAGTTCGACGCAACGCAGCTCCGTGGCCGGGTCTGGGGCGTGATCGGTGGCCCGCCATGCCAGGACTTTTCGAAAGCCCGCATGATCGCTCCCACGGGCAACGGTGAGGAGATGATCGACGAATACAAGCGAGTCATCGCGGAGTGTGAGCCTGCCTGGTGGATGGCCGAGAACGTGCCCTGTGTGCCGGACATCCAGATTGACGGCTTCAGTTGGCAACGTGTCCCGGTCGATCTGGAGTGGTTTGCGCCTGTGAGGCGTCGACGGCACATTCAGTTCGGGTCGAGAGTTGAAACCTACCTGGATCTGCGACCTCCGCAGCCGTTGCCGACGTGGCGCCACGTGCATGACTGCGTGCTCGCGTCGAGGCGCGGTGGCCTGGGCTGGAAGAAGAAACGCGAGCTGATGGGCTTGCCGCCGACGTGGGACGTTCCGGCACTTCTGCGAGACGAACTCAGCAAAGCCCTGGGCAACGGCGTCCCGCTCCCGATGGGCAAATTCCTCGCGGCTGCCGTGGCGGACGCTTTTGGCGTCTTCGGACGAAGTGTGAATCCCCGGACTGAACGCCGCTGTGCCTGCCCCTGCAAACGCCCCGTCAGCGGCAAGGCCCACCACTTCGAAACCAACTGCCGCAAGATCGCCGAAACCCGCCGGAATCGCCTAACGCCGCTGGACTAGTTTCCGATTAGGCGATTCGAACTAGTCCGCTTCGGCTCAGAAAATCTGAAAACCGCTGGGCATTCGAATTACCTAACCGTTGCTCGATCGACCTGTGCGACCGATGAATTCATTGGTCCCCTCTGTCACCTACGTCCCATTCTCACTGTCAGGCGGCTTTCGCCTGGTCTCCGGAGGTCAGCAGGGCGATCAGGGTTGCGGCGTTGGCGTCGAGCTGCGGGGTCAGGGGTTCGCGGTAGGGGCGGTCGGCGGTGTAGTCGGGCGATCGGCCTTGGAGGTCTCCGGCGGAGCTGTTTTGCGACACGACCTGCCAGCGGTAGACGTGCTGAGAATTGCCGTCCGGCCACGGGTCGACGGGCTTGGTGCCCAGCTCTTGCAGGCGTTGCAGTTGAGCGAGGTCGAAGCCCTCGAACGTGTCCTGGTACCAGCCAGCCTGGTCGAGCAGGCGTTTCGAGAAACCCCAGGCGGCATGCCAGACCAGGCGATTGGTGTCCTCGACGCGGATGTCGGTGGGGTTCTCGCCCCACACGGCAAAGCCGTTGGCTGGGAGACTCCAGTCCGCTCCGGCTGCCAGAGTCGCCGCATGTGACGCCACGTAGTTGGGCAGATAGACGTCGTCGTCGTCCATGATCACGAACGACTCAAAGCCGTGGGCGATGGCATCCTTCAAGGCCACGTTGTGAGCAGCTCCGGCGGTGACTCGTTCGGGCAGCGAGATCACTCGGAACGGCCGTCCGTTGACGTCGCCGCTGATCGTTGGAAACGACTTGCCGCTGTCGACGATCACCAGGCACAGTTTGCCCGGGTAGGTCTGCTGTCCCCACATGGCCAGCAGCGACCGCACGCAGTCGGGACGGCCGTAGGTGGCACAGATCGCCGCGATGGGGGGCAGTGGTTGGGGGTTGGGACTTGCAGCTGATGGCGTCGAATCTGACGACGCTGCAGCGGCGTCGGTTGTGACGTCGGTGCCTGCAGGCAGCACGGACGAGGCGTCCATGCTACTTGTCGTGATGGCCATCGTCGTCAGGTCTGACGGCTCTGCCGGCGTGGCGTGAATCATCGATGGGGGATTCTGGGTTCGCCCCTCACCCCCGGCCCCTCTCCCCTCACGAGGGGCGAGGGGAGCTGTTTCGGTTATTGCGTTTGCTAACCCCTGATCCCTAACCCCTACCGCCTTGCCCCTGTTCCTCGCATGGCCTGCGAGCTGTCGCGCGACGTGTGCCTCATGCACGCGGCGGGCGTCGGCGGCGATGGCGTCGACTTCTTCGGCGGGCAGGCGAGTGATCCAGTGAGCCCGGAACATCTCCCAGGCGTTCGCGAAGCCTGCTCGGTGAGCGTACGGCTGCAGGTTGGCGGCCAGCGCGAAACATTCCAGGGCGTAGCTCCAGCAGTCGTCCTGAGGCCTGTGGTTGCCGTAGGCTGGATTGCTGTCGCGAATGAAACAGTGGGGGAAGTCGAGCAGTCCCAGCACGTGCACTTCGCCCGCGTGATTCTTGGGCGGTGAGTTGAAGGCAGTGTGAGAGTGACGGTACGAGGTGAAGGTCTCGGGAGCCAGAAAGCCACGTTGCTCGGGATGCCACAGATCACGCAGGCGGTTGATGTGCCCCAGCATGATCCAGCCGCCGCCGCTGGCGATTGGTGCGGACTTCGCTTGGCCCTTGAGCTTCGCCAGCTGCGGGTCGGTGTCCCATTGGCCCCAGATGGCGTCCGCACCCACTCGCGGAGTGCCGTCGTCGTTCCAGATCTTCAGGTGAGTGGCGATCACGTCGCCTTGCAGATTGACGAGCAGGCCGTGATAGAGCCGTTCTGAATCTCTGATCGCGGCGGGGCGAATGTGCCGCATGATCTGAGGGACGCGGCCACGTTCACAGGTCACGTGACAATCGGCCATCAGCACCCACTTGGCTCGACAATGCCGCGCGGCAATCTGCACTCCCAGGCGCCTGGCCGGAGCGGTGCCCAGCGGTTCTTGAGGCGCGTAGCGGATATCGACTCGACCCCGCAGTTCCACGCACAGGTCGGCCAACTGCGAGCGGCGGTAGTATTTGCGGACGCCTTCCTGGAACAGCCACACGGGACCGGCAACTCCCTGCTTGCGACCGTCGTGAAAGGTCACTTCCAGATAATCATTAGGCACGTAGCGTTGAGTTTCACCCTGCCGCCAGGGCTTGTTGCCCAGGTGGAATTCCTGCACGTCGACTGCCACATCAGTCGGCTGCAGCGGGGACTGATCGACCACCACGATCGAACACCAGGCGCGCGTCATGCGAGTCGACCGGATCTCGTCGGCGAACCACTGCAGCACGTGCCAGATGGCGCGCCGGTCGTCTCTGTGCGTGAACACAATCGCCAGCTTCGGCGGATGAATTGGCCAGGCGGCGTTGAGTCGATCCTGTCGATACGGGCAGCCACACGTCGGCCAGCCCAGCACGTCGATGACGAACCACGCAACGAGCCCCTCAATCGTGAATCGGCGATCGCCTTTGGCGGATGGCTTCACATTCCACGGCTGGCGGGTGAAGTGCGTGACCGTGGCAATGAGATCGCCGACTCCGCGGAGTCCGTACCACCAGCGGTGCCACAGGTCGCGTTCCTGCTGAATGCGTTTGTTGATCCTGGAACGGACGTCAGAAACGGCGGCGACGGCCGAACGCAAAAGGCGTGTGATCAAGGTGTGGGTTCCCTCCTCTTGTGGGCATTCGCTCCGCGAATGCACGAGCTGGCTGATAACAACAATGTGACTTATGGGACAGATGGGACGAATGAAACCAGTCTCATCGGTCGCATCTGTCCCATTGGTCCCATGAACTGGCGGCTGGCTTCTGACGCGATCAGGCGCACGGATTCGGCGAACAGTCCGTGCCGTCGCCCTGGTAGTTGCCAGGACCATAAGACGCTTCGCAGGCGGCTTCCGAGAGTTCCACGCAGGTCGCTCCGTCGCAGCAGGCACCGCTGCCGCAGGGTGACGGGGCGCAGGTGGCTCCGGCGTAATGGAAGCCCATCGCCAGGTCGCAGTCGCTCAACGACAGGTACGAGCACGCTCCCAGCACGCAGCAGGCGCCCATCGGATTCGGTGGCGCTGTGGTTGGTGCTGGCGTCGTGGTTGGTGGAGCTGTCGTCGGCGGTGCCGTTGTCGGTGCGGGAGTGGTGGTCGGCGGTAACGTCGATGGTGGTGAAGTGGTTGGCGGCGGCTGAGTGGTCGGCGGTGTGGTGGTCGGAGTCGTGCCGCAGCTCACTTCCACTTCGTCGCCGTAGTCTGACGGCCCGGCGGTGCCGAGTTCGCTGTCGTCGCAGTAGCAGGTCGAGCCGCCACCAGCCACGCAGTTGTCTTCGTCCAGCCGCCAGAAGTAATTGTAGGTCGCTGTGTCTTGCTCGCAGGGCAGCTCCTCGATCGCCCCGCTGTTGCCCGCACCGCAGACGCCGAACATGAATTCCCACAGCTCGTAGTAGTAGCAGGCATATTCCGGGTCGGGGTTGGCTGCGTCGTAAGCGTAGTTCCAGTCGCGGCGGCAATTCGTGTCAGTGCTGTTGCCTTCGGAATCACGGCAGATCCCGCCTTCGTAGTACACCCAGGCGTAGCCAGGAGCGTCCGCGCAATCGTCGCTGAAACCGGCCTGGCACTGCACCTTGAAGGTTCCGCAGTCGACGTACGTGTTCGATCGGTCGCCGGTGTAGACACATCCGCCCGTGCACGGTGGAGCGGTGGTCGGCGGCTGAGTCGTCGGCGGTTGAGTGGTGGGCGGCTGCGTTGTCGGCGGCTGAGTCGTCGGTGGTGGTGTGGTGGTGAAGGTCTGAGCCTCGCACTGCATGCGGAACTCAGCGCCCTCACTCAGAGCGTCGCAGATGCGATACGCAGGCAGGTACTCGATCGCGCGGCAACCGCACGTCAGATGCTCATAGCCAGATCCAACGTCCTCACCCTGACGGCATTCACTGTGCAGGAGGACGTGCTCGTAAACCGGGTCTTCGCTGTCGCCGGTGTTCTGGCACGCGTAGATGCACTGCCGCCACCCGCACCAGTCGTCGTTCGCCCGGTAGTCAGTCGGGTTCGTGATCAGATTGATGCCCACATTGGCGAATTGAGTTTCGTTGTTGTGGACGACATCCACTAAACGACGGTCGGTGTCGAGCAGGTTGCGGCAAGGGATGACTCGATCGGTCAGGCCATCGCACGGATACGGGAACGTGGCCGTGTCGTATTCGATCGTGCGGTAGGTATCGCTGATGCCCGCGCAGTCCTCTTCGATGATCTGCCAGCGATCATCGACGCAACTCACAGTGGCATTGCCGGAGACACCTTCGTCGGCCAGATCGTTGTAGCCCGAATGCTCGTGCACGATCGGGTCGAGTACCTGGGCGGCGTGTCCGGTGTAGGCGATCGTTTGGGCAATCGGAGCCGACGCGCCACTGCGACCGGCTTCGATTTCGATGCTGCTGTGGCTCACCCACGGAGCTTCCCGGCGTTTGTCGTCATTGGCGGTGCGGCTCATGTGAGGCGTGACAAACCGCATGTCGTGCCCGGAAGCCGCGTTGTAGGTCGCGTCTTTGTCGACGTAGGCCGGAGCCACTCCGGTGACGAGTGCCCGACCGATGCCTTGCGGCTGCAGCGGTTCCAGGAGCGTGGCGAAGACTCGTTGATTGATCGGCCACTTGGGTTTGTCGACGGCATAGACCAGGCGACGTCGTTCGCGGATCACCTGCAGGTCTTCGGCTTCAGTGGGCAGCTGGTAGAAGATCGGGCCATCAATGCCGACTCGATCACCGGTCAGCAGCGGATAAGCCCACTGGTTGCGCACCCAGATCTCGCCATTGCCCAGCACGCCCAGGGCCGTGTTGCCCAGCCCGGCGGATTCAACGGCTTCGGTCGCGCGCTGCATGCGGTTGAATTCGCTGGCGGAGATCTGCAGACGCTGGCCGGAGGAAACTGGTTTCACGGATTCGCGTCCTCAATTGTGTAGCATGGACGCCCTCGTCCGTGCTGTTTTTGAACCGATCAGCACGGACGGGGCGTCCATGCTACTTCCGACTAAACGCCCAGCGTCGAGAAGTTTACCAGGGCATCAATGCGGCCAACGTCGACCTGAGTGGTCAGAGCAATCGTCTTGTGGCTGTGAGGATCCTCATAAGGCCGGACCATCTGCGAGACGCAATCGAACCCGGCGTAACTGATGCCGGTGATCAGTCCGACTGAATCGCCCGAGACTGGTTCGCGGTAGCCAAACTGCAGCGTGCACTTCACCAGCAGCTCAGCCGATGGGTCGAGAAAGTTGATGACTCGACCCTTCGCTGAAAAGCCTTCGAACTGGATACAGCGCGGCGCGAAACCTCGCCAGGCGAACTGATTGACGCCGTCGCGAGCTGCTCGCCACGCCGGTCCGTAGGTGTCGAAGTAATCGGATTCGAGCACGTAACCGGTCAGGGTGAACGTGCCCGTGCTGGCCGCTCGGTCGGTGCCTTCAATCTTGCCGTCCGGCTGCGGGTTGATGGCCAGCTTGTTGTTGACGGTCGCGAATGTCGGGGCGTTGTGCGAGCCGTAGAGTTCGGCCATGTGCGAGACCTTGACCCGCTCGGACTTGGTGCCTTCCTCCCATTCCCAATCTTCAGGGCTGGCCGTCTGCTGCGGAATGCGTTGCACGCCGTAATCGATACCGATGGTCCAATAGTCATCTTCGGCGCTGATGACCTCTTCGACTTCCGCGCCGCTGATCGGGAAGCCGTTGAGCGTTTCGGGGATCACTCCACCCAGCGCGGCAATCATGGCGGCGAAGATGTCGTTTTCCTCGTCGCTGCCACTGGCAATGAAGTTGCGGCGAAACGACGTGCCCTGGCCGTCGACCTTCCACTTGCGAGCGCCAGCAGCTTCCTTGATGGTGACGGTCATGGCATCCTGCCTAAGTAAAAGTCTGCTGGTTATCTTCCAGCAGCTTGTTGGTTTGCTTCTGGGCCTCGACCATCTTGCCGGTGTTGTCGGCGGTCTTATCCATGGACTTGCCGACGCCGAACTGCTGCTGCTGCAGACCGACTCGACCGCCGGTCGACGCGAGCTGCACGATGCTTTGCCCGGCCGCCGCTGATCGTGATCGAGTGGCATTCGCCGCGGCGGTGGCAGCACCCTGTTGAGTCGCTCGCTCCTGATCGATCGCGACCTTCTTTTCCTCAGCCGCCTGTAACGTCTGCTGGTAGTTGTCCTGCTCGGTTTTTGCCTTGGCCGCCGCGTCTGCCTTCAGCTGGTTGGCTCGTTCGAGTTCGGTTTCACGCTGCCGTTCGCGCCGTGCTTCGATGGCGTCGGTGACGTCACTGCGGTTCTTGGCGATCTCGGCAGCTCGCGCGGCCTTCTGTGCGGCGATGTCGTCCTGCTGACCTTGGCCCATGTTGGCATTCTCGGCCTTGCGGTCGGCGGCTTCCTGATCGATGCGCGTGATCTCCGCTTCGACGTTGACGTTCTTGTCAAACATCCCGCGCAATTTCACGAACGCCTTCTGAATCCAGCCAGTGGCGCTGAACCATTTATCGACAAGGAACTCGGTGGCCGTTGACCAGCCGGAGCGGATGCCGCTGACAACCGTGTTGAACGTGTCCTGGATGCCGTACCAGGTGTTGGTGATGACGGTCGCCACGCTGGCCGAGATGTCCGCCCAGGTGAGAGCGACGTCGCTGAGTCCATCGTTGCCGGTGAAGTTGGACACCAGCGAATTCCACTGCTCGCCGAGCCAACTCACAGCGGGTCCAAACAGGGCCTTGAGACCTTCCACGCCTTCGTTGAACAGATCGCAGGCGTTCTGCCAGTGCGTCTCGAAGCCCGCGACGAACGGAGCCCAGTAGCCGGAGAAGGCATCGACGGTCGCGGCCCAGCTCGCGGACATGGCGGACGTGCCGACTTCCCAGGCACGCGCGTAGTCACCCTGCTCGATGGCCGCACTGATGGAATCAACGGCGGCAGCGCCGTTGGTCCTCCAGGCATCAAAGGATGTCGTCGCCGCTTCGCCGAGACCGCCGGTCATGCTGACGAGGCTCTGCAATCCACCTGTCAGCCCATCCACGCCACCGTTGGCGGAGACGATGGCCAGCGTAAGAGCGGCAGCACCGCCGACCAGCAACCCGGTTGGACTCAGCAAGGCACCAGCAGCCAGCAGGCCAGTTCGCAGGGCAGCCATGCCCGTCGCCAGGCCTGCATTGGCCCCCATGCCCAGCAGGCCGCCGCCGAGACGTGCTCCGCCGCGCATGGTACCCAGCGCACCGCGTGCCATTGTCGGACCGGCAAACCGGCCGGTCGCTCGGGTGGCTCGACCGAGCAGCGTCAGGGTCGACAACGTGCCTCGCGCGGCAGCAGTCGTCGCGCGAGCGGAGCGGGGGAACTGTTGAGCCAGTTCCTTACCGGCCAGTCCGAAACCTTGCCGGGTGACCTTGGCAGCCTCGCCGATCATCAGTAGTGGCGACGCCAGGCTGATCAGTGCCCGCTTGCCGAGCGACACGGAGTCGAGTGACCGGCGGGGCAGATTGATGCTCCGCCAGAGTTCTTTCCCGCCGCTGAGCGCCTTGCCGCCGAGTCCGGCGGCTCCAGCCGCAGTTCGGCTGCCGACGCCAAGAATGGCTGCGCCGGATCCAGCGAGTCCTTTGCCGATGCCGAGATTGGGGGCCGTGACTTTCAGGCTCGCGAGCGAACGCAGCAGGCCTCGCGTTTTGCCGGCGGTGGTGGCGACCTGGCCGAGTCCGCCTGTGAGCGGTCGAAACATACCGCCGACAGATCGCAGAGGACTGAGGGCTACACGTACGCCAGTCAGACCGACCGACGTCAGCCGCGTGGCGGCTCCGAGCCCGACCATCGAACCGCCCAGGCCTGCGATGCCAGCGGCACCAGCGGCCACGGCCTGAATCAACGTGCCGTGATTCTTCGCGAACTGATCGGCCAGGCGGATGCCGATCGTGAACTTGTCGAGCAGCTCAGTCAGCGGCGGCAGCAGGGCGGTGCCGATCGTGGTGGACAGTTCTGACGCCGCTCCCTGCAGGCCCTTCAGTCGATTCGCAAAGCTCCCGCTAGTCTTGGCGGCGTCGCCCATCGCGCCTTGATCGGTCATCGCTCGCGTGATCACCGCGATGCGTGCCAGCGACTTCTCGGCTTCGGTGGCCTGCGACCACTTGAGGCCTTTCTTCAGCAGCTCGGCTTCCAGGGCGGCTTGTTTAATATTGATGCCGAACTGGTCGAGCACTTCGGAGGAACCGCTCAGCGCGGCGATCAGGCGACCGTAGGCATCGTCGTCCGCGATGTTGTGGAACGATGCCAGGTCCAGCGCCAGAGCGCTGATCTGTTCGGTCAGCTTCAGAGCCTGCTGCCGGTCAAAGCCCATGCCGACGAAGAACGCCTGGTACATGGACATCGCTTTGCGGACTTCACCCGCCGAGCGATTCACCGCCGACGCCTGTGCCGTGGCCCAGCCGTTGGCCGCTTGAGTCAGCGGACCGAACACGGCCTGGAACTTGTTCCAGGCTTCCTGTGCATCGCTGGCGGCTTTGATGGTGGGGAGGAACGCGGCGGCTCCAGCGGTACCCACCGCGAGCATCTTCGCGCCCGCACCCGTCACCCAGGAACCGAACTGGTTGAGCTTCGCCTGCACGCGCGACAGTCCGGCGTCGACCCGGTCGAGAATCCCGACCTCAACGAACGCACGACCGGCTTTGATGGCGGAGGAAGACATGCGGCGGTGGCTTCACTGGTTGGCGGCTGGTAAGCGAACTGCTGTCATGGGACTGATGGGACGGGATGGGACTGATGAACTCCGGAACTCATTGGTCCCACTTTGTCCCATAGGTCCCCTGCTAACGTCGTCGTCGTGCCTTCGCTGCCGAGCCGATCGCCGAGGACAGTGCGTCGAACGACTTCGGTTTCGGTGGTGAGTACGGATTGATCTCGGCGGCGGTGACGCCTTCGCACAGGCACTGCACGATCAGGGCGGTTCGGTCCCATTCGGAGCGCTGTCGCTCGATGGCAAGTCGGACAAGCTGGCCGTAGGTGTGCTGGTCGGGGGTGCTGAGTCCGGCAAGGGCTGCGAGTCGCCAGCAGTCGTCGAGGACGTCATGGCCTCGAAGATCTTTTGTTCCTGCTGCCGCATCGCTTGCAGCCGGTCGGTCTGCTGCTGCTGCACTTCGGCCGGTGTCAGTCGCGTGGCTTCCAGCAGCACCGCTTGAGCCGTGGCGTGCTCGCTCGCGAGCGAGGCGGCGCTCGCGTTGAGTTGTGCGTCGATGAGCCCCAGGAAGATCGTCCGTTCCTCCTGGGATTTCCCAAAATCCGCCGCGGCTTCCACGATCGCCCGCCGCACGTTGTCGAAGGCAGGCACGGCCCGCTGATAGAACTGCTCTTCGGTGATGTTGCTTTCGATCGCCTGGGCTTCGCACAGCAGCCAGGCCACCACCATCACAGCCAGCCGGTCTTTGAGCAGCGTTTCGATGAAGGTCGAACCGCTGACTTCGGCCAGATCGATCGTGCGTCCGATGCCTTCGTCAGCAGCGGTCGCCAGTCGCACCTTGCGAACTAATCCGACAGTGACCGTGACCGGCCAACTGGTGCCCTTGGAATCGTTGAACGCGGGCATGTTCCCTCCGTGGAACGCATGTGGAATGTGACTGATGGGACGAATGGGACCGATGACATCGGTCACATGAGTCCCATCGGTCCTATTGAGATCCAGCAGCCATTTCTGACGACCGAGCCAGGTGAACCGTGAATCGACGGCTGCTAACTGCCGGTCGGCAGGTTCATGACGTCGTCCACTGACAGCCCTGGCTTTTCTGCCAGGCGTTCTTTCGCGGCGGACATCGCGGCGTAGTCGATCGTGTCGGCCGGTGCGTTCGCAGCGGGCTGCAGGGCGGTTTCGCCGATCGCCAGGCGGTGCTTCTCCGCCAGCTGCAGCACCATGTAGTTCGCCAGGGCGTCCTTGAGGTCAGTCGCGGGCAGCGAGCTGTTGCTGCGATGGAAGTCTTGCAGACCCTTCAGGGCACCGGCGTAGAGCGCCTTCGCCTCGTCGTTGGTCGAGTCCTGATAGGCTTTCACGACGTCGACGGCGAAGACGCGAATCAAGCCTGTGGCCTTCGCGGCCTGGGCTTCGTTCAGACGGTCGAGTGCGGTCTTTGGCTTGTCGGCCGGTGCGGTGGTCTTTGCCATGTTTGAATCCTTGAAAGCGGTTGTGTGCTGAAGGTTCTCCCCCTTCCCAAGGGGGAGTTAGAGGGGGTCATGCGAGGATCAGATTCCGTTGAGAACCCGACCCCCTCCGGCTCCCCCTTGAGAAGGGGGAGAGGTGGTACGGACTAGGCGGAGACGGTGATCTTGGTCGGTTCGTTGGCGGTGTCAGCCAGGGCGAATTCGTAGGTGCTGACCACTACCTGGCCATCGTTCTGCGGTTCGCCGATGGCCATGCACTCGCAGTCGAGTTTCCAGTAGTTGGTGCCGTTGGTTTCGATCGGACCATCCGCGACCGCCAGGATGATGGACGCTTCGTTGTCGTAAGACACTTCGAACGCGGCCAGGTCGGCATCGCTCGCGCGGACTTCGGTCTGCACCGACAGCTCGACGGACTTTTTGCCCTGACGTTTGCGCTTCCACTTCGAGCCGCGGTAGTGGATCTCCTGCGCGTCGCCGTCACGTTTGTGGTCGACGTCGCGGATCATGTCGCATTCGTTCCACGTTGGGCTGCCCCACGTGCCGGTGTTGCGGTACAGGTAAAAGTCGTCGCCGTTTTTGGCTTTGGGCATAGTGTCCGCGTCCTTGCGTTGGTGGTGGGTTAAATTCGATCCCGCCACAGCTCGGCGATTCCCTCCGCCTCGCGTTGCAGTGCTGGTTCCATAAATGGTCGGGCCGCGACGTGGATTGTTTTGCCCTTGTCTTTGCCCGCTGTCAGTTTCGTGTTGCCCCCGTGTTCGAGGGCTTCCAGTGCATTCGCACCACCGGACAGCAGCTCCGGGCCGATGACGGCCACGTCGCGATCTGGCTCGATGGCCGAGGTGATGTTCTCTCGCAGTAATCCGGTGATCGACCGGGGTGCTTCACCTGGTCGTGACGCTTGCCACGGTGGCAATGAAACGGCTTCACCCGCCCGCTTGAGACGCTTCCTTCGAGCCGCCCAGTCCGGCGGTAATGTTTTAAGGTAGGCAGACTCAGACATCCGGCGGCGAGGCTTGATCAGCTTGCGTGCAGCGCGACGCACTCGCCAACCGGCCAAGCCAAGAATCCTTGCATTCGCTTCGCCTACACGGTCGATGACCGATTGGCGATCGAAGAACCAATTCTTCGACTCGCCCCTGCGGAAGCGAACCCGCATCATCGCCTTGATTCCTCAACTGATAATGGAATCGCCCAGGCACTCGACCAGCAGTTCTGGCGGAGTGAGTTGGGGGAAAAGTTGTAAATCGTCCGGGCTGGCCCGTGGCGTTTGGCTCCGTGTGCCAGCTCGGTTTGTTCGCGTAACAGGAGGAGGACATCCCGCATCGTGGCGGCGAAGCGGTCGCAGTCCTGGTTCCATTCATCTGACAGCTGCGTGCTACTGATCAACTTCCCTTCGACGACCACCTGGGCCGCGAAGAGATGCCGCTCCATGCCGCGACCCGATGATTCGGTCTCGACGCTGATGGGTGGAATCACGCTGACGTGAATCTCACCCGGTTTGAGTGCAGCCAGGTCCTTGATCGGCATCCAGACCCGCTTCACTCGTGACACGAACGTCGCCGCAAACGGCGCCGCCTTGATGAGGTCAACGATGTCGTCGCAGGCTTGCACAGGCAGGTCGGACATGGGGTTTAATCGTTACTGGTTGGTCGTGGCTGGTGCTGTGTTTCGACGGACGTCCGTCGTACGGCGTGCTGTGCAGCGGCTATCCGGTGGTGGTCACGATGCGCACGTGGGCCACCCAGTTGATCGACTGGCTGGTGGCACCAGTGACGGTGATCTTGAGCGACTTGGCCGAGTTGTCCGCTGTGCAGGTGCAGTCCCAGGCCGAGTTATCTTCCTTGCTCGACAAACTGGTCACCGTGCCCACCAGGGCCACGGTGTTGCTGTTGTTGTCGATGCAGCCGGAGAAGTGATATTGGGCCGACGTATCGTTGGCGTCGGTGCGACGCGCGACGACCAGCACGTCAAACGCCCAGGTGGTGTCGTTCGGAATCACCAGCACGCCGGAGCTGCCGTCGAGAAACAGCTCCGTCGGGGTACTGTTCGTCGTCTGATTGCGGCACACGAACATGCTCAGCTGAGCGTCACCGCGAGCGTTGAATTTTCCATTGGCATACGCGAATTCACCCTTCTGATCCGCCAGAGCTTGTTCGCCGCCGGGAATCGTCGCTGACTGCGCCGAAGCGACGTTGATGGCTCCACCGCCAACGGTGGTATAGGTGGCCGTCGCCTGATTCGTACTGCCGCCGGGAATCGTCGCGTAGGTGCCGCTGACGGCGTTGTCGTTGCCGCCACCCAGAACGGCACCAGTGCCGCTGGCCACGCTGCTGCCGTCCGTGCGAAGCGTCTGCCAGTCCACCGCATTAGTGCCGCGCTGGTTGCCACCGGTGGCGGTGCCGTCTGGAACGCTGGCAGCCAGGTAGCCAGTTCCCTTGCGACCGTGAATGCCGTTGACGTTGGTGCCGCTGGATGGCAGCAAGCTCACGTAGGTCTGCGAGCTGTAAGTGCCAGTGGCTTCAGTCCAGTTGCTGAGCCCAGCCGCTGCCCAGGTGGAATCACCGCGCAGGAAGGTTGAACTGCTCGCGCTGCCGCTGCCCAGGCGAGCGGTTGGCACGGTGCCGCTGGCCAGGTTGCTGGCGTTGGTTGAGTAGCTGAGCGTGACAGCATCACCGCTGGCCGTGGGCGTGCCCAGGTTGGTGATCTTGTTGCTGCCCATATCGATGCCGGTCAGGAACTTTTGGGCTCCGAGCAGGCAGACCAGCAGCAGGGTCACGGCGACGATGAACGGGGTTTTGAAGCGTTTCAACATGGCGTGCGGAGGGTTGATGGTTCGTGGTGGTTCTCCCCCTTCGCAAGGGGGAGTTAGTGGGGGTCTGGTGGGGGTCAAGCTCCGTTGAGAGTTCGACCCCCTCCGGCTCCCCCTTGGGAAGGGGGAGAGGTTTTGGCTTATGGGCGGATCACGACGCGGTAGGCGTTGCTCGCGGGAGCCACCGCGAAGGTCAGCGTGACCACCGATGTTGACGTGCGGACCACTTCGCAGAGCACGGTCTCATAGGTGGCCGCGTCATAGACCTGGACGATCACGTCTCGCGTGCCCAGGTTGTGCGTCACGGCGATCGCCGTTGTGCTGCCGTCGCCGATGTCGGCGGCGTAGCTCTTGGCCGTGGCCGCGAGCTTGGCATTTGTGATGCCTGCGTCTTTGACTCGCAGAGCATCCGAGTTGATTTCGATCGTGGAGTTATCCACGTTGACGTCGAAGTCGGAGCCGGTCAGCGTCAACGCGTCGCCAGCGGTGTAGCTGAGGCCACCACCGAACTGGACGAAGGTCAGATCGTTGGTGCCGACCACGTCACTGCCGACGTTGTCGGTGCACTTCCACTGCGTGTCCGCGTACGTCGTGCCCTCGCCGACAAACACGGCCGCGTTCGCCGCGCTGGCTGCAGCCGCCAGGTCGGTCGCTCGCGAGGCCGCACCGCTGGCCGCGACGATGTAGATGCCGTTCTGGCTGGCGGTGCTTTGCGCGGTCAACAGGACTCGATCACCAGTCGCGAGCGTGACGCCGTCGATGGTGTCGCCGTTCTCCAGGCCGTTGCTGATGGTGACGTTCGCGACCGCGACGACTCGCACCTTCTCACGCCAGCCCAGGCCGTTCACGGCCGCTTGGAGCTGGCTGTAGTTGACGGCATCGCCGGAGGCTGTGCCGTTGGCCAGGTTGGTGATCTTGTTGCTGCCCAGGTGGAGGGCGTTGAGGACTTTGATCGACATGGGTCAGGCTTCCTTGCCGGTGGGTGCTTGTAGGATGGACGCCTCGTCCGTCCTCTGGATTTCATCGAGCAGCACGGACGGGGCGTCCATGCTACGGGGCTGTCATCGCAGCCAGACGTTCGGCTGTTCGGGGTGTCCGAATCTCAGCGTGACAGTCTGGTAACCGGCGTCGTGTTCGATCTCGGCCCAGCATTCGCACCCGTCGTCGTCGAGAATGATCACGACGGGCGGGTAGCCGAAGTTGTGGGACAGAGTGAACTCGGTCGTCGGTTCCGTGGGTGTAAAAGGTTGCTCCGGATCAATCGCCGGATCGCGCAAGGCATTGCGTTTCACCATGTAACTCGGCCCTCCTTCCGAGTTGTCCGCCACTGTCGAGAGGCGGCGCGATCAGGTGAGCAGGGAGGGACCGCCCACAATCACGCATCCGCCCCTCGACGGGGACGGACTCAGTCACTGTCACTGACTCGCTTGGAGTGCAACCGCAGCAACGTCCCTCCGTTGTCGCGGTAGTAGAAGCACTCGTCGGTATCCGCGATCGGCAGCACTTCGAACGTGTTACCGTCCGAGATGAGCCGGTCGCCTGCCTTGGGTTGCACTGCCACCGTTTCGCTGTCGATCTCGGTGGTGTAGTCGGCGGCCTCAATCAGCCAGTCCTGCACGTCGACCACCAGGCTCACAGGCACCTGGCCAGCCGCCTGCATGGCCTGCACACTGAGTTTGCACCTGGCCGGTTGGGCTCGCACGTTGGGGGTTTCGACGCCGTCGATGACCAGCGTCACCAGTTCCTTTTCGGAAGCTGTCAGCTCGCTGAGCATCTGGCGGCCGGCATCGAATAAGCCCATCGCGTGGCCCTGGTGTTATGGGACTTGTGGGACGGGATGGGACCAATGCCATCAGTCGCATTGGTCCCGTTTGTCCCATTGATTAGACGGTGGTCAGGCCAACGCCGTCGTTCTGCACGACCTGCCAGGCGAGGTTTGCACCCGACTGCTTGGCCAGCAACGTGATGCACTCACCAGCGTTGTCGAACGTGAGCGTGTTGTTGCCCGTCATGTTGACTCCGCCGGTGACGGTGATGACACCGTCGCCGCCATCGGTCTTCATGCAGATCTGGATCTGCTGACCGATGAAGCTCGGTCGAGCCAGCGTTCGCGTTTCGGCAGCGGCCGTGACGAGCTGCATCACGCCGCTCTTAAGGACCGAGATGGCCCCCGAAGCGCCTGGATCGGCGATGGTGCTAATGGCTTCGGCCGGAGGCTTGGAAAGGTCCACCGCACCGCGAGCATCACCACTGGCGGCAGTGCCGCGTGCGAAGCCCAGGAAGTAAGCCGTGATCACGGTTGTTGCCGCTCCGCTGCCTGCAGTGCCGCTGACAGGATCGCCTGTCGGATCCCAGTAGATTGGTTGCTGGTCGGTCCAGGCTCCGGTTTTCTTGACGACGTCAAAGACGCCGACAGTCGCCAGCGCACCGACTCGATCGGCTTCCATGTCGAGCTTCGCGATGAGAGCCCTCAGGCCCACGCAGACGACGGCACCAGCACTGACGGCTGCGGCCGGGGTGTATTTCAGCGTGCTGGCATCGCTGTTGAAGTTGGCTTGTCCCATTGGATCAATCCTTTGATCGTTGGTGAAGTAGCATGGACGCCTCGTCCGTGCTGTGTTCTGGTTTGCGTTTCGGAACGCACGGACGGGGCGTCCATGCTACGAACGTGAATCGGCTGGGCTACTCTGCAGATGGCGTGTCGGGTTGCTTCTCGGGTTTGGCGGCGGTCTTCTTCTTGGACTTGTTGCCGCCAGGTGCAGGATCGGCCGGAGTGTCTTCAGCGGGAGCGTCGTCGGTGACTTCCTCAGCTGGCTGGCCGCCGCGTTTGATGGCGTCGGCGAGCTGCTTGCCGGTGACGGTCGCAATGCCGTCGACGGCTTCGAAGCCGAGCGTCGCGGCGTCCCTGGCACTCAGGGTGATCTCTTGCTTCGGCGAGCAACCGCCTGCCAGGTCTATGAGGTGTTGTGGAATCATGGGTCCCTCCGGGAGACGTGAGTCAAATAGGCGTTCAACTTCGGAAACGGGTTCCTTCAATGCCGCAAGCTCGGACGATGGCGTCCGAGCTGACGGGGCTGGGCTGAGATAGCCCCTCACCCCCGGCCCCTCTCCCCGTTACCGGGGCGAGGGGAGAGAGTTAGTTTCTATTAGCCGCCGGCGCCGGTGGACTTGGTCGAGCCAGCGGGATCACCGAAGGCCACGCCGAAGTCCAGGAACGCCTCGATCTCCAAACCGTCGTTGCTGAATTCGCCGGTCGAGCTTTCGATCGTGGCCATCTGCTGACCGTTCAGGAATCCGGCATACAACGCGGCCAGAACCGCAGGATTCGCGAACAGGAACCACATCGTCGCCGACTGCCCGCTGAGAGCCGCACCGAACTCGTCCTTGATGTCGGTGTTGTCGATGTACGGCGAAGCGTGCACGCCGCCAGGGAACTTGCCCCAGTGCGTGCGGTCCGTGACCTTGTCACCACCGACCGGCATCGAACGGGCGTTGATCAGCAGGTCCGCCGTGTCTTCCAGAACGGTCGCGACGAGCAGGCGGTCGGCCGGTACCAGGATCGGCTGTCCGTTGCTGTCGACGTGCTTGCGGAAGTTGGTACGGGCAGCACTGAGGCCGGTTGTGTCCAGCACGTTCGTGATCAGATTCTTGTTGTTCGTGTGCCAGAACGAACCGGTGTTCGCGAGGATCAGTTTGAAGATCGCCCGCTCGATGGCTCGCGGACCTTCCTGACCCAGCAACGTGCCCCACTGCGACAGCGCACCCAGGTCGTCATCGATCCGCATTTGACGCGTGAACTTGAGTTTTCGACCGACCGTTTTGGCTCGCAACGTGTAGCTGGACTCGCTGAGCGTCGCGTGTTCGAGGTTGCCATCGGGACCGACTTCGCGGAAGCCGCCTTCCATGCCCAGGCGATATATGGTCGTGGGCTTGAAGTTCTGCAACGACTGCACGGCCGCGATCTGCTTCCAGATCACGTCCATCGCCTGATACGCCGCCAGCAACGCCTTTTGAGCGGTGTTGCTGAGGATGCCGCTGAGGCTGATGGTCGAGATACCGGACGCCTGCAGCATGCGTTCGCAGTCCTGGTAATGCTTCAGGAAGGCGTGAGTCTTGAACGACCCATCGAACGGCGAACCGGCCTGGATGCAGACGGCCTGCATGGCGGAGTTGATGCCGTAGCCCTGGTAGCGACCGCTCATGGCTTCGTTGAGCACTCGCTGGCGTTCAGCAGGCTCAAGGCCGGAGGCGATGATGGCGACCGGGTCACCGCTGGGCGTGGCTGCGTCGGCGGGAATGCCCGCCGTCAGAGCACACGCGGCCATGATGACCTGCGCATTGATGGCAGCAGCACCGGCGCCACGTTGAGCCGGTTGGCCCATCTGCGGACGTTGCGACCGCATCGCGACGAGTTCGGTCTGGTCGGGAGTCCAACCGCGTTCGATGGCGTGCGCTTCGAGGTTGACTCGGGTGGTGGCCGTGACGTCGTGCTCACCAGCGGCGTTGATGGTGATCTGGTCCACGTTGTAGCGCGTGCGGATATCGCGGATGCGTTCCTCGCGCCGCACTTCGTCGGACACGAGTCGGCGACGGTTCTGCAGGAAGTTTTGGTCCATGAGCGCGGCACCATCGGTGCCAGCGGCTTGGATCTGAGCTGGTACCGGGGCGGCAGTTGTGACGCCAGCGGCCGCTGGAGCGGTTGCGGGAGCGGTTGCGGGAGCGGTGGCCGTCGTGCCTGTGGCACCTGCGGCAGTCAGAGTGGACTGACCGGCGGCTTTGATTTCGGCGTCATACATCGCCTGCAACGATGCCTTGGTTGCTGCGTCGAGCTTGTTTTCGTCGAAGCCTTTGGCCTTGAGCCATGCGGAAAAGTTCATGGGGTCGCTTCCTTGCGATTGACTCGACGCGATGACGGCGGATGCAGGTGTTGCATCCGCTCCGACCGCGACGAAAGAGACCTCGCCCAACGTCGTTTTTGGGGCGAGCAGAAACGGACCCGCGAGAGTCCGACCATTAACAGTGCGTTGCTGGCCAGCCGCGACGAGGATCAACTCCGCGTTACGACGGGCACCGATGGAGCTTTGCCACTTGAAGCCGTTGGCCGCGTTCTGACGGACCTCGTTGGCATCAGGACCTGTGCCGGAGATCACACCCGCGACGAGCAGTTGCTTGCCGTCGTTGACGATGCGATCGTGGTGCCCGACGACCTTGCCGAGCTGGTGGTCGCGCAGGGCAGGCACAGCGGCGGGATCGGCGGGGATGGTCATGCCCTGCAGATCGACGACGACCGGAATCTCAAAGCCCGGCAGGTTCAGGTAGCCGCCGTGATAAGCGACGGTCTCGAACCGTGGCAGGCGTTGACCTTCCGGAGCCGTGCTGGCCGCAGCGGTGATCTGCATCAGCTCGCCGTCGAGCAGTATGTCGTTCAGCGTCGCGTTGGCTTGGATGTCGTAGCATGGATGCCCTCGTCCGTGCCTTGTGCGGGCTGGCAGCACGGACGAGGCGTCCATGCTACGGGCTGATTTCCGTGCTTTTTTCATGCGAACGCCCCCTCACGCTTGCGGCGGCGGGTCGGGGTGACTCGCAGGCCAGCGGCTTTGAGCTTCGCGGCGGTGGTTTCGGTGGAATCCGGGCCAAAGAGCTTGTCAGCGAGGCGTTTGCGGTACTCTTCGACGCTCAAACCGAGGTCTTTCGCGGCTTGCTCGTCGTGGGTGTCGATGTCGATGCCCAATTCGGACAATTCGCGACGCCGATGGCTCAAGCCAGCCGCGATTTTCAGCGTTTTGCCGGTCGTTTCCTTGATCGGATCGACTTCGCCAGGCGCATCCCAGAACCATTCGTGCGGAAGTGTCTCCAGCAGGCGTTCGGCCTCGCTGTAACCGGCGGCATGCAGTTCACGACGGCCCGAAACGAGGTCCGCGAGCGTCGGAACTTCGATTCCGCCGCGCAACCAGTCGCCCAGGCGTTTCCGGCCCATGAGGTCGGCGTAACCGGCGGCAGCTTGCAGCGCGGGAACGTAGGGCAAGCGTCGTTCGGACCCGAAAGCGGCCGTCTGCGGCATCATTCCCAACGCGGACAGCTCGCAAGCCAGGTCGATGAACAGCGGCGTGAGGTGTTGCTCGCCCAAATCGTGACGTTCGACGGCGACAACCTTCTGCCAGTCCAGATGACCGAGGCGACCGGACGAGTAATTGACCTTGCTGTAGTTGCCGGTGGCTTTGTGCAGCGGCAGCATGTAGGCGTGAGCTTGTTCCTCGTTCATCTCCTGGCAGTACATCGCGTACGTCGTGGTCGGTTGCTTCGCGTCCATTTGGTCGATTGTCCAACCCTTGGCCAGCGTGAGGAACTGACCCATCTCAAGCTCGATTGTGTCGCCCACTCCCATGTCTTCCTCGTCACCTTCGACGGTCGACGAGGTGGTGCGGACAACACCGGCGATCTGCGCGGCGATTTCCGAGGCCGTCAGGACCGATTGAGCGAAGCGGCGACGCTGTCCGCAGAGCTGCAGCACGGCGACGTTCTCAGGCACCATGCGATCCTGCTCGGGACGTCGCGGGCAGATCCAGTAAATGACGTGCTGGGCGGCGATCGTGTCGAACGCCATCGGGTTCGAGGACGCGTAGTCCGCGTGCGGATGGTCGCGCAGCAGGTCGATCGAGACCAGATTCCCCCAGCGGTCGTACTTCAGGCCATCCAGCCGCTCTTTGGTCTGTTGCCACAGGTCGGGCGTGTGCAAGCGGTCGACGTCGACGACTCGCAGACCCAGCTTCAGGGCATGCTTCAGGCCCGGATTGAAGGTTTTCACAACCAGACCGGCCCCGTCGACCTTGCGAGAGATATAAGCCAGCCGCAAGCGGGCACCGAGATGCACGACTTTGGACCAGCCGTTGACCTGGCTTTCGATGAAGCGGTTGGCGAGGGCACTCGGCGTATTCATCTGCAGCCGCGGCGTCGTGCCGATGACGTCATTGGCGGCAGTGAGGACCATGCGCTGCACGAAGCCGTTATTCGCCCATTCGTAGCGCGAGCGGGCTCGGAGCACGCGGGCGATCGCCGGAGAATTGGCTGCATTCGCCGCGAGCATGTCGGCGTTGGCCCAGTGGCGGTCCATCAGATTCGAGGACCGTGCGGCGTCATAGCTGGCCCGGATGACCTTCGGCGACTTGGCGCGCACAGCGGGAGCGGGAGTTTGTGCGGTGTCACCACCGACAAACCAGCCGGACCATGCTTGTGCCTGCACTGCTGCCATGCGTTTAGCTCATCCCTGGGGGCTTGGTGTTCATGAAGCGGAGCCCGGCCTTAGGCTTCCTCGCGGACTCAGCGGCGGCCTGGCGGTCGGCCAGTTCGATCTGGTCTTTCAGCGAATGCTGCTCGACAGATTCACCGTCGAGCGAGTATTTCGCAGGCTTGGCGGCGTTCGCGGCGGCGGTTTCGTAGGGGTCGCTCATGGGGATCAACTCTCCCATGAGTCGGCAGAACGCTCAGCGGCGGAAATGTGCGAAAGGGACTTTCAGCGCAGGGTGATGGGACCAATAGGACGGATGCGACCAATGCAGAACAGAGGTCCCAGCAGTCCCATCGGTCACATGATCAAGCTGCCCGCAGTTCGCCGCAGTGACGATCCTGAACCCCACAGTTTGAAACACAGAGGCACGGAGGGCACGGAGAATGATCACGGCGGATGACATTGAGATCGTTGAGTATCCCGGCGAGTATCCATGGGAAATCGTCCTGGTGGGGAAGATCAACCGCTCGATGAAGCAGGTTGTGAATCAAAAACAGGTCACAAATAACCCACGGCTACGGGATGAGGTGGAGAGCTTCATCAAGTTCACAATCCTGCGCGAGACGTACGGGGATGCTCGGCAGGCACTTGAGGAGCTGGAGCGGGAGCTGTCGGAGTTCGTGCGACAACAGCCATTCCCGTCGCGACGACCGATTCGACAGATGACGGAGCGGCTGCATGCGATCCTGAACCCGACAGTTTGAAACACAGAGGCACGGAGGGCACAGAGATGACGGGTGATGAGACGAATAGGACGCATGGGACCAATGCAGAACAGAGGTCCCAGCAGTCCCATCGGTCACATGATCAAGCTGCCCGCAGTTCATAGCGAACCACCAGCGGAAACGGTGCCAGGCAGTTGAGGCAGCGGCTTTTGTCGTGGGTGACGGTGTTGTAGGGCTGGCCATCGGCGGGGCTTTCGCGGGTGACTCCAGCGGGGAGCACGTGCACCAGACTGCGGCGGAACTTCGTGTGTTGAGTGCAGCCGCAATGAGCACAGCGGGGCACGCTGACAACGAACGGTTGCCAGTCGATGGACTTCGCTCCGCGAGGCCGGCCGCGTGGCATGCAGGTTCCCTCCATGTGCTCTGCTCCTGGTAAGTGGCTCGGTCAGGAGACCGGCCACAACGCTCGTTAAGACCGCCCCTCGCGCCGCAACCGCTGTCGTTCGGCGACGCTGAGCTTCTTGCCGCCAGCTGACGCAGCCACTTCTGACGCCGGTGACGTCGGTGGTGTGAGCGTGCCAGGTGCGTTTACTGGATTGGTGCACTTCAGGCGTTGGCGTTGCCGGTCGGCAACTGACAGTTTGCGTTGCTCAGCCACGGCGATGCCCCCGTCTGAAACCTTGATGCCCTTCATGTCGGCGGCAACAACATTGCCCACAGCACCGTCCCACCAGTGATTATCCCGGCCGAGTGCCTCGCCGTATTCGTAGACCATGCGACCGGTGTTCATTGCCTGAATGAGCTGCCGAGGTTCGGCGCGGCAATGAGATGCGAAGAGTTCGTGCCGGGCCGGTTGATCTTTCCACAGCGTCAACGCTCCTGGGTCACCAAACGACGTTGAGAGGCGGGCGTCGGTCTGCGTCTTCCAGTAGTTGGTGTCGATGTTGACCGTCTGTACTTTGTGGGTGGAGTCAAACTTCGAGACGTACCCATCGCCGTTCTTCTCACCCGTCTTTGGCGTCTCGCCCATCGGCCTGTGCTTGGCCATCACTCCGAAGCCTTTGGACGCGATCAACCGCGACTTATAGGGACTCTCGCGGATGGCTCGCTTGATCAACGTGGCTTCGTAACCGGTATCAACCAAAGCGAGGTCGATTGTCAGCGGTGCCCCGTCTTCACGCTTCCACGGGCGGTTCAGCAGCGTGGCTATGAGGTCGTCCAGTCCTGCGCGCAGGGCCGCATCCTTGCCCTTGCCGGGATACTTGTGGTCCAGGGTGGTTTGCAGCTTCGCGTAGGTCTCGAACCGCTGGTTTTGTTCCGGCCACACACCGTAGTCGAGCACGAAGCCGGAACCATCGGGTGCCCACGCGACGACCACCCAGAACATAGCTCGCTTCTGGACGTCGATGAATGCTGTTACCAGCGTGCTCATCAGCGGTGCGATGCCCCGCTTCTGCGGGTGTTGTTGGAGTGGAATGTCGTGCTCACTGATGCGATCGTCGATCTGATCCGATTCGGGTTCAGGATCGTTCTGGAATTCGCACGCGAACATGGCCGAATTGCTCAGCCACTCGTCCATCGCGAACTGCAGGGCGCTGATTTGATGCGGCTCAAAGCGTTCTGCCCACCCCACGGACGAGCCCGCGTGCATGTCGGCGTAGTTGGCTCTCAAGAACTCCGTGGCGGTGCGATGGTCACGATCTCCCATGCGGATGTCGTCACGGCGCAGCAGGTCGTATTGCTCCCACAGATCGAGTCGTTCAGGGAACTCGTAAAGCAGCTTGCAGCGGACGGGATGCCATTGAGCGTCTTCGAGGCACATGTCAGCCAGGTCGCCACGGCGGATGACGGTGCAGGTCATGAACACCGCGATGCGGACGCCTGGGCCAGCGCACTTGAGGACGTCGTTCTCGATCAGCTCCATGCGTTCGTTGCACTGATCGAACGACTTAGCGGATTTTTTGGTTTGCGGATCATCCAACAGCACGAGGGTGGGGCGAATGGTTTCGCTCGTGCCGTCGTCTCTGAGCCGCTGGTGTTGCACACCGCGCACAGCACCGGTCAGGCCGCAACACCACAGCATCGCACCACTGGCCGCTGAGCCTTCGACTGTGGGGAGTACGACGTAGTTCTTGGTCCACTCGATGCACGTCGGCTTGCCGTTGCAGATCTGTCCGGCACAGCGGTTGGGGATACCTGCCAAACAGATAATGGGATGGCAGACCTCGGGAAAGTCTTCGGCCAGCAATGCGTTGAACCGCAGTTCTTTCTTGGTGTTCTCCAGCAGGCGTTTCGCGAGCGGATTGGTAGCCGCGATCAGCAGCAGGAACGAATGATGCCCATACAACAAGGCCCACAGAGCGGCGAAGCGGCAGAGCGTTGTCTTGCCGTTTCCGCGTGGCATTGCCAGGGCGAATCGGCCGCCTCGAAGTGCGGTGTCTTCGATGGCTTTGATGGCCTTGATGTGATCCTTGGACCAACGCTTCGCGAACTGTGTCGGGTGGTAGGTCTCAAGATACAACTGCAGGTTGTATTTGCAGGACGCACGACGATCCGGATTGACCACGTCGGGAATCGGACCAATGTCCCGCCCGGAGGTGGACTTGATGAGCTGGTTGTCGCGATTGCGGTCTCGATGTCGGCCGTACTGCTCGGCGGACATGTCCGCTTTGGTGCGGGGGCGAGCTCGCGGAGCTGCTTGGGGCGTCAGATCTGGCGACGCTGCAGCGGCGTCGGATTTGGCTGCGGCACATCGAGTAGTCGACGACTTGGGCTGGGTTCGCCCCTCACCCCCGGCCCCTCTCCCCTCACGAGGGGCGAGGGGGGCGTTTGTGCCGCGCGCGGTGCGAGATCTCGGGGACTTGTGACACGGCCGGGGCACGGTTGGATCTGCGGACGTCATTTTTGACGACTTCGCCGGCGTGGCAGTCGGTTTTGACGACGGTCGACAAGAACTGTGAGGCTGCGATCGCGGAGCCGAGGCCTGCGGCGTCGGATCTGACGTCGAGGACCTGCGGCGTGATTTCGCAGCGGCGGCTTTCTTCTTCGCCATCCGTGGCCTTTGAAGAGAGGTCTCCAGACGCACGGACGAGGCGTCCATGCTACAGGCTCGATTAGTCTTCTTCGGTGTGAGTGATGGCCCAGGTGCCGAGGCGGCGGGAATGCTTCAGGCGGCGTTTGCGGGGCTGGTCGTCGTTGGTGGTGGGGTCGAAACGGTCTCGCCAGGGGGAACGGCGGCGGAACCGGCGACGACTCGACGTGCTGCGCGGGCGATAGGTGCGACGTGAGAAGTCGCTCATAGCCTGATCGTGAGTGAGCACGGTCAGGATCACGTGACACTCAGCCCTGATGCCGACCACGATCACCACCGGGCCGCAATGGTCTCGGGAGGGCGACTGCAGCAGCTCGGCGACGCCGACCTGGGCGATGCCGATCTTCACCGCCTGACGGTGCATGTGCCGCAGCAGCAGCGTCAGCGTGTGATTCGAAAAGGGCTTGGCCCAGTCGAATCGCTCGCGGAAACGCTCCAGAGCGTGGCTGCTGATGTGGAGGGGGCAGGTTGTCATTGGGAGCCAATGGGAGCCAATGGGACTGGCTGGGACCTGATGGGACGGATGAGCGGCGGACAGGATTGTCCGCCCTACAACGAGGTCAGTCGGGCTCGGGAACGACGTTGATCTTCGCTTCGAGGGGCTTTTCCTGGGCGTCGGGGAGGGGGGCGAAGACGTCGAGGCCGCTGGCGGATTCGAAGGCGTCGACGGTGACCTGGTAGCAGTGGGGATCGTGTTCGGTGTCGTCGGTGTTGGGGACGATCCACGCCGCCAACTGTGAATCTCCGGACTTGAAAACGCAGATGGCTTTGCCGAAGTGGGTGGGGACCCAGACGCCGTTTTTGCCGACCGTGGCCACTGTGAATCGGCCGGCGGAATCGGGGAGGTAGAGCGGCGCTGTAACCACGATGGTGACATCGTTACTTGAGGCCACGTCGCGGACGTGCGTCTCCAGCAGTTTCCAGACGCCGCGATTGCAGCTCGGGACCTGCGGAGCCACGTTGCTGAGCAGGAACGTCGCTGATTGCAGTTTGTCGGACGTCATCCAATCGGCGGCGGGTGCCAAGTGGCCCTGGTCGAAGCCGGAGCCCACGTAGTCGGCGGGGATGGCTCGCGCTTCGGGTGGTGCGGTAGGGTCGGCTTTGAAGCCGCTGGCTCGGTCAACGTGCTTGACCAGGCTCTTTGGTGTCAGCACCTCGATGACGTAGCGGGCGGTGCGCGATCGACCATCGTAGGCCAGCCAGTAGCCGCCGGTTTCCACCTGGCGAGCGTCGGCGGTGGGGAGCCATTCGGATGGGTCGGATGGGACGTAGGCGACGGATGGGGGCGATGTGGCGCCGTGAGCCAGCTGCGGCGGGTACAGCGTGCCGCCGATGATCATCACTGCGCAGAGGAAGATGCACAGCAGGATGAACCCTGCCAAGAGTGCGTTGACGGGTTCGTAGCGTCGTTGTTTGCAGATCAAGACTTGGACTCCTGGGATGATTTGGCAAAAGCGGCCAGGGCGAGTTCGCCGTGATCGCGGGCGATTTCCAGCAGGTCACCGATCGTGTAGTTGCCGCCACCGGTGTGACTGCTGATCTCGATGTCGACGGAGATCCGTTCGCCGTCGCACTTGTAGGACTTGGACCAACGCACGACGTAAAACGGTCGGCGAGGACTGAAGAGACGCAGGAGCCAGCTCAAGACAGTGCCTCCAGGTAGCGGCCGAGCAGGTGGTCTCGGACCATGTCGAAGCGGAACCGGATGACTCGATCGGCGATGACCTTTGCCCTGGGGTGATCGGGGCGGATGCGGGACTTGCGATCGAGATAGATTTCAGTGCCGCAGTGGCGGTAATCGTCGATCGGCTGCAGCAGGCGTGTGACGATGTCGTTGCCGTGGACCACTCGCAGATGTTTGTGCTGCCGTTCGACGTCGAAGAGCTTCGCGAACCACGCGTCACACATGCAGGGCGCACCGAACGTCACGCACAGGTCGGCATCAAGTTCAGCCGCCGCGAGAGCGCCTGCGCCGCCACCCATTGAGTGCCCCGTGAAGACCAGTTGTCGCGATCTGCGACCGGTGCCGAAGTGCTTCTCCTGCTCGGCCATACTCCAACCGGTGGGAATCATGTACATGCCGCCGACAGGAATTTTGACCCGCCGTGTATCGCCCCATTGGTTAACGATCGTGAGTGATTCGGAGCATGGATGATTGAGGTCATCCAGAACCGCCTGCACCTTGGGGGAAATGGCATCCCAGCCGCGTTTGAATCCGCGATGGACTCGACCGCCCAGCTTCTCGTGTTCAACGAGGGCGACGTCGGCATCGCGACGCCAGTCTTTCCAGTCGAGTGGCTCAGTGCCCGCGATGGCCACGACGATCTTGAAGGCATCAGCCATGACGATGGCCTTCATGCCGCTGGCTGCGTCGATGATGGGCACCGCTCTGGTGCAGTCGTACCACGCGGGGTCCTGGCCGACAGTCTCGGCGCTGTAGGCCGCGAGCGAGAGACGGGCCAGTAGATGCAGCGATTCGCGCGTCGGGTTGCGGCTGATTGCCGAGAGGCCACCTCGTGGCGTCGCCGTTTGTGGCGGCGTGCGATCGCACATTGATGTCATCGACGATCCTTCGTCTGGAGCGGGCTGCACGGACGGGGCGTCCATGCTACGGACAGAGGCGGACAGGATTGTCCGCCCTACGGCAGACGTTCTGATTGCGGAGCAATCAACGGCGGTCTTTGATCGTGGCTTTCAGATCGGTGACATCGGAGCTGAGCTGGTCAATGCGGCTCCGCGTGACGGCGGCGTCGGCCTTGATGTCCGCCCAGCCGCTCACAAGGCTGCCCAGCACCACTGCCAACAGACTGACGATCGCAATCCAGTTGCCCGTGCTGAGTGAGATGCGGTCTTCGGTTTTGGTCATGTCAGGCGTCCTCAATGGCTTCCAGGAGTGCCAGCACAAAGGCCAGCACGTAGTCGATGCAGGTGGTCATCAGGCGGCTCTGGCTGTGGGTTGTTGGTTCGCTGTGGAATCGAGCACGACGGTGAAGGTCTGGCCCTGCATGCGGAGCTGCCGGACGTTGGTCAGCGCGTAGTCACGCCACTTCACTTCGTCTTCGAGCTGCTGCGTCTGGGATGACTTTCGTTTCCGCATGAAGGGCGTCACCTGGTCGCGGGGGATCTCTTCGCCGTCGATGCCGACGAAGCTGCTCGAAAGCACCTGCAGGGCTTGCACGTCGAGGTAGAGCCGGCCGTTATGGCTCAGGATCGAAGCTCGTTTCCCCTTCCGATGCGCCCCGCCAAGCAACTTCAACCGTTCTCCCCAGCTGCGACCCTGTGACTGGAACTGCTCCTGGTGCCCGTCGCTGGTGGCTTTGGCTCGGCGCGTGTTGACGGCTCCGGCATAGGTGCCGCCGATCACGACCCGCGTGTGTGCCCGCTTGCGAATTGACCAGGTCTTCGTGTTGCGATCCCAGAACGGGTTGCCCCGTTTGGTCAGCGTGGGAATCGTTTCGGTGAAGACCGTGGCGAACGTGGCGGAGTGGACGCCGCGCACGATCGCCGCCAGCAACTGCACGCCGACGTAACGCTCGACAGTGGCGGCCACGATCAGGGGCTCGACGTAGGCGATGGCTGTGATGCAGGCGTCAGGCCCAGGTGATCACGCAACGCGCTGTCACCCATCTGTCGAGGCTGGCCCTCGCGGTCGAGGTACTGCCACTGCTCTTCGGAGTATTTCCGTTGGGGCGGCGGGCAGCTCGGGACGGCGGACGGCGGCAGGTAGTAGCACGGCGGCATGCAGCACGCCGGGCCACAATGACGCGGGCCGGAACAGCCGGTCGCGATGACGGCCATCAATAAGAAGGCCAGGAGGAGGACGCGGTGCATCGTGAGTCCTTTCACGAAGAGGGGTAACCGAGCGAAGCGCGGCTGACGGTGTTGGGTTATGGCAGTGGTGGTCCCAATACCGTGGGAGGCGCCGCACTACGCTCGGAGGATTCGCCGGGGCGAAGCAGCGAGTTGATGGCTTCCGTGCCACCGGCTGCCTGCAGCTGATCACCGACCGGGCCAGTGGCCACGGTCGAACGCAGGTGCACGCCAGGTGCGTCGCTGCTGACTCGGTTCACGTTCGGGCCAGCGTCAGCGGGCTGGGCCGTGGTGATGATCAGCGTGTGCGAGCCGATCGTCAGCGGAGCGCCGTCGGGCGATTGCGGCGCCAGCTTGAGCCCGAACGTGCTCGACTGGATCTGAGCGCCCGGGGGGATCTTTTCGAGCTGGCTGCAGCCGCAGAGCAGAGATAGAGCGAGGCCGAGTAACCAGGCGAAGAGGAGATTACGCGGGAGCATGTGGCCTCCGTGTGCGGCGGGCTTTGATCGCGCAGTAGATGGCCACGGCGAACGCGGGCAGCGACGAGTAGCCAGCGGCTTCACCGATGAGCTGGCCAGTGGTGAGGATGTGGTCCCAGGTGGCGGTGCCGAAGACTCGCTGAGCGACGTTAGCGAACGTCGCCGAAGACAGGGCCGCGATCGCCAGCGCCTGATTGTCGAAGCTGAACCGCTCGCGGAACTTGAGCGGGCTGTCGTCGGCTGGAGTCGATGCTGGTGGCGACGCGGGCAGTGCAGCGGGCACCGATGCCAGCAAGTCGGAGCGAACTTGCTCGACGACCTGCACGCTGACTTCGGCGACGAGCTGCGAGAGCAGCTCGGGCGTGAGGAGCTTGGCGATTGCGTCGCTGGAATCAGACATGAACCGCCATTCACAAAAGTGCCGCGACCGCGAACAATGCCGCCCACTCCATAGAGATCCAACTCCGAAGTGAGACAGCACGGCCGCATCCGTGCTGCCGTTGTTCGCTACTACCCTTAGGGGCCGCGCTCAAATGGATTCAGATCAGAATCCCGCAGACGACGAAAATGCGCGCAGCAACCAGGGAACTCTCGCGCTCAAAAGGCTGATGGAGCGCGGCCGCGTGCCGTTGCGATTCGTCACGACCTACATCCTGATCACGGGCTATGGCCGGACGTGGCGCGAAGTAGCCGCCGACCTCGGAGTGACCCCAGGCACCATCGGATACCAGCTTCGCCAAGTTAAAGGCGCTCTGGAACGCATGCTGTTGGACGAGGGAGAGCGGTATTGAGTGTTGCGCGAAAGAAAGTGTGTGAAACTTTGTGACGCTTCCGTACGGGGTCACCTGGCCGATCGGCCGGGAAGGACCCGCTGGGTTTGGCGTGCCTTCAGGCGGGGGCGTCGGTTCTGGCTGCCGCGCCCCAAATTCCCTGTTTTGGGGCGCCGTCGCGCATAGGCGCCGTCGTTGCATACCGCCGCCGTTTTGGGGCGCGGCGGGCTCGTGATCCAACTGGTTGCGGCGTGCGTTAGCGTTCGCTATCTAGTAGTCACTTCTTCAGTGTCATCGCATCTTAGAAAGGGCCACCAGCATGGCAGTGCAGCAAGAGTCAACGGGGTTTTGTAAGTCGTGTCACAAGCAGGTCCGTATTATCAGGCCGGGCACCAATCACGTGCTGCATCTGCTGTTGACGCTGTGCACGTTCGGGCTGTGGGTCTTTGTGTGGATTCTGGTTTCCATCAAGATCGGTGGTTGGCGCTGTGCTCAGTGCGGCATGCGTACTAGCCGGTCGCTGCTGCGGTAGACAGCCGCTCGTTCCTTCAGCCCGCATGCTTTTCAGCTGCGGGCTTTTTTCGTTTCCGGGCTCGCCGATTGTGCCGGTTTCTCGGGCTTTGAGGCCATCTGACTCTTAATCATTAGGTTCTCCGTTCGAGTCGGAGCCGGGGCACTCAAGTTCCTTTACGGAACAATCAGATAACGGCGAGCAGGTCCAGTTGGAGCTGCTCGCCGTTTTTGTTTTGGCACCCACCCGCGCTGGTATCAGCCGGCGTAGAAGCCTGATCTACCCAGTCCGACCTCGACTTCCAGCCCGATTTCGCGCGACAATCGACGATTGTCATTCGCGGCCTGAAAGAGCGTTGCGCCCATTGAAAAACCGGGGCACCATCCGACGCTGAGTTCAACAAACTCGCGTCCGCAGAACGTCGGTCATCATGAAGACGCCCTACCAACTCCTGTTACTGTTTGCCGTATCGCTCGGATTCGGCTGCGCGGTGATGCTTCTCGTCCCGTCCCGGACTCCTGCGATCCCGGTGCCGGAAGGCGGACTCATTCTGCTGCCGTCGCCAGATCGAGTTGAGCCGACGCGTACCGACTTGGATCCAGGCAGCAAACAACGTCAGGATGCGGACGGTGAGGGGGCAAAAGTTGAGCGTGACCTGATCACCCAACTGCGCGAGGCTGCGGACAAGGCCCTCGATCACTCGCTGAAGATCCCGTCGCCCGCAGATATTCCGCAGGTCACTCCAAACGCGCAGCCGCAAGAAACACAACCGGGGATGCCTGCGGCCTCCAAACACTCGAAGCCGAGTGATCGACTGAAGCGGTTGGGCGAGCTGTGTGACAGCTTGCCGCCTGAAGCCGCCGCGAAGATTTTCCGGCAGATGGTGCAGGACGACCAGACGGACTCGGTTGTGAAATTGCTGACTTTAATGAGCGACCGACCTGCGGCGGCGGCTCTCGCTGAGATCTCTCGTACGAACCAGGAACTCGCGGTGGAACTGACGCAACTCCTGTTACAAAGGAAGGCTCAGTTGCAGGTCTCGCCGAGCGAACCTGCCAAAACCGACCGTTCAACTTCGCCACCCGCAGCTCCGGCTCTGCCCTGAAAGACTCTGCCAAGCAGCCATCATGGAACTGATTCGTCAGCGTGCCTTTGCTCGAGCCGGTTTAGTGGGCAATCCGTCGGATGGCTACAACGGCTGCACACTGTCGGTCATCGTCCGTAACTTCTGGGCGGAAGTGGTGCTCTACGAGTGGGAAGAAATCGAGATCATTCTCAGCGACGACGATCGCACTCGGTTTGGCTCCATTCAGGAACTGCAGCAGGGCGTCAAGAAGCACGGTTACTACGGCGGCGTGCGGCTGGTGAAGGCCACAATCAAGGGCTTTGTTGAATACTGTCAGGCCAAGGGCTTGCCGCTGCACAACCGCAATTTCTCGGTTCGGTACACGACGAATATCCCGCGAGCGGTCGGGCTGGCCGGATCGAGTGCCATCATCATGGCCACGCTGCGGGCGTTGATGAAGTTCTATCGAGTGGAGATTCCGCTCGAAGTGCAGCCTTCACTGGCACTGGGCGTTGAAACGAAGGAACTCGGGATCGCAGGCGGACTGCAGGACCGTGTCATCCAGTGCCTGGAAGGCCTCGTCTACATGGACTTCTCGAAGGAGAAAGAGCGGACCATCGACGGCCTGGCGGTCGGCGCATACGAACGCCTGCCGCTCTCGCTGCTGCCGAACCTGTACGTGGCGTATTCGTTAGAAGCGGGCGAGCCGACTGAGGTCACTCACGGGCCGTTGAAGGCTCGATATCTAGCCGGTGACCAAAAGGTCCACGCGGCTATGAGAAAATTTGCTGATCTGGCCAGACAGTCACGTGAGGCGTTGTTGGCAGGTGATTTCGCGAGACTGGCGGTCTTGATGAACGAAAACTTCGATACGCGCCGCACGATCTGCGACCTGTCGCCGTCGCACATTCAGATGATCGAGACCGCTCGCAGCGTGGGCGTGCCCGCCAAGTTTGCGGGGTCCGGGGGAGCCATCGTCGGAACATACGCGGACGACGCGACTTTTGCTCAACTGACCGAACAACTCGGGAAGATCGGCTGTCGAGTGATCAAACCGTTGCTCGCCGCGCCGGAGTAGCGCGCCTGTCAGGTGCGTCTGGTGAGGTGGGCAAGGTCTGACGGCGCGATCCAAAACTCGTTAGGGCATCGTTGTTTCGCGCATATCTCACCACTAGGATGCCCGCTCTTCGGCGGCCCCGAACCAGCAGTTTGCTGAGTGTTCGCAGGCCCGCGTGCTCAGAACTTTGACGCTTCCAACCACCATGAAACACGTTCTGTCCGCTGTTGTTGTGAATCAGCCAGGCGTTCTGGCTCAGATTTCCGGGATGCTCGCGTCCCGTGCGTTCAATATCGAAAGCCTCGCGGTAGGTGAGACGGAGAACAGCGAATTCTCCCGGATCACTTTCGTCGTAAGCGGCGACGATCGAACACTCGATCAAGTACGCAAACAGCTGGAGAAGATCGTATCGGTAGTCCGCGTCATCGATTTCTCGAACCGCGAATTCGTCGAGCGCGACCTGATGCTGCTGAAGGTTTCGGCGACGGCTGAAAAGCGTTCGGAGATCAAGGAACTGGTCGACATCTTCCGCGCGTTGATCGTGGATGTCAGCCCGGCTCACGTGATGATCGAAATCTCCGGCCGGGAACAGAAGCTGGAAGCCTTTGTTGACCTGATGCGTCCGTTCGGCATTCTGGAACTGGTACGCACGGGACGCATTGCGTTGCTGCGGTCCAATGAAGAGACCGTCGATATCGCTGAGCGGGCTGCTCACGAAGATCCAACTGCCGCCTAACCACCGGACGCGAAGCAGGTTGTGAAGCGAGACACCCCGCTTGATGCTGGAGTCTCGTTTCTCCTCTTTGTGTGCGGATTCAACTACAAGACCAGTGGCCGACAGCGGCCGTCGAATTCACCCCCCGAACTCCCAGAAAGAGACCCCATGGCCATCAAGATTTACTACGACGACGACGCTGATCTGTCGCTGCTCAAGAACAAGACCATCTCGATCATCGGTTACGGCAGCCAGGGCCACGCTCAGGCTCAGAACCTGCGCGACAGCGGTTGCAACGTGCTCGTCGGACAACGTCCTGGTAGCGCTAACTACGACCTCGCGGTGAGCCACGGTTTCAAGCCGGTCTCGGCCGCTGAAGCCGCCGCCAAGGGCGATCTGGTCAACATCCTGCTGCCCGACGAAGTTCAGGGCGACGTCTATAAGAACGACATTCAGCCGAACCTGAAGCCCGGCAACCTCCTGATGTGCTCGCACGGCTTCAACATTCACTTTGGCCAAGTTGTACCACCGACTGGCGTCGACTGTGCTCTGGTCGCTCCCAAGGGCCCCGGCCACCTGGTGCGTAGCGAATACGTCAAAGGCGGCGGCGTTCCCTCGCTGATCGCTTTGACTCAAGGTTCTTCCGATACATCTCGTCAGCTCGGTCTGGCCTATGCCAAGGGCATCGGTGGTACTCGCGGTGGTGTGATTGAAACCACCTTCGCCGAAGAAACCGAAACCGACCTGTTCGGCGAACAAGTCGTGTTGTGCGGCGGCGTCAGCGAACTGGTGAAGGCGGGTTTCGACACGCTGGTTGAAGCTGGTTACCAGCCCGAAATGGCGTACTTCGAATGTATGCACGAGCTGAAGCTGATCGTCGACCTGTTCTATCAGGGCGGCCTGAACTACATGCGTTACAGCGTTTCGAACACCGCCGAGTACGGTGACTACACTCGCGGCCCGCGTATCGTCACGGAAGAGACCCGCAAGGAAATGAAGAAGATCCTGAAGGAGATCCAGACCGGACAATTCGCCAGGGACTGGATCCTCGAGAACAAGGCTGGCCAGGCCGGCTTCAAGGCGATCCGTCGCCGCGAACGCTCACACCTGATCGAGACCGTCGGTCGCCAGCTCCGCAAGATGATGACCTGGATCAACGCCAAGGAATATTAATGGTCAGTCGCGTTGATCATTGATGTGAGGAATAAAGTGAAGCCGCCTCATTCAGGGCGGCTTCACTCATTTGTGAGCTAAGTGCGGGGTTCATAATTCATATCTCGCTCCCCTCCCCGGTGACGGGGAGAGGGGCGATGAAACTTTCAGCCACGGATCAAACACAGATGAAACACGGATAGGCTAAG
>CAYLTY010000032.1:0-51296 GCA_964386705.1 uncultured Planctomycetaceae bacterium
GCCAACGACCCGAATCCAAAATCTCTCAATGCCCGCATCATTCGCTCGGCATTGGCTTTTGTCGGATCAATCCACACGTCGAGATCTTTTGTGTATCGCGGGTGGCCATGCATAGCGACGGCGTAACCTCCGACGATGAGATACCTCACCTCATTGTCGTTTAACGATTGTACAAACTCTTTGAAGTCTCGGCTCAACCCCATGCTGCCACCCGTGATACTCGCGGCGAATCTCTTCGACTGCGTCCCATCGTGCCTGCGGTGGCTGAGAAAGCCAATACTCAAGATCCCCCTGCTCCTCCCCTAAGCGGAGTACCTTTACAACTGGGAACACTTGTCGATCGGAGGCCGGACGTTCAAAAGCTGATCCTGGAGACTTCACGTAGTTACTTCCCGCCAACAAAGAACGGAACGCAGATTAGTCTGAGCCAGTCACCAGCCGAACGACCTGGCAGAGCGAGGGACCGTGCACCCCTCGCTCTGCTTATTCAAGCGAACGGCCGTCGTAGGGCCTACTTCTTCGCAGCCTTCACTCGGCGGTCCAACGTCTTGTTGGTTTCGTCAAGTTGGTGCTTGAGGTATGCGTCTTGGGGATGGATGAGCGACTCGACGGCGACTTCGGCGGCTTTCGCGGCGTCGGCTCCGTTAAAGTAGCTCAAGGCCCAAATAGCCTGCAGGCGAACTCGAGGATGCTCGTCGTTGACTTGAGCACTCAGGAGTTCCAGCGGAGCTGGTACACGGTCTCGCCAGTAGGTCAGGACGCGAGTTGCCGCGGCGCGGGCTCGGAAGTCCTTGGCCTTGAGGACCGACTTCAGCAGGTCCACATCGACGACGTTATGGCTCTGGTGCAACCACAGGCCTTCGAGGACATGGTGCTCGTAGTCGGCATCCGCCTTGTCGAGACCTGCCAGCCACTTCTTCGTAGCTGCGATCACTTCAGCAGTTGGGCGACCAGTCAGCTCAATGCGAGCGCGGTGACGGACTCGGTCGTCCTTCTCCTTGAGAGCGTTCAACAAAGCGTCCACCGGCTGACCGGCGATGGGCAGAGGCTTCAGCAGGTCGCGGCCTTCGTAACGAACTCGGTACACGCGGCCATGATCGTGATCGCGGCTGGGGTCACGCAGGTTGTGCTGCATGTGGCCGATGATGGGGTTTTGCCAGTCCGTGAAATAGATCGCTCCATCAGGACCGATTTCCACATCGCCAGGTCGGAAGCTGGGATCGGACGAGAAGACCACAGGTTCAACTTCGGTCGCAGTGAAACTCGAGTCCTTGTCCGCAGGCTTGTATTGCAACATGCCTTGGAACCCGATCACGTTCAACACCAGAATGTTACCGCGGAACTCTTCGGGGAAGTGGCTGCTGCTCAGCACTTCAGTACCGGAACACGGACGCGTGCGCTGGTTATAGACCTGCGGCGGACGACCGTGCTTGTTGGGGAAGTCGAGATCACCAGAGAACAGCACGGCGTGATACGGCTGAGATCCGGTGCCGTCCCAAACGATGTCTTGGCCCCAACGATCGAAGATATGGCCGTGCGGATTCGCAAAGCCGAACGACACATAGACGTCGAGCTTCTGTGAACGAGGCTCATAGCGGAACAGTCCGCCATTGGCGACGCGGCGCGGTCCGCCCCACGGCGTTTCGATCTGGCTATGATGGAACGTACCTTCCTGCATGTAGAACGCTCCACCCGGATCCATCACAAAACTGTTGATCGTGTGGTGGGTGTCAGCAGTATCAAAACCGTGAGCGACTCGTTCCTTCACGTCGTACTTGTCGTCGCCGTTGGTGTCCTTGAGGAACAGTAGGTCGGGACCTTGAGCGACCAGCACGCCGCCGTTCCAGAACTCGAAACCGGTCGGGTTATGAATGTCGCCGGCGAAGGTCTTGCAGACATCTGCCTTACCGTCGCCGTTTGTGTCTTCGAGGATCAGCAGCCGGTCGTCCATCGGCTCGGTAGGCTTCCAGTGCGGGTAGGTTCGCCAGCAAGCGACCCACAAACGGCCCTTCGTGTCGAAGGCCATCTGCACCGGCTTAGTCAGCTCGGGGAACATCGACTCGTCAGCAAAGAGTTCGACCTTCATGCCCTTATGCACGGTCATTTTCGAGATGGCTTCGTCGCCACCTTTCAAGAAGACGTGCTTGCCACCAGGCAGCGGACCTGGCTTGTTCGAGATGACGGGGATGAACTCAGACAGATTGTTGTCTTCTGCCTTGGCATCGCCACCTTTCGCAACAGCCCAAGTGACCTTGTCGCGATTAGCCGTCAGTTGATCGAGCACATCCAGTTCACGCTGCCCGACTGAGTAGTTCGACAGGCCGTTACCGTAGCCCCCTGCCCCTTCGGAAAACTTCAGGAACGCGCGGTCGCCGTAGGTCGAAAAGCCATCGGTCACTCGATAGCGGTTGTACCAGTAAAAATTCTTGTCGTTGACGGCCTTTCGCAGCTTCTCAAGTGCCGCACCGTCCCGCTTGATCATCGGACCATTTGGAAACAGGCCCGTCTCAGCGACAGAAGCAATCAGCGCATCACCCAGGTCATTTTGATGGATGCCGTTGATCGTCGAAGACTTGCCAGGTTGCTTCTCTTCGCCAGCAGTTACCGCGAAAAGATTCACGAACTCGACCTTGTTGGCCTTAGCCACTTCAGCCAGCGCGTCCGAATACATCTTGATACGCTTGTTGGATTCATCCACTTGCGCCTTGGTGGGCAAGTTGGGATCAGCGATGTATTCCTGAGCAATTGGCGAGAACATCACGAGCTTCGGTGCGGACTTGCCGTTGTACTTCTGGCTGAGCGTGTGCTTGACGAAGTCTTCGGCGTTCTTCTTGAAGTTCGCGAGACCTGCTTCACCGGCCTGCGATTCGTTGTAACCGTAGAACGCAAAGACCACGTCGGCCTTGGTGTTGGTCAGCTCAAAACGATTCGTGCGAACCTTGCCTTCGTCACGCGGCGAAAGCTTGCTGGGTTGAGGACACGGAGCGCTACCGCTGAGCCATTCGTCATGCGAGCCGAACGACATCGACCGCAGTCGCGAATTGAAATTGCGGAAGCCGTCGATCTCATCGCCCGAGTAACCGAGGTTGCGGAAGACCAGTTCGTGATCGGGGAACCGCGACAGCAAGCGAGCTTCCAGCCAACCGTAGTGCTGCATGCGTTCGGCAACAGTGCCGCCCACGATGCAGATATGGTCTCCCTTATTGAGTTCCAGTCCAAACGCTTGAGCAGCCGAAGCCGCGACCAGCAAGAAGCTGGCCAGGAACGCTTTCTTCAACATGAGGCAGGCTCCACCAGAGGATTTTGTGCTGCGGTGAGTCGTGACGTGTGGCAGCAATTCACTGCACGCAGATCACGTCGCACGACAAGCAATTCAACGACCAACCATCGCGACAAGGAGAAATCCCTTCTCACCACCGCAACAGCAGACTGTCGATCGCGCCGAACCATCGGTCACGAGGGGGACGGAAAGTATGGCAAACACCGGCCCGCACAGCACGCGACCGGCTGAAAAGAGTGACCCGAAAGTCCAGAAGAAGATTCGGTCTGTTTTCATCGCCCATCAAGGTTTCCGGAATCGTTCCAGTCACCGCAACCCTGACAACTCGCAAGTCGTTTTTGGTTGAGTGAGTTGCGATGGCATCGGTCAGCGTTTCAACTTTCAAACACGTCGGTTCGCCAGATTCGCTCAATGCAGACGCTCAACTCTCAGGAGTCACGACATGGCCAAGTACAAAGTCGCGATCATCGGCAGTACGGGACGAGGCAACTACGGCCACGGTCTGGGCGACGTCTGGAAAACGCTCGACAACTGCGAAGTCGTCGCCATCGCAGACGACAATGAGGCCGGCCGCACCAAGACAATGCCGATCGTGGGGGCTCAACGAGCCTACGCCGACTATCGGGAGATGCTGTCGAAAGAGAAGCCGCAGATCGTGGCAGTCTGTCCGCGCTGGGTTGATCAGCATCGCGACATGGCCATTACCTGTGCCGAACACGGCTGCCACATGTATATGGAAAAACCTTTCTGCCGCGACCTCGCCGAAGCTGATGAAATCATTCGAGCTTGCGAGATGCGGCACATCAAGCTGGCTGTCGCTCACATCAGCCGGTACTCGCCGCAACTGCAGATCATCAAGAGCCTGATTCGTGGCGGCGAGATCGGTGACGTGATGGAAGTGCGAGCACGCGGCAAAGAAGACGCTCGCGGCGGTACCGAGGATCTCTGGGTACTCGGCTCACACGTGCTTGACATCATGCGTGCTGTGTCGGGCGAGCCGGAGTCTTGCTTCGCGACACTCTTTGAGAAAGGCGAGCGCGTCACCAAACAACACATCCGCCCCGGAAACGAAGGCTTGGGACCGTTCGCCGGCGACCACGTCGACGCCATGTACCGTTTCAAGAACGGCATCACGGGATACTTTTCGTCTCGCAAGTCCGCTGGCGGAAATCCCAGCCGCTTCGGCCTGCGCATCTATGGTTCGAAGGGCATCATCGACACGACTTCTGGCTACGCGAATCCAGCCTTCCTGCTGAAGGACAGCGGCTGGATGGCAGCACGGTCGGCACCCAAGTGGCAGGTGATTTCATCAAACGGCATCGATAAGCCCGAAACAATAACTGCTCAAGGCTACGAAGGCGGCAACCCGGCGGCAGCGAAGGACCTCATCGAAGCGATCGAGAAAGACCGACAACCGCTCTGCAGCATGTATGAAGCTCGCGGAGCCATCGAGATGATCCTTGCGACGTTCGACTCACATCGTCAGGCGAAACCGGTCGCGATGCCACTGGCGACCAAGCAGAACGCGCTCACATTGCTGTAAGCTTCTTGGGGTGGACGTCAGCGAACTTGAGAAAGAATCGGGGTGCCACTGGCTCCGCCAGTGCCCAATTCTTGCACTGGCAGAGCCAGTGGCACCCGCGTGATGAGCGCCGCTTGCGCTCCAGAACGGGCCATGGCGGAGTGAACGTTATGAGGATCAAATTTTCTTATGCCGTGGTGAGTGCAGCCGGATCCTTTAGGGCGATCGGCAAAGCCACGTGCCTTCTGATGCTGCTATTCCTCACTCCAACGGCCTGGGCTCAGAACGCTGACTCGCCCCGACCATCAGCAATTGTGAACGTGTGGCCAAACGGGAAGATGCCGGGGCGAGGAGCGAAGGAATCAGAAGCGGACGTCCCATCCAAGGGCGATGGATTTCAGCGAATCACCAACATCAGCCGCCCTACCCTGACGGTGTTCCCAGCACCGAAGAAGGATGCGCCCGCACCGGCGATGATCGTCTGCCCTGGCGGCGGCTACAGCTATGTGGTCTACGACAAGGAGGGCACGGAGATCGCAGCGTGGCTGAATTCCAACGGCATCAGTGCGTTGGTCTTGAAATATCGCACTCCCAATAACCGCGACGGTGCTCTGCAGGACATCCAGCGCGCCTTAAGTCTCACTCGTGAGCACGCAGCCGACTGGAACATTGATCCCAAGCGACTGGGAGTCATCGGTTTCTCGGCCGGTGGCAATCTTGCCGCGAGATCTAGCACGCTCTTCGATTCGCGGTCCTATCCGGTCATTGACTCGGTTGACCAGAAGAGCTGCCGTCCGGATTTCGCAGTCCTGGTTTATCCGGCCTATCTGGATGACAAGAACGGACAGGTGGCGTCGAATCTCAATTTGAAGGCCAGCATTCCAGCTACGCTGATCGTGCACAGCGAGGACGACAAAACTCACGTCACCGGCAGCAAGGTCTATCATGCGGCACTCGACGAAGCCAAAGTGGCCCACGAGTTCAAGCTCTACCCCACCGGCGGCCACGGCTATGGCCTGCGTTGCACCAAAGAGGCCAAGGCTTGGCCGGAAGACGCTCTGCAGTGGCTGCACATGATTGGTATTCGGTAACGGAAAGTTCCTTCGCGGCTCCGCGCCTTCGCGTGAGAAATAGTTCTGACTATGTGACTGCTGCTGCGACTTTATCGGCGGCGAGGTCTCGCGGATGTGGTTTAACGGCACGCGCTGGCAGCGACGTCAGCACCACGCAGATTGTTCCACTGACAGGGTCGGCCCAGGCGATCGTGCCCGTCGACCCCGTATGGCCGAAAGTCTTCTCCGAGCAACCTGCGTTTCCGGCAGCCTTGCCAACGTTCAGTCCCAGCCCGCGTTGAGTTTCCCCGGGCGGATTATGGTTGGTCGTCATCAGTCGAGCCGTTTCCGGTTTCACCACGACTCCTTTCTGGAAAAGAAACTCGCCGAGGAAACTCGCGATGTCGGGCGCGGATGCATGTGTGCCTCCCCACGGCGCTCCGAGCTTTCGCCAATACGGGCTGTTCCAATCCCACTCCTTGGCCGTCGGATCGCCACCTCCGGCTTCAACCGCAGCGAACTCCGTTTGCGCGGGAACAAAGTCTTCAAGTTTGAATCGGCCCAGGCCTTGAGCCGAATGCTTCATTCCGAGCGGTTGAAAGACGGTTCGATCAACGAGGGTCAGAATATCGGTATTGCTGAGCAGCTCGGCCACGTGCGCCGCCAGCAAGATGGCCATGCTCGAATACTGATACTTCGAACCCGGAGCGAAGCTCAGCGGCGTGCGAATGGCATGCTCGACAAATTCAGATAGTGGCGCATGCTTCTTTCGCAGCACATCGTTCTCAGGCAACTGATCAGGCAGCCCCGAAACGTGAGACAGCAGATGCCGCAGCGTGACTCCATCACGTCCTTCACCGGTGAATTTTGGCAGGAACTTCTTCAGCGGGTCGTCGAGCTTGAACGCCCCCTTGTCATAGAGCGTCATCAGCGCCGTCATCGCGATGGGCTTTGAAATCGACCCGAGCAGGAACTTCGCATGCTCATCACGAGCTTTCCCGAATGCTCGCGTGAATGACGTTGGCCCCTGGCTCACGTGCAACACGGCGGCGGCTACCTGGCCTTGGGCAGTGGAGCGAGCCAGCACCTCCGCTGCGGCGTCTAAACGATCCTGTCGCAGCGCTGCGAGCAACGGTGTGCCTAACGCCGCGATCAATCCGCTCTGAATGAAAGTGCGTCGTTTCATAGCGAGGTCACTCATTCTGAATACTTGAAGACTGGTCTCTAAGGCGACAACGGGGCAGTGAACCCAATCGCGGGCACACGTCCGCCTAAGCTGCGGGGACCATCAGGCGATAGACGAGAGCCGCAGCGATGGCACCGACGATTGGTCCCAGTACCGGAATGGCGGCATATCCCCAATCAGCGTCGCGTTTCCCTTTGATCGGCAACAGCGCATGAGCCAAACGCGGGCCAAGGTCACGCACAGGATTAATGGCGTAACCCGTCGTGCCTCCCAATGAGAGACCAATAGCGAACACCAGCAGCCCGACTTGCGCCGCTCCGATCGAACCAAGTCCAACTTGGACCTTGGAATTGGCGTCCGCATTGTCCATTTGAAATGTGGGAGAGACGAACAACAGGACCGTGATCATCAACACGAACGTCCCCAGTGCTTCGCAAAAAAAGTTGCGAGGTAAGTTTCGAATGTTGGGACTCGTGCAAAACGTTGCCAGCTTGAGGTCCGGATCAGACGTGGCGTCGTAGTGGTCCTGATAAAACAAATAGACCAAGACAGCGCCCAAAAAAGCTCCTGACAGTTGAGCGGCGAGATATCCCGGTGCCTTCGCGGCGGCAAACTTACCGGCTGCAACCAGCCCGATTGTGACCGCTGAGTTGAGATGCGCGCCGCTGAATTCATTGACGCCCGCGACTCCAACGAACACGGCAAAGGCCCAGCCGGCAGTAATCACAATCCAGCCGGCGCCGTGACCTTTGGTTTTCTCCAGCAGGACATTGGCAACCACGCCGTTTCCGAGCAGCACCAGGATCGCGGTCCCCAGAAACTCAGCCAGATATGCAGACATGCGGGCCATCCCATCGTGAGTGGACTGGTTCACCAGAGTTGAAGTGACCAGTAATATAGCCACGCCTGCCAGACCCGCGAGCTTGCGGAGACCTCGTGGCCCAAGGCACCGATGATCCGTAGCATGGACGCACCGTCCGTGCGTAATGGCTGCAGCACGGACGGGGCGTCCATGCTACAGACTACTACGACAGACATCCCACGATGCTCACAATCAGGATCTGCAGCGTACGGACGCGAGACGCGTCCGCCACGATCGCAGTTCCCCGATGGGCTACTCCAGCGTGATCAATAGGTCGCCGGTTTCGACTTGGTTACCGGTCTTTACGAGGATCTCGGCAACAACGCCGTCTCGGTCGGCGCAGACGGTGGTTTCCATCTTCATAGCTTCGAGCGACATCAGCTTCTGGCCCTTGGTGACCTTCGCCCCGACTTGCACCGCCACGTTCACGACCATGCCGGGCATCTGCGCCGCCACATGCTTCGGATTGTCGGCATCGGCCTTGAGGTTACGCGGGGTCTTCGGTTCCTGAGCACGGTCCAGAATCAACACGTCGCGCGGCTGGCCGTTGAGTTCGAAGAACACCGATCGACGACCATCCGCATGCGGGATGCCCTTCGTCAGGAACCGGATAATGAGCGTCTTGCCGGCTTCGATATCAACGGCAATCTCTTCACCCTGTTGCATGCCGTAGAAGAACACCGGCGTTGGCAACGTGCTGGTGTCGCTGTACTCCAGCGTGTGCTTGGCGAAGTCTTCGAAGACGCGCGGATAGAGCACTGACGACAACACTTGCTGGTGAGTCGGCTCGGTGCCCAAAGTCTTCTTGAGCTTCTCTTTCTCCGCATCGAAATCAGCCGGAGGCAGCGACTCGCCCGGACGTCCCGAGAAGCCTGGCTTCCCTTTCAGAACTCGCAGCTTCACTTGCTCGGGGAAGCCCCCTGGCGGGAAACCCATCGCACCGCTGATGAGGTCGACAACAGACGCCGGGTAGGAGAAATCGCGTTCGCCATTGAGAATCGCATCGGCCGTCAGATCGTTCGCTACCATGAACAAGGCCATGTCGCCCACGGCCTTTGAGGTCGGCGTCACCTTCACGATGTCGCCAAACATCTGATTCACTTCTGCGTACGCATGACAGATCTGACGCCACTTGGGGGCCAGCCCCAGCGCCCGAGCTTGCTCGTACAGATTCGTGTACTGGCCACCCGGCATTTCGTGGTTGTAGAGGTCGGCAGTACCGGGCAGCACCAGGCTTTCAAACGGCGAGTAGAACTCACGCACCGCGCTCCAGTAGTCCGCGATGGAATCGAGATGCTCTGACTCCAATCCAGTCGGACGCGGCGTAAATCGTACAGCTTCACTGAGCGTGTTGAGATTCACTTGCGACGTTCCGCCAGACAGCGGCGCCATGGCGGCGTCGGCAATGTCGAGCCCCACTTCGGCCGCAGCGAGAATCGCCGCGACCTGAGTGCCGGCCGTGTCGTGCGTGTGAAAGTGAATCGGAATGCCAATCTCTTCCTTCAAAGTCTTGACCAGCAACCGCGCGGCAGCCGGCTTGCACAAACCTGCCATATCCTTGATGGCCAGAATGTGCGCACCCATCTTTTCGAGTTGTTTGGCCAACTCGACATAATACTTGAGGTCGTACTTGGTGCGATTCGGATTGAGGATATCGCCGGTGTAGCAAATCGCGGGTTCGCAGATGCCCTTGTTGGTATCCAGCACAGCTTCCATCGCGACCTGCATGTTCGGCACCCAGTTCAGGGCGTCGAAGATGCGGAAGACGTCCATGCCCGCGCTCACGGATTCCTTCACGAACTCGCGAACCACGTTGTCCGGATAGTTCGTGTAACCAACGGCGTTGGAGGCTCGCAGCAGCATCTGGAACAGGATGTTCGGCGCCTTCTCGCGCATCTCAGCGAGTCGATTCCAAGGACATTCCTTGAGAAACCGCATCGAGGTGTCGAAGGTCGCTCCGCCCCAGTTCTCCAACGAAAACAGCTGCGGTGCCAGATGCGAATACGCCTCACAAACATCTACGAGATCCTTCGTGCGCACTCGAGTTGCCAGCAACGACTGGTGAGCATCGCGGAACGTCGTATCGGTGATGAGTAGTCGATCCTGCTGACGTACCCAGTCGGCAAAGTTCTTCGGACCGAGCTTCAGCAAGATGTCGCGCGTGCCTTCCGGCCGAGCGGCGTTGCGGTTGTATTCTGGCAGCGGAGCCGGTTCGCGGCGCTTCGCTGGTTCGCGATCCGCGACCAGCGAGTTGCCGTTCACAATCACGTCGCCGACGAACGACAAGAGCTTTTGTGCCCGGTTCTTGCGCGGCGCGACCTGCACCAGGAGTTCACGGTTCTCATCAATGAAGCGCGTCGTGCATTGCCCGTCGATGAAGGTTGGATGCTTCAGCAGCTTCTGCAGGAACGGAATGTTGGTTTTCACGCCGCGGACGCGGAACTCAGACAGGCAGCGTTCCATTCGTCGGACAGCGTCAATAAACCGACGACCGCGAGCAGACACTTTCACGAGCAGCGAGTCATAGAACGGGTAGACCATCGCTCCCGAGAATGCGGTGCCAGCATCCAGACGAATGCCCATGCCGCTCGCCGAGCGATAGTGCGTGATGCGGCCGTAGTCTGGCAGGAAGTTGTTGGTCGGATCTTCCGTCGTCAAACGGCACTGCAGCGCGAAGCCACTCGTGGCCACCGATGCCTGACTGTCGATACCGATCAGTTCGTTGCTGAGATGCTCGCCCTGAGCAACCAGAATCTGTGCCTTAACGATGTCGATACCGGTGACTTCTTCGGTCACCGTGTGCTCGACCTGAATACGCGGATTGACTTCGATGAAGTAATACTCGTTGGTGTCGGCATCCACGAGGAACTCGACCGTTCCCGCGTGCGTGTAATCGACCATCTTGCCGATCTTGATCGCCGCATCGCACAGCGCATCGCGCACGCCGCGATCGAGATTCGGAGCGGGAGCAATTTCCACCACCTTCTGGTGTCGACGCTGCACCGAACAATCACGCTCGAAGAGGTGCACCAGGTGCCCGTGCTTGTCACCGAGCAACTGCACCTCAATATGGCGCGCTCGCGAAATGAACTTCTCGATGAAGATGTCGGGACTGCCAAACGCTGAAAGTGACTCGCGCTGAGCTTGTTCAAACGATGGCTTGAACTCTTCTTCCGTCCGCACCACGCGCATGCCGCGACCGCCGCCACCATGAGCCGCCTTCAGGATGATCGGGAAGCCGAGCTTCTTGGCCGTGGCCAACCCCTGATCGGGGCTCTCGATGGCTTTCGCACTGCCGCCGAGAATCGGTACGCCGGCTTGTCGAGCTATTTCACGTGCGGCCGTCTTGTCACCCAATTGGTGCAGCACATCGACCGTCGGGCCGACAAACTCGATCCCTGCTTCGCGCACGGCTTTCGCGAAAGCCGGATTCTCGGACAGGAACCCGTAGCCGGGATGAATCGCGTCAACGCCCGCCTTTTTGGCGATCGCCACAATGCCCGGAATGTCGAGGTACGACCGAATCGGCTCGCCCGTCTTGCCAACCTCGTAAGCCTCGTCCGCTTTGAAGCGATGGAGCGCAAAACGGTCCTCGTGCGCGTAGATCGCAACCGTTTTAACTCCGAGTTCAAAGGCTGACCGCAGAACGCGAATCGCAATTTCCGAACGATTCGCGACGAGCAATTTCCGAATCTTCATTGTGCTATCAGAACAGATTTCGAGGCTGAAACGAGGCACCTGCCAGCAAAGGGCACCAGAGGTTAGCGATCGCTTTCCGAGACCAACAGCAACCCATCCGGAGTTTGCCAACTTCGTGACCGGGTGAGATGCCGACAGTCCAGATTTGTCGCACTTTTTCGGTAAATCTCGGTGCAAACAGACATTTACGCTGAAGGAGCAGCAATGGGCTTCGTCTCACGACTCGCGCTCACAAGTTCTCCGCGAATCTGAATAGTCGACGAGTCTCGCTCTGGTAGAAACGCCCAAATCCCAAACTCGCACTCGCTTGGCCGGAAACGTACTTGTCAGGCAAAGTTTGCCGGTTCGACCTAATCTTCTGGCGCAGCACCGCGATCCGGTTGTAAGAATCGTTCAACTTGAATCGTGGATGGGCCGATCGTGACGACCGCTACTTGTGAGCGATGTTGCGACGCAAGATTTGGTGGCCTGCGTGAGAACCCTCACGGCGAGCGCCACGCCTGGTTTCTGAGTTGCTTATGAACCGTTCATCAAATCGTCGTTCACGATTCCTCTGGCGTCCCCTGGCGGATGTCGGCGTGTGTACCGGACCGGCTTAGTCCCTGGATTGAGCCGGTTCCGCATGCGTCGTGAATCTTCCGGGCCGCTGTCCGATCCTCACGATCGAAGTTTTGGTCTAGATTTCGAGCGTGGGCACTTTTGGGAAGGAGTCGTGAATGGCTACTGATTTGTCGCTACGGGCTCGTTTACCGCAACTGACTGAACGACTGCTGGAATCCTACCGCGATATCGCGACCATCAATCATCTCGGCCATTGCCCCCTACCCAGCACACAGGCGGTTATCGCCATTCTGGATGACCTCAAAGAGGTCCTGTTTCCGGGCTACCGCCGTCGGCAGAACCTGAACCTCGACAACGTCGTCTACTACGTGGGTGACTTGATTGACGCTGTTCATGACCAGTTGACCGAACAAATCGCCCGAGCGTTGCGGTACGGTGCCGAGGTCGGTGCCCAGCGCACCGAATGCCGGAGCGTCGAAGACTTCGAAGCAGCGGCTCAAGAACTCGCCATCCGCTTTCTCGAAAGCCTGCCGGACGTCCGGCACAATCTCGCCCGTGACGTACAAGCTGCTCACGACGGAGACCCGGCGTCGAAAGCTCCGGATGAAATCATCTTCTGCTATCCGGGCCTCGAAGCCATTACCACCTATCGCATCGCTCACGAACTGCACCTGCTGAAAGTCCCGCTGATTCCGCGCATGATGACGGAGTTTGCTCACAGCCGGACGGGCATCGACATTCATCCGGGCGCGACCATCGGTCCGTACTTCTTCATCGATCACGGAACGGGAGTGGTGATTGGCGAGACCTGCGAAATCGCCGAGCATGTGACACTGTATCAGGGTGTGACACTCGGAGCGGTCAACTTCCCGCGTGACGCAGACGGCAACATCATCCGCGGCAGCAAGCGGCACCCCACGATCGAACGCGGTGTGGTGATCTACTCCAACGCGTCGGTGCTCGGCGGTGACACGGTCGTTGGTGCGAACTCGATGATCGGTGCCGGTGTGACCGTGATGAGCAAGCAGATTCCGCCCAGCACGCTCGTGACGGTCGAGAAGCCAACGCTCAGATTCCGCGAAGCGTCGTAGTTCACCAGTCACGCTTGGATAACGGGTCTGTTGTAGGTCGGACAATCCTGTCCGACAGCCGGACAGATTGTCCGGCCTACTCTTCTTCGTCGCCTGTCTCGGGCTCGTCAGCGGCACTATCCGCGGGCCGAGTCACTGCCAGCGGGTTCTGGTCCTCCACCATGACTTTGGGAAAGGCTTTCTTGATGGCGGCAATACCGGCTTCCGTCAGCTGATTGCCGGTCATGTCGAGCACTTCCAACTTCTTGATCGACTTGTCACCAGCCAGGGTCATCGCACCTTTGTCGGTGATACGCCCATAGCTGAGATCCAGATCCTTGATCTTTTCCAATAAGCCCCACTCGTGCAGATAATCGCACGTGGCATTCAATGCTTCGGTGAGAACCAACCGCCGCAGCAATTGCATCTGCGGAGTCTTCAAGAGGATGTTGGCAATCTTGAGGTTCAGTTCGTCTAACTGCAGCCCTTCCACCCAGCCGCGCTTGAACCAGATCTTGCAGCCGGGCTTCTCCTGATACTTGCCCTTCATCAGGACGTAGTCAGCCAGATCGCCCAGCCAGGTTCGACCATGTGCCGCCAGCAGACTGCGCTCGCGGCGTTCCAGTTCGTGCTTGCGATCTGGCTCGAGCCCCTTCTCTTCCAACTGGATCTGCAACTCGATGAACTCGCCCCGAGGATCTCCGGCCTGCTTGAGTTCTGCGGCGTACTCTTGATGGCGCTTCACATCGCCCGGCTTTTCGAAGATTCGTTTCTCGAGATCATCTCGCATCAACAGTCCTTTCGCTGAAAGCGAGGCACTCAATCGGCCCCGGCGATTCTCTTAGCAAGCGACTCGCCGCAACCATAGACGCAGGCCCGGAATTCTAGCCCGAGTTGGCAATCTGTGAAGAAGAGCTTCGCCGCTTCAAGCCACGGGAGCCAGCCATTCGCCGCTGAAGACTTCGGTCGCAGGTCCCGTCATGAAGACTTCGTCCGAGTCTGCCCATTCAATTTCCAGATCACCACCGCGCAGATGGACCGTCACTTTTCGCTCGTTGACACCCGCCAGCACGCCCGCCACGACCGACGCACAGGCGCCCGTTCCACAAGCCCAAGTTTCGCCCGACCCGCGCTCCCAGACACGCATGATGGTCTCACGCGGTGACACAACTTTGATGAACTCGGCGTTCACTCGCCGTGGAAAGGCCGGATGAAGTTCGATCTTGGGCCCCACGTTCAGCACCCAGTCATCCGTCACATCGTCAACGAACGTGACGCAGTGAGGATTGCCCATCGACACACAGGTTACCGCGAGTTGCCGCCCCGCGACTTCCAACGGAGCCTTGATCGGCGGATCTCCCGGCAGCGTCGTCGGAATGTCCGCACTCTTCAGGATCGGATGCGACATGTTCACTCGCACGCGTTCCACCTTGCCGCCGCTCACGAAAAGCTGGAGCGCCAGCACCCCGCGACCGGTCTCAATCGTCAGCGAATCCTTGCGGCAGATGCCATGATCGTAGACGTACTTCGCGACGCACCGAATCGCGTTACCGCACATTTCCGATTCGCTGCCATCCGCATTGAACATACGCATGCGGGCATCAGCCTTCTCGGACGGACAAATCAAAACAATACCGTCACCGCCCACACCGAAATGCCGATCGCTCATGGCGATGGCCAGCTTCGGAATGTCACCAAGCTGCACGGGCTCGAAGCAGTTGATGTAGACGTAGTCATTGCCCGCACCGTGCATCTTCGTAAAACGCATGACAGAATCCTCGGAAGCGATCCGCTCGAAGTCATTTGAATCAGGCCACCCGGCACCAGACACCAACGATGGGGCTCACGGTGCGAAGGTTGAAAGATATTCGGCAGCCTGCCTGCCTTCGAGCCACCACTTTCAGATTTCGCATCCGGGCCGGATCGTCATTCCTCAGGTTTCGATTCCGGAGTCGCCAGCGTCTTTGGCTTGCTGCGGGCGTTTGACTGGTCCGCCAGCATCTTGTTGAGCAGCCCTATCACGGTCTTGCGGTAGACGGATTCCAGCAGAGGAAACTTCTTGATGAGCCCGAATGTCTTCGCCAGTTGCTGCCCGGTGTCCGCGTCGACTTCGACCTCTTCCTGCAGCTTGTGCCGGTCTTCCATCAGGGCGAAATAGTGGAGTTTGTCGTTTCGGGTTTCTTCCCGCACATCGACGATCTGAGCGGAGCTGATGTCGAACTTCGCGGGTTTCGCTGAGTCAACTTCCGGCGGTGCTGGAACATTCAACGCCTTGTTCAACGTCTGAGAGATGGCGTCGACAGATTTTTCGTTGGAGATGACCGCCAGTTTCTTCGCGGCGGCTTCGAGGTCGCTCAGCTTCTTGTCTGCGGACTGCGCATCGGCTTCGCGCTGAGCCCGGTCCAATTGCTGCCTGACGAGGTCGCCGACCAAGGGCGTCTCCGGCGTCAATTCCGGCTGCGGCTCGGAGTTGCCCGCAAAAGTCGCTTCGATCGGAAGCTGCTCGGTTGCGTCAGAGCCAGCCACGATCGCGGTTGAATCGGAGTCCGAGTCACTCAACGTCGCAACTGCCTGCGGGTCAAACGACACATTCGACGCACGATGCCCTCCGACATGGACCTCGCCCGAAGCCAGCCCCAGTGCCAACAACACCGCCAGGTGACCGCCCAATGAGGCAGCCCAGGCGCGACGGCGTTGGTGAGATTGGGACATGGTGCAACTCGGCGGTGCATTGCCGAAGTACTGGAACCAAAACAGGTTGAACGAAACAGTCTGACAATGTGTCTCGGCATTTCTCAATGGTCGAGCAGCCTTAAACCCGAAGAACATTCGGCCAGACCGCCATTTGACGCATCCAGTTTGCCTGAAACCGCTTAGCAGCGTCAGACGCATCTGCGTGAAACCGCCCACGCCGTAAAGAGTTCCTACAACACTGCCCAAAAATCTCTATCATACGGGGCATTGCAACTTTTTCGTTCACTTTGAGTCCGCCATGTCCCTTCCGCGTGTCGCTATTGTTGGTCGCCCCAATGTGGGCAAGAGTTCGATTTTTAACTGGCTCGCGGGGCGCATGATTGCGGTCGTGGATAGCTTGGCGGGAACGACGCGCGACCGCATGTTCTACCTGATCCACGACGAAGACCGCTATTACGAGATCATCGACACGGGCGGAATCGGCATCGTCGACAGCGACGACCTCAGCGATCAGATCGAGGACCAGATTGAACTCGGGCTCCAGCAGGCTGACCTGATTCTATTCGTCGTCGACGGCAAGGCAGGCGTCACTCCGCTCGACAGCTTCGTGGCCGAAAAGCTGCGGCGCATGGACAAGCCCAAGTTTCTGGTCATCAACAAGTGCGATTCGCAGAAGGTCGATGACGAGTCCTTCGAATTCCTGAAGCTGATCGGTGACAACGTCGTCCGCACCAGCGTGAAGAGCAACCGCAATCGGGACCTGCTGCTGGAGGCCATTCGTCAGCACTTGCCCCCACCACAGGACGACGAGAGCGAAGAGGGTTTTGAACTCGCGCAGGACGCCGAACTGAAAATGGCGATCGTCGGTCGCCGCAACGTCGGCAAGAGCACCTTCCTGAACGCGCTGGCCAACGAAGAGCGAGTCATCGTCAGCGAAGTGGCGGGCACGACACGCGACTGCATCGATATTCGCTTCGACGTCGACGGCAAGGCGCTGATCGCGATTGATACACCGGGCGTGCGCAAGAAGAAGAGTCTTGCCAACGACGTTGAGTTCTACGGCCTGGTCCGTGCTCAGCGCAGCATCCGCCGGGCGGATGTGGTGTTCATGTTCTTCAACGCCGAAGAGACGATCTCACGAGTTGATAAGCAACTCGTTGAAGAAATCGTGGCGAACTACAAGCCCTGCATTTTCGTGGTCAACAAGTGGGACATGGCCATGGAAAAGGGCATGACCATGGAGCGTTGGGGGAATTATCTCCTCAACGAGTTCGCATCGATCCGCCATGCCCCGATCGCGTTCATCACAGCCAAAGACAAGAAGAACATCCGCAAGATTATCAACCTGGCGCAGAACCTCTTCAAACAGACTCACATGCGAGTCGCGACGGGCCGCCTGAATCGCATCATTCATGACGCCGTCGTGCGGAACAATCCGCCGGTCAGACAGAACAAGGTCCCGCGCATTTACTATGCGACTCAGGTCGCCACTTGCCCGCCAACGATCGTCTTGAAGGTCAACGAACCAGGCATCTTTGAACCATCCTGGAAGCGATATCTGCTCGGCGTGCTGCAGCAGGAACTGCCATTCTCGGAAGTGCCCATCAAGCTCTACTTCCGTGCCAAGGACGACACCGGCTTCCGAGGTACTCACGACCTCGCCGACGAGATCGATTCCGAGAATCCCTCGGACTACCTCATCGATCATCCGGGCGAGTCTGGCGACGAAAACTCGTCAGCCGAGATCAAGGACTTCGAAGACTTGTCGGACGACGACCTCGAACTGGCCACAGACTCGGACGAGCTGCCGGAAGCATAGGCAGTCGCTGCATCGCAAAGCGTTGCGATTGATCAGGGACGCAGATGGCATTCTGCATGAGCAAAAAGTTTGCGGCATTAAAGCTCTTCAGCCCCACCGCGCAAGAGCTTATCACCGGCTTCGCCAGTTTGGGGTGAACCGCAAAACCTGCCGGGGCAAATCGACGCGCCGCGTGGCAGAATTGAGCGTTGCAAACTGCGCTCGATTCCCGGCGATTTATGCGATTCGCATGCAGAATTCTTCAACAGAGCCTGCGCGCCTCGCCGTAACGAAAACTGCCATCTCGCTCAGCGTTACGACGAGCCAGATGAAAACCAGTTCCAAGGTAACGCGGGCCATCCCGTGTATCACAGGAGTTACCAAGCCATGATCAATCTCATCGCAGATATCGACATCTCACGCGGAGACCTCATCACTGCCCTGGTGCTGGTACTTGACGTCGTCGCAATTGCCTCTGTGCTCATGGGGCGCGGCTCCACCGGACACAAGGTCCTCTGGACACTGCTGATCATTCTGCTGCCGGTGCTCGGAATGATCCTTTACTACCTCATTGGCCAAAGTCCGGAAGACGCCAAACTGATGCGTTAACGGGCCAACCTCCGACATTCACAGGTCACTTCGAAAGGATCTGTCATGCAACCAACTGATAATAACGAAGGCACTCGCAAAACATTGAACGACCGCTTTGATCAGCTCGCACTGACCATCGACGATCTGCGATCGCGCATCCGGGAAGCACAACACGAGGCTCGCGCCAAGCTGGAACTGCAACTCGCGGAATGCGAACGTCAACAGCGTGAAGCCAAGGTCAAATTGAGAGAGTTCCGCTCCGACAGTTCCGATGCCTGGGCGACGTTCAAAGCCGGAATGGAAACCACCTGGAACGATCTCAGGAAGACGATCGAAGACACTTACTCTGAATTCAAAAAGCCATAGAGCTAACCACTGCCAATCGAATTCACATCGCAGCGGCGTCAGCGAAGCCCTCTCACTGGGCTTCACTGGCGCCGCATTCTTTTTGATGCGCACGAATGTCGGCTGATTGACAAGCAGCTATGGCCTCGGCAATTTATGGCCGTCGCGTGCTGCCTCATCGCGCAGACGAGTGGCAGGTTCGGTGTCGTTAGTAACCGCTCGCTTGATGAAAGACCCATTCATGCCTCGACTTCTTACGCTGCTGGTTGCCTGGAGCGCACTAACCATCGCATCCCATGCCGAGCCACCTCAAAACGTGGCGACCAAGCAGGCCGACACTGCTTACGAGGCGGCTGTCATCAAAGCGGAGAATGCTTTTCTGGACGCGAAGCGCAAGGCGCATACCGATCGACTCAAGGTGTATCAGGCCGAACTGGCCAGCGCGACCAAAGCCGGTAATTTCGACGGTGCCAGCGCGCTAAAGCAGGCGATCGAAAAGATCGAGACCGATCCCGATGCTGCGCCACTCAAGGTCAAGAAGAAGCCGAAAGACGCTCAACGGTTCGGCAATCACACTTATGCGGTGATCCCGGATCGCGTCACATGGCATGTCGCGAAGCGGCGCTGTGAGGAACTCGGCGGGCATCTGGTCTGTATGGAGACGCCTCAGGAAGAACGTTTCGTCCGCAATCTGATGGACGACACGACCGGGGAATCCGTCTGGATCGGTGCAACCGACGAAGAGACCGAGGGAACCTGGCTGTGGGTCAACGGCAAGCCAATCACGACTGTTCGCGTCCCAGACTCGCTCTTAGACGCTGAGAACAAATACGCGGAGCATCACATCGCGTACAACAAGACCGGCAGAGCCTACAACGACTGGTTTGCCGGCGGCCGCATCTGGTTCGTCTGCGAATGGGACAACTGAAAAGCTGCCCGTCCGCATTTCGTCAGTCCACGAACTGAAACTCGTTCGATAGCAGCAGCACTTGGGCGAGTTGAGCCCACGAATCCAGCGCGCGTGCGGCGGGGCCTCGGAATTGTTGGGCGGAGGACCAGCGAGCGGACGGATTGCTTTGATCTTCGATCACCGGAGCCCAACTGAACGAGTCGTTGTTTTCGTTCTCGCCGCAGTCCACAACGAAGTCGATGGTGTCACCGGCCTCAACCGCGATGCCATCTTTGCGCGTCCCCGTGCGGTTGTTCCTGGCTTTCCACGCCGCAACTTGCCCCGACCGACTGGATGAGACGAAGGCCCGCACGCCGTCTCCTTCATTGGACGGATGGTGCAACGATCCTGTCACCTTAATGGTCATGGCACGCGGCGCGGTCCAACGAAGAACGACCGCGTGCTGAGAATTCCCCGGATGTCCGCCGTTGGCATGCCACATGGCCCAGCCAATCTGCGGATCCGGCAGTTCGCTGCCGCCGCGCCACATCTGATTGATGAAGCTCGACAGCGCCGTGAATGAATCCAGCTTTCCAGTGCCCTCGTTGAAATGGCCATGACCATAGGACCATACGGTTGAAGCAGGAGCACTCACCGGCGTCGGCACGGAGACAAACTCCAGCGCCAGCGCGAGTTCATCCGGTCCCGGATCACGCGCGAAGATCTCGTGATACAAAGCTCGGACGCGTTCAGAATCGGATGCGTCCGGCAGCGAGTTGGCCAGACGCGTGACCTCGGCAGCCACGAACGGACTGTTGCGGAGATAAAGAGTCTGCTGCGGCACCGTCGTCTCGAAGCGGCCGGGGTTATGAGTATCCGGGCTGGCGAAATCGAACGTGCGGAAGAAGCCCGGCAGGTTCTGGCGATCGACGAACCCGTAGATCGTGCGACGACGCGATGCCGTTCCGGTCGCGATCTCGACACTGGGGCCGTTGAAGGTCTCATCCAGTGAGCCGGCCGCCGCGAGGATGGAATCGCGCATCGCTTCGAGGTTCAAGCGGCCTCGATTCATACGCCACAGCAGACGGTTCTCCGAATCCACGGCGCGCTTGGCGGGATCATCCTGACTGGACTGCTGATAGGTCGCCGAGAGAACCAGTTCGCGATGCAACCACTTCAACGACCAGCCAGAAGCGACAAACCGGGCCGCGAGGTTGTCCAGCAACTCAGGATGTGAAGGCGGCTCGCAGCGCAATCCGAAGTCACTGGTAGAGCGCACCAGCGGTTGATGAAAGTGCTCGCGCCACAGGCGATTCACAATCACACGCGCCGTCAGCGGATTGTCGGGACTGGTAATCGCCTGCGAGAGTTCCAAGCGACCACTGCCCTGAGTGAACGGCTTGCGATCTGGTCCCGCCACCACCTGCAGGAACTGGCGGGGAACTTCCGGGCCGTTGTTGCCTGGCTGACCACGCAGCAAGATGCGCGAGTTGTGCGGCTTCTCTTTGTCCTGGATCACCATCGCGTTCGGCAGATCCTTCGGTTCCTGAGAACTCGCGAAGACGCCGTGCAACGAGTAGTAGTCGGCTGCGGGAATCGGGTCGAATTTGTGATCGTGGCAGCGAGCACAGGCGATCGTCAGTGCCATCGTACCGCGAATCGTCACGTCCAACCGGTCGTCGATGATGTCGTTCTGATTGTTCAGAAACCGCCGGCCCAAGGTGAGAAACCCCAGCGCGGCTTGCTCGCTCTGATCAAGACCATCCTTCACCAACGCGTCGGCGGCAATCTGGCGGCGCACAAATTCGTCATAGGGCAAATCAGCATTGAGGCTGCGGATGACCCAGTCCCGATAGGTATAAGCGAACGCGTACTTGCGTTCCTCTTGAAACACATAGCCTTTGGTGTCTGCGTATCGCGCGATGTCGAGCCAATGACGTCCCCAGCGTTCACCGTAATGCGGCGAGTCCAGAAAACGCTCGACGACGAGTTCGTACGCATCCGGCCGAGTGTCCTCGACAAACTCACGCGTCTCTTCATAAGTCGGCGGCAGTCCCAGCAGATCCAGCTTCAGGCGGCGAATCAGAGTCGCGCGATCCGTTTGCCCAGACGGAGCCAATCCGGTGGCTTCCAGTTTGGCGAGGATGAACTGATCGACTTCGCCGCGCGGCCAAGCTGAGTTCTTCACAAGCGGCGCAGGCGATACGACCACTGGGCGGAAGGCCCAGTGCCGTTCTGACTCAAACTTACCAGCACCGGGTTGAGCACCCTTCGGCCAGAAGGCGCCGTCTGCGATCCACCTGCGAAAGTCGTCGACAACCGGCTTCGGCAGCGGCTTGTCCGGCGGCATCTGAATGTCGTTGTCCTCGTGACTCAGCGCGCGGATCAGCAGGCTCTCGGCGGGCTTGTTTGCGACCAACGTCGGCCCCGTGTCGCCACCCTTGAGGAACGACTCCAGAGAATCCACACGCAGATTGCCGCTGACCTTCTCACCACCGTGGCACTTGAAGCACTTGGTAGCGAGTACCGGGCGAATCTTCGTTTCAAAGAACTGCTCACGATCATCCGCTGAGGCGAACGACGAACAGGCAAGAATTGTCAGTAGACTTAGAATCGATCGAAAGAACCGCATGGATCAGCTCGAGGGGCGATTAAGGTGGGATGCTTCGTGCAGAACTCTCCTTTAACTTCTCCAGGCACTTGATGCGAGGAAAGCTTTGTCCGGAAAGCCTGTCTGTCGGAAAGTTGCCCGCTGTCGACATAAGCTTTTTCGCTGTTTCCCAACTCATCCGGCGGCTTCGGCCGCTCTTTGATTGAACTCACACGCGTCCATGACCAACGACACAACCTCAACAACCGCGTCCCACGACACTGCCCGCCTGGCTCGAATCCGCGCAGCGTTCAGCCCCAACCTGCTGCGTGACCTCGGCCATCAACTGGCGGACCAACTGAGCCAGCACCTGAGTACTGTGCAGCATTCAGAAGGTCGCGTGCTGAATTGGGGGGAGCCGCTCGACTACATCCACCAGGCCGGGATGCCGCTGGACGAGCAGGTGAACGCGGGACCGCACTCGCAAGGCAACGTCACGGCGCGTTTCGAAGCACTCGTCAACGAGATGCTGTCGCACGGACACAACCTGCACGATCCGCGCTACATCGGCCATCAAGTGCCCGCACCGGTTCCGGTTGCCGGTTGGTTTGACGCCGTCGGATCGGTCACCAATCAGGTGATGGCCATCTACGAGATGAGTCCCTGGGCTACGGCGGTCGAGCGTGCCCTCGTGCAACGCCTCGGCGAAAGCATCGGCTGGCCAGAAGACTCTTTCGCGGGGTTCGTCACCCACGGAGGCTCATTGGGGAACCTGACGGGGTTACTCACCGCGCGCAACGTCGCCTTGGGTGACGCCTGGGAACGCGGCATCGGCGACCGCAACGTGGTGCTGGTCGCTCATCACGATGCTCACTACAGCGTCTCGCGCGCGGCGGGAGTTCTCGGCATCGGAACGAAGAACGTCGTCCGCGCGCCGCTGAATTCCAAACGCCAGATGGACCCGCAACGACTCGACGAACTGCTGACATCATTGAAGGCCCAAAGTCGAACCGTGATCGCGGTTTCGAGCTGTTCCTGCGCCACGCCGATCGGGGCTTTTGATCCGCTGGCGGACATCGCAGCAGTGTGCCAGCGGCATAAAGTCTGGCTGCACGTAGATGCCGCTCACGGCGGAGCCGCCTGCCTCAGCCGAAAATATCGCCATCTGCTGAGCGGAGTTGACCAAGTCGACTCATTGGTCTGGGACGCTCACAAGATGATGTTCATGCCGGCGCTGTGCGCGTTCGTCTTTTATCGCAACAAGGCTCATCGTTACGAAGCCTTCCGTCAGGATGCGCCTTATCTCTTCGATCCATCTGCGCCGGGACTGGCCGAATTCGATAGCGGCATGATGACTCCTGAATGCACCAAGCGCGCGGCGGCGTATGGCCTGTGGGGCACCTGGGCGTTGTTCGGCCAGCAGTTGTTTGAAGACTTGGTCGATGCGACATTCGATCTCGGCAAAGTCTTCTACGAGATGCTCAGCGACGCTCCCGACTTCGCGCCGCTGCATGAGCCCGAATGCAACATCGTCGCGTTCCGGCACGTGCCTGCGGCGCTGCAAGGAGCCCCGGAAGCAAAGCTGTCTCAGTTCATGCTGGATCTGCGTCGGGAACTCATTCATTCCGGCGAGTTCTACATCGTCCAGACGAAACTCGAGGGTCAGCAAGCCCTGCGCGTCACGATCATCAATCCCCTGACGACCCGCGAACACCTCGCCGGGTTGCTCGAAGCCATCCGACGAACGGGCCGCCAAGTATTGAGTCAGGCATGATTTGAGGCCGCGAGCCTTTCAGCAACGGACGCGGCGATCTACAAGCACGCTCGTTGCTAGTGCGAAGTTCGTCTTACCTTGAGGATTCTGATGGCTACCTCCCGCTTTGACACGCCTAACTCTGAAGAGCCTCTGATTGCCGTGTTCATTGACTTCGAAAACGTCGCCATCGGCGCGCGAGACATGCGGGCGGGCAGATTTCAGATCCAGTTGATTCTGAAACGGCTGCTGGAGAAAGGTCGCCTCGTCTACAAGCGGGCCTATTGCGACTGGCGCAACTACGAAGACTCTCTGCGCGAGTTTCACGGTCAGGGAATCGAACTGATCGACATTCCGCAGACCAAAATGAGCGGCAAGAACAGCGCGGACATCCGCATGGTGGTCGACGCTCTCGACCTCTGTTACTCCAAAGGGCACATCGACATCTTCGCGCTCATCTCAGGTGACAGCGATTTTTCGCCGCTGGTCTCCAAGCTTAAAGAGAACAACAAACGCGTCATCGGTTGCGGCGTGAAGAGTTCCACTTCGGACTTGCTGATCGCCAATTGCGATGAGTTCATCTACTACGACGACCTGATTCGCAGCGCCACGAAGGCACCGCCCAAAACCACAGCCAAGCCGGGCGCCGTCAAAACTGACTCCGACAAGAAGCAGGAAGCTCGCGACCATGTCATGGAAGTCGTGCGATCACTCGAACAGGATTACGACTTCGTCTGGGGTTCGATGCTGAAGCAAGCCGTCCGTCGCGTCTATCCGCAGTTCAACGAGGATTACTACGGCTTCTCCAGCTTTTCGGACCTGCTCGAAGATCTCGAAGACAAAGGATATGTGCACCTCGACTTCGACGAACGCCGCGGCAACTACCAAGTCCGCCGCAAGCAGAGAAAATCCGGCACGGAACCACGATCGAAGTAACCCGGCAAGCAACAGCAATGGGCCGTATTTCGATGGTCGAGTGATGCAGGCCGTTCATCATGGAGGCGCCGGCTTCCCAGGCAGCGTAGCCGCCATCGCGTCTGCAATGGCTCGCGCGTCCTCGGTGTTTTGATCACGGAGAACGGCAATAACTCGCTCGCGCCGCTCAACCGGATGATTCTGGTTCAGCTTCCATTTCCCTTCCAGACGGGTGATCTCGATTCGAAAGCCCACGATCTGAGCCAGCAGCTTGTCCACGAAATCCTGCGGAGCTGTCAGCCTCCAAGGGACCGGTTGCGATCGCTCGTATCGCTCTACCGACCGATCCACGATCTCGCGCAGTTCCGCGGGATCTTCAGTCCACTGCACCCGTCCATACACATGCACTGCAATGTAATTCCACGTCGGGACAGCCAACTCAACCTGATACCACGTCGGTGATATATAAGCGTGTGGACCAGAGAAGATGGCTACCGCTTCAGTGCCGTCGCAATTCTTCCATTGTGGATTCGCGCGAGCAACGTGGCCAACCAACGTACCGTGCGCCCCGACAGCCCTCTCCAGCAAGAACGGCAAGTGAGAAGCCGTCAAACCAGTAGCCCCGTGCGTCACCAGCACTCCGAAGCTGTTTGCGTCCAGAAAATCATGCAACGCAGTGTGGTCGTCCTCTACAAACGAAGCGGGAAGATACATCTCGACTCCCTAGCGGTAACCAATCCGATCGAGCCCTGTCGCCAGAGACGCATATCGAGACTGCAAGGTTCAACGCGTCCGAACCATTTTCTCTTCGCTACATAAGATGAGAAGCCTGGTGCTATCAGAAGGCCAGGAACGATGTCCAGCTTCATTCACGCACCAGGCTTCAACGCCAATCAACCATTGCCAGCCGGAGACAGCACGGACGCCACTCCGACTCATAAAATCACGAGCCGTTCAGGGCCCTCAACACATCTGTGCTCAACACGAACGTCTCATCGATCACCTCAATGTTGATAGCAATGTCATTGCCGCCACCTTTGGCGGCCAAGTCAGTGCTGCCATTGCCGTTCAGTTGGTCATCGCCCTGCTGGCCCAACAGCGTATCCTGTTCCGAGCCACCCAGCAGCGTGTCGTTGCCGTCACCACCGATAATCAGGTCGCGACCAGCATCACCAAAGACGAAATCGTTGCCATCGCCAGCTGAGATCAGGTCATCACCGTTCCCGCCATAGATGGTGTCGTCACCGTCATCGCCGCGAATGGTATCGTTGCCGTCGCCGCCATTGATCAGGTCGTTGCCATGATCTCCGATCAAACGATCGTTGCCCGAGTTACCGACGAGAACGTCGTCGTTACGACCACCATTCACGGTATCGTTACCAGACCCGGCGATCAGAGTGTCGAGCCCCAGATTGCCGAACATGGAGTCGTTGCCGAGTCCGCCCAGCAGGCTGTCGTCGTCAAACCCACCGTCCAGCGTGTCGTTGCCGTCCCCGCCATCCAGCGAATCGTTCCCGAAGCCGCCATTGAGCTGGTCGTCGCCCACTCCACCGCTCACAACGTCAACACCGGCTCCGCCGGAAGCCTGGTCGTTACCCGTCCCGCCGATGACGTTGTCCGCCCCGTTGCCACCATCAATGGTGTCGTTGCCAGCACGTCCGTCGAGGATGTCGTTGTCATCGCCGCCGTCCATGAACTCGCCATCCGGGCTGCCGACCAGAATGTCGTTACCGGATCCCCCGAGAAGCGAAACAAACAATGTCTGGTAGCTTCCATTCTGAGCGGTGACTAAGTCGTTCCCGGCGTCGCCGTTCACAACCAGCAGCCCGAGCGACACAGGATTCAGGTTTCCGATAGAGATCGAGTCGTCGCCGCCGCCGCCATTAATGGACACCGACGCTCCAAGTTCAGGAACTGTCAGAGTCTGACCACTTTCGGTTACCGTCAGTTCCCCCGCGGAGGTGGAGCCCACAGCAACTACGTTGCCCGTGGTGCCCAGTAATACCTGAATACCATCCTGACCGTCTCCTCCGTCGAGGGTGTCATTGCCCTGACCAGCACCCTTCCAGACCAGCGTGTCGTCGTCTTCACCACCGAGGACCAGGTCATTACCACCCTGGCCTAGAATGATATCCTGACCTTCGCCACCATCGAGCGTGTCGTTGCCGCCGCCACCGTAGATGGAGTCATTACCGCCCGCCCCTTGGATCGAATCATCACCCAGGTCACCAACGATCAGATCTTCGGCATTGCTACCAATAATCGTGTCGTTGCCTGCTCCTCCACTAATTGTTGATGGGGCGATATTACCAACAGGCGGTGGTGGTGGTGGTGGTGGCGGTGGTGGCGGTGGTGGTGGTGGTGGCGCCGGTGGTGTTGCTCCCAAGGACGCGATGAAGATCGCTGAGTCGAACCCTGCGTCGAACGAGTCAGCCAGAATGAATGAGATTGTGTTATTCTGGGCACCATTACCGATGAAAATACTGAACTGCAGCAGCGGATTGCCATTCGGAGCCAGCAGACCATTCAGCCCCGTGCCCGCAATAGCCGCCATATCCGGGTGATCGATATTAACAGGCGCCCCGTTGAATTGAGCGACGTTCGTTCCATTCAAATAGATACCGAACCCGTCGATAAACGCAGTCCCGACAAAGCCGGGAAACTCGTCCGAGCCGAAGGCCAGGGTAAAGAACAACGTGTCGAATCCCGGCTGGAGATCAAACGTGATATCCAGCTGGGTAACGTCGTTGTGATCGAGAGTACCACCCGTAATCGGATCCAGGAGGGCCTCTTGCGCCGGTGTCGCGGGCACACCGTAAGAGGTGCTCAGAAAGAATGCCGAACTGGGTTGGATGATTTCGCCGACATCTCCCGTACTAAACACGATACCGTCACCCAAGAGGCCGTAAGGCGCGCCCGTCCCAGCGGTGAAGGTTCCGGCAGATGAGGTACCACCAAGCCCTGTTTGCGCAGAAAGATTTGAATTCGTGACTGAAATTCCGCCGGTCGTGCCGACGACCGTATTCGTGATTGTCGCCGTGTTCGTCGTCGGCGTGATCGAGAAACCGCTCGGAATATTGGAATCGTCGGCGACGATCTGACCGACTACCGACGTGGTCGCTAACGACGCGTTTGTGGCGTTCCCGAAGTTCAGGAAGAACTGTTCAGACTGTTCGAACGTAGTATCACCATTCACCAGCACGGTGATGATGACTCCGGTCTGACCGGGTGCGAAGGTGATAGTACCGTTTAGCGACTGGTAGTCACTGGGCGCAGTTGCGCTGTCATCCGCAGTTGAAAAGTCGACGGTAATCGCTTTGGTGGACGCTACGTTCAACGCCACCAGGAAGTTCATTGCGACCGTACCAGTATTACCTTCGGTGACAATGCCGTTGTCGATTGTGATCGTCGGCAGGGATGCCGCATTGTTGTCGATCAGATCGTTGCCTTCGCCGCCGTCAAGCGTGTCACGTCCGTCCAGTCCGAGGAGGGTATCGTCGCCGCCATTTCCATACTGCGCATCGTCGCCAGCTTCGCCCGAGGTAGTGTCCTGGCCGCCACCGCCGAACAGCGTATCGTTTCCTGCACCGCCAAAGACCTGATCGTCGCCCAGATCGCCATGCACGGTATCAGCACCAGCGTCACCGAGGACGGTATCGTTGGACGTTCCGCCGTGTACCAGATCGTCGCCGTCACCACCCAAGACCTGATCAGCGCCGCCCTGGCCGTTCACCAGATCGTTTCCAGCGTCGCCGCTGACAGTATCAAAGCCAGCGCCGCCGTAAACGGTATCGCTGCCTTCGTCGCCATTCACGCTGTCGTTACCGAGATCGCCGCTGATGAAGTCCGCCTCTGTGCCGCCGCTCAGTGTATCCGAGCCATCACCGCCGTTGATTGAATCCAGGCCAACTGCACCAGACACCGAGTCGTTGCCGTCGCCACCGTCAATCGTATCACTGCCATCCTCGCCGAGAACGTTGTCGTCGCCGTCTCCAGCATTGATTGCGTCGCTGCCTGTGCCGCCCAGCACAGTGTCATTTCCGTCGCCAGCAACAATGGTGTCGTTGCCGCCCAGGGCGTTGATTGAATCATCGCCATCGCCTGCATCAATCTGCTCGGCGAAGTCGGCGCTGCCCGTGATGGTATCGTTACCATTCCCCGTGCGAATCGAAATTGACGCCAGGTTGGTGAAGGCCGATGCCGTAACCCCACTGACATCGACCGTGTTCTCAGAATCGCCGGTGCTGATCACCAACGACGTTATCTGCGTTGGAGTCAGAGTCGGAGCATCCGACGTTGGAGTTCCATTGATAACAATCTGGACCCGAGCGGCATTGGACGGATCCTGCCGAACAGCGACGCTCTCATTGGCATCCGTGAGGATCTGCAGCTCACCCGCCAGGAAGAGTGTTGTGGCCGTCAAGAGAGCTCGCTCTTCCACGGCCTCAACTTCGCTCAGCAGCATCGGTGACAATGCTGCTCGATGCCGCGAACGCTTTCGCTTCTCCTTGAACTTCCTGCGCAAGCCCTCTAGCCAGGGACGAATAGCCACGTCGGTCTCCTTTCCTTTACGAGCGGTCGCTCCATCGCAGATTGAACGCATGCGGGACACAATCGCCCCTGCCCGTCGATGGTTCGGACCACGGGTTCCACCTCGTGGTAAAAGCCCCAGCCGACGGTTCAAATCAGACTTGCGGTTCCGACCCTCAGGACTTGGTAGTCTCGCGCCAACTGCTCAGCATGTGCGGGATGCGCCGAACCTGCGTGAGAGTGGAGTCGTACCGCTTGTTTCGCACTCGATATTTCGACCGGCAATGCGGGCGGAGACGCCTGAATCCGCTTCTACGGGATATGACGGTGCCATCCGCGGCGGAGAATCCGGCACCCGCAGTACGACGAATACCTAAGGCACAAAACAGAGAAGCGCCCCAAACAGATAGCAAGACACAATCCTCAGCATCGCTACATTCGGCAGACTCAACCAAACCCGCAAAGAGAGCCAGAATTCGGTCGCGCGCGTCGCGATAAGTTTCCGGCAGTGCGATTACAACTCAAGTCAATGCTGGCGACGCAGCATTGGGCCATCAATCCACATGATCAGTTCTTCGAAAGACAAACTCGTTGCATCCGTGCCCGCAGCGAGTGATTAATTCTTCAAGTACAAAATCCCGGTCGCGAAAAAATCGAAAAATCTCTTCGGGTTTCGCGACCTCGAACGGCCAGCCTCCAACCCAATCCTTCAAGTCAATCCACCAATCCATGCCACGTTGATCGCGATTGTTCTGCCGAAACTCATTGATCCACGAAATAATTGGGACGAGCGGATTTCGCAGGCTGACCAGACGAACCAGACAGGCGAGCATCGTCGTCAACAGCCGTTTCAGAGGCCAGTACAGGCCGATGACAGCGACATACAACGGTCGCAACCACCTGGGAAGTCGTTGATACCATGACTTAACAAGCTTCCAGGCACGCGACACATATTCTTCATCATTGTAAATAGCGATGACCACTTGGCCGCCGGCGGCAACACGTGGAGCAAGTAATTCAATTGCTCGCCACATTGCGCCGGTGTGATGTGCGACTCCCCAACAGTACACGACGTCAAACGCGCCTAGCCCCTGCATGAAAGACTCATCCAGCAGCGAGCCCTGAGTGATCATCCATTCCGGCCCTGCTCCTCCATACGTCTTCTTCAGGTGCTGCGCGCACGCCACAGAGTTCTCGTCGTAGTCGAACGACGTGACAGCTGCCCCTAAGCGATGTGCTGCCAGACTAAACAGGCCGCTACCACAACCCGCATCCAGAAACCGCTTCTGACTAAGCCCTTCGCACTTCAGGAGTTTTTGAACAGACGACGTTGCAGCTGCAATGCGTTGCTCATCCAATTTGGTCAAGAATGACGCCCAGTTGCGGCCAAATTCGAAATGAGCTTGATTAGGGTCACCTGCGGTCACGGTTTCAAGAGGCTCCTGTTGAATCCCGCTCGTTACAGACATGTCTCATCTTCTTAGAGAACGCGAACCATGAACAAGCGCAACCACTCAGAGGGCGTTGAACGCTGGCTGCTGGTCGTGCATGCCGCCACGATGCAGCTCAAGAAGTCCGTTCCAGATCCTGCGTTACGTTGATCAATCAAGGACTGAGGCGTGCCTGCATCTTCGTGATCTAGCATCATTCGACAGAACAATCCTAACGTCGAACAGAACCAAGTCGAACGATTGCGGCAGGGGAGCTCAAATCAGGAACGATGTCCCGATGTCTTTTATTCAGCGAGCGTCCAAACGGTTGGAAGTCGATCAGGCAGTCGCTTATGCCGTCGCAACTCGAGGTTGGCAAATCCTGGCCGGACCGGTCACCGCGATTCTGATGACCCGCTTTTTCCCCAAAGAGCTGCAAGGCTACTTCTACACCTTTGGAAGCGTTCTCTCCCTGCAGATGTTCTTCGAGCTGGGCCTGCAAACGGTGCTCATCAACCTGATGGCCCACGAATGGGCTCACTTGAAGGTACAAGACGACGGCTCGATTGCTGGCGATGAAGCCGCTGGTTCACGACTGGCCAGCTTGCTTCGAATGACGGACCGCTGGTACGCATTCTGTGCCGTGTTGTTTGCAATTGTCGTAGGATTGTCTGGCTTCTATTTCTTTCGGCATCACGAAAGTGACATTCCCTGGCAAGGCCCCTGGCTCTGTCTCGTTGCCATTACGGGGCTGTCACTTCGGCTGGTACCACGAATCGCCCTGCTGGAAGGGTGCCACCGAATGCGGGAGGTCAACGCCGCCCGTTTCTGGCAGGCGCTCATCGGAAACCTCGCCGTCTGGACTGCCATGTACGCCGGGTTGGGTTTGTGGACTGCCGTCATCTCTGGCGCGGTGAGACTCGCCTGGGAAGCATGGCTGGTAAACGTTCGATTCAGCGGCTTGCGTCGCAGCATTCTCCAACTCGGTGGAGAGCAACGGTTGGACTGGCAGCAGGAGGTGTGGCCTCTGCAGTGGCGTATTGCAATCCAGGGGCTGGGCTTCTGGGCCGCAACGAGCCTCTTCACTCCGGTCATGTTTCACTACCACGGCAGCGTTGTGGCGGGCCAGATGGGAATGACCTGGACATTAATCACCGCCGTTCAATCCGCGGGTGGAGCCTGGCTTTCGACGCGGGCACCAACGTTCGCCGGACTTGTCGCACGCCGTGAATTTGCCGCCCTTGATCGACTACTCTTCAAGCTCACCCTGGCAAGCCTCATTTTCATATTCTCGAGTGCCTGCGTAGCCCTGCTGGGATTGGCGGTGCTCGATGAGTTCGTTCCTCGACTCGCAGCCCGCCTGCTACCCGTCGCGCCAACTGCTATGTTCTTTGGCGGCATCCTCATCTACCAGCTGCTGGTACCTCAGGCATATAACATTAGAGCTCATCGCATTGAACCATTCTATCTGTGGGGCACGGTCATCTATGCTACGATCGGCCTCAACGTGTGGTATTGGGGAGCGACCGTGGGACCGTTCGGCGCAGCAGCCGCATATTCAGTATTACTCCTTTTTCTATATGCCCCCCTCCACACGTGGATCTGGTTGCGAGTTCGTAGCGAGAGACAAACAGTGCGGGATACGAACTAACTGGAAAACCTAGCAATGCATATCGCCATTATGGCTCTGAATGCATACCCCGCAGTTCTCCCATCGTCAGGCACGCGGATCGGCGGACTTGAAAACTTTGCCTGGACTCTGGCAACCGAGTTGGCACAACAGCCTTCGATTGATGTCAGCCTGCTCGTGCGGCATACAAGAAGTTTGGACAGTCACAATGTCCGTGGCGTCCAACTGGTTGAAACGATCGAGCGACTCCGGAACATTCGCCGCGATGTCTCACATTGTCTCGAGAGGCAGCAAGGGTTTCCGTGGGTAAGACTTCGCTCCTGGAATTGGAGTCTTTCGTACAAGGTTCCACTGCTGGCGATCCGTCGCGTTTTTGGTCCAGCCGCCACAACAAGAGATCGAATTGAACGTATGCTCGATCGTTCGCGGCCCGACGTTCTGGTAGCCATGGGCGTGAATGCAGACTCTGCCGCAGCATTAAAGATCGCCCGACAACGAAACTTACCAGCACTGCTGTGGGTGAGATCAAATATGGATCTCGAAGAGCAATTCACAGTGAATCCGGAATTTGTCAGCGCCTGCGGGGCCAGATCCATAGACTTCCGGGAATCAGTTCAAGCGAGTCAGATTGTATTATGTCAAACTGAATGGCAGCGAGATCAGCTCAAACGGCTCACCGGAATTGAAGCCACAATTATCAAGACTCCGGTAGACCTCGCTCGCTTCTCGCCCGTTGAGAACGCCACTGATCATCGAAGCGGAGTGCTGTGGATTGGCCGATACGATCGGTTCCATAAACGGCCACTACTAGCCATCGAGATTGCGAAACGCTGCCCGAGTCTGCATTTTCGGATGATCATCAACCGCAATGATGAAGAAGTTCGAACCGAAGTGCTTTCAGACATGCCGGCCAATGTGGAGATCGTTGATTACGTACCACGCGATGAAACACCGTCCCTCTATCGCCAAGCCAGAATCTTTCTCTCGACGAGCGCTGCGGCGGTAGAAGGATTTCCAAATGTGCTATTAGAGGCAGCCGCAACAGGAACACCCATCGTCTCGCTGGAAGAGTTCGATCACTTCATTGCCAGCTCGCGGGCAGGAATCGTTACTGGGCTCGACGTTGAAGCTGCCGCACTCTCATGCCGTCAACTTTCAGAGTCATCAGCACAATGGTCTGAATGTTCTGCAGCTGGGCCGCAATACGTGGCCCGCCAGCATTCGGTAGAAGCCACCGTTCACAGCGTCATCGCTGTTGCCAAGAGTCTGACCAAGCGATAATCATTGAGGTTTGTCGCGAAATCACCTTTCAGGCACAGTCTTTTGGATCACAAGGCTTAATGACCTCATCCAGCCCGCCGCTTCCAACGATGACACCGCGTGCGCCTCAAAATCGACGGCGGCGTTTATTATTTGTGGGTGTAACAGTATGCCTGACAGGCATGATCTGCGTGTCGATTCTAGAAGTTGCCTGTCGCATGCTGGGCTTTGGCCCCGTGCCTCCAACGGTGGCAACTGCAATTGATCCAGACAAGCTGCACTCAGAACCGTGGCTGCGCGAAGCACAACAAAAGCGGTGGGTTCATCCACCCTTTCGAACCACAACTGTCAGCACGGATGAGCATTCGTCCGGGTCAATTATAATAAAGCGCAATAATTGCGGATTTCGAGAGGATGCAGACACACCCATTTCCAAACCTGAGGGCACTTTTCGAATTCTTGTTTTAGGTGATTCTCATACCGATGGTGTCTGCCTCAACACTGAAAGCTACGCAAATCTGCTTGAGGCTGACCTAAACGCCAGCGACCTTGGACAGAAATTCGATGTCATCAATGCTGGGCAGGTGACATTCTCTCCTTACCAGGAATGGTGGTTGTACGAAACTATCGGAAGGCGTTTCTCGCCCGATCTCATTATCGTTGGAATGTACGCTGGCAACGACTACTGGGACCTTATGCAACGGAAGGATCGAGTCCATCTCGCGCCAGCCGAAGGAGGGTTTGTGCACGCTGAACCCGCACCGGCGCCAACATCCACTTCACCGCCAACCAACGCTCCAGAACAACAAGCAGACTCGCAATCCATTGCCAGACGTCTCAAAAACGTTGTCCGCGACTACTCCTCAACATATCACGCCCTGGCATCGATTGATTCGCTGCGAACTCTCTTCGGCAATCCCCCCCGCTACTCGCCATTGGAACTACGGATTCAAAAGCTGGCCCCAATGGCACAGGCCGCGTACTGGCAAAGCCTCGGTCAGGCAGCACACTTCGCATCCGCACCCGGCGACCTGCCGGTAGCGGATGCAGCCTGGAGGCATACCGTCCGGCTGTTTGAGTCCAGTGCAGCTCGTGACGGAGCAGAGCTGCTGTTTCTAGTGATTCCCAGCCTGCAAGAAATCTGTCCTGAAATCGATCCAGATGGCCTTTCAACGGCAACTGCCACGCTGGAACTCACGCCAGAACAAGCCAACCTGAGCTCTCGAGTTCGGACAATGGCCGCAACTGCCGTGCGAGACTCCGGATACGAAGTTTTCGATCTCTTTGACGAACTGTCGACTTCTCGCAAGACTAACCCAAGTAATCGGTTGTTCTATCGGTTCGACCACCACTTGGCCCCGGACGGACAGCGCGTGGTGGCTGACGCGTTACTTCGGCGGCTTCGGAATCACTTTTCGAAAGCTGCTCCGTTGCATCGCGCCAGCCCCAGCCAGTGATCCTTTCATTCTTCCTCTCTGAGAGAATTGCTCTAAGATGAATCCGGGACCATGGAGGAATGCTTTGATGCGACGAAATTCGACGATGCCAATCGCTGTCCTGCAGCTGTTGATGGCGGTTCTTCTGGTGTGTTTGCCGGTTGCGAACAGCTTCGCAGCCCCGGAAGTTCAGTATTCGATCGACCCCAGGGCGAAGCCCTCTATCGATAAGGCCGTTGCCTTTCTCAAAGGCAAGTACAAAGACCAGCACGGCGGTTACAAGAGCCTGGTGGCTTACACTCTGTTAAAAGCTGGGCAGTCGCCTGAGTCGCCCGAGATCACCAGTGCCGTCGAAGAAGTCCGCAAGAAACTTTCATCCGCCGGATACGCTCCCCGGGACGCGCAGCACGGGATTTACGAAGCGACGACAGATATTGCGTTGGTGACGGACGCGAACCCCGGTGACAATCGGAACGTAATCGATGCCATTCTGCAGTTCATTTTGAAACAGCAGCGCCCCGGGGGATTCTGGACTTACCCCGGCGTTTCGGAGTCAGACACAAGCATCACCCAATATGCCATACTTGGGCTTTGGGCAGCCGAACGATCCGGGTTAAGGGTGCCGCTCAAAGTCTGGAGCGACGCCGCGAAGTGGTGCCTGCAGACGCAGCTGAAAGACGGTGGGTTCTCGTATCACCCGGGAGTCGACGTCGGACCAGCTGGCGCAAACTCCTATCCTAACATGACGTTTGCGGGAACAACTTGCCTCTTCGTGGCCCGCATCTACTTGTATGGGGACAAGCCCTATTTTGGCCAGGAAAGCAAACCCAAACCAAAACGGTTTGGAGTCCTCGACGATGCCAAAGCTCAAGATTTCGAGGCCGATTGGACCAAGCGTCGAACTGAAGCAGGCGATGTCGTGCCACTGGCAGCGATTGACCAGGGAATTAATCGCGGACTGGCCTGGACAATCTCACATTGGTCAACAGTTTCACCTACCCATACCAAGGGGTACTTCTTTTATTCGCTGGAACGCGTTGGTTCCCTGACAGCCAGCGACAAAATCGGGACCCACGAATGGTTCAATGAATGCCTTCCAGCCGCGATCAAGCAACAGGAAGAGGACGGCTCCTGGGACGACTATAACGGCAAGGTCGCAGCAACATGTCTGTCAACCCTGTTTTTGACGCGAACAACCGGCAAGATCATTGAAAAAATGAACATCGCTGGCGGCTTGCAAACCGGTGGTCGCGGACTTCCAGACGACCTCGCTGCAGCCGGCTCTCGTCGGGGCAAGATTACCGATCGAAAAGCAAAGGGCGCCTTGGATGAAATGCTGTCCGAATTGGCCAACGCGGATGCGTCAGCTTTAGAAGACACACAGACAGCGATCGTGGAGAAGGTTCAGATTGGTGATCGCAACGAGTTGCTCAATCAGATGGAAACTGTGCGAAAGCTCGTCAACCACCCCAATGTCGAAGTCCGCAAAACAGCAGTCTGGGCCTTGGGGCGTAGCGGCAAGCTCACGGACGCCATGTACTTGATCCGTGCTCTCAACGACGACGACGTAGACGTCCTTGTTGAAGCGAACGCAGCACTGAAGTACCTGAGCCGAAAACTGGCCGGAGTTGGTGTGCCTGAGTCGCCGTATGTGGATATTCCGGAAAACGCGACGGAGGCGCAGAAGGTCACAGCGGTCGCGTCCTGGCGACGAGAAGCTCTAGCACGCTGGACTGCGTGGTACACTCGCGTGCGGCCATTCAACGAGCGCAATGACCTGTTTGAGTTCCTTAATCGCACCGCCGAATGACGGCCCGGAAAGTCGTCCAGTTCATGCTCCAGATCTCCGATCACAAGCAGCGCGGGTTCAGCAGACTCCACTCCATGCTGTGGATGATTTTAGGGCTCACGCTGCTGATAACTCGTACGGGGTTCGCTCAAAACGGGCTATCGGCGCTTGAGCAAGCTGAGGAGACGGCATTCAAACAGGCAGCAGCTCTCGTGAGCCCGTCTCTGGTGCGCATTGATACTGTCGGAGGACTCGATGTCGTCGGTGAAATGCTAACGAGTTCTGCCCCCACGACGGGTATTGTTCTCACGGCTGACGGGTTCATCGCATCGAGCGCCTTCAACTTCATCTCGAAGCCCGCTTCGATTCTGGTGACGCTACCGGATGGAACCCGATCCGCCGCCAAGCTCGTGGCGACGGATCGGCTGCGAATGATTACCTTGCTGAAGATTGAGGCATCAAAACTGATACCTCCGCAAGTTGCTCCGAAGTCCAGTTTCAAAGTCGGCCAATGGGCATTGGCATTGGGGCGCACCTACGATTCAGCGCAACCCAGCACATCGGTTGGGATCGTGAGTGCACTGAATCGTGTTTGGGGCAAAGCCATTCAGACCGACGCGAAGGTGTCACCGATCAACTATGGCGGCCCCCTGGCAGACGTCGACGGTCGCGTGCTGGGTATCTTGGCTCCGCTGTCACCTGAAGCTCAATCAGAGTCAGCTGGCATCGAATGGTATGACTCGGGCATCGGCTTCGCGATTCCACTGGAAGACGTCTACGCCGTGCTGGATCGCTTGAAGCAAGGCAAAGACCTGCGCAGCGGCCTCGCGGGTTTTTCGTTCAAAAGCCGCGATCTCTTTGCAGAAATCCCGGTCATTGATCGCGTGCGCTACAACTCGCCGGCCCACCAGGCGGGCTTCAAGCCCGAAGATGTCGTGGTCCGCGTCGATGGGAAGCCCGTGACGCGCATTGCGCAGATTCGAGAAGTCCTCGGAACGAAGCTCGAAGACGAAATGATGGAAGTCGTTGTCTCGCGCGGTGGCAAGGAGCTTCCGGCCAAGCTGACTCTGGTCGGCGAACTTCATCCGTATGAGTCCGCATTTCTGGGCGTTCTGCCCGCTCGCAACGCCTCGGATACTGAGAAAGGCGTCGTGGTCCGGTACGTCTACGCGGGATCTGCTGCGGCCAGCGCGGGTCTGAAAGCGCAGGATCGGATCCTGAAGCTGAAAGGCCAGGAGGTCGCCTCAGTCCGCCAACTTGATGACCAGATCAGCCGACTGCGGCCGGACGACGAGGTGGAACTGGAATTCAGCCGCGACGGTAAAGCCCAAAAGAAGACCCTGCGACTTACGGGAGTGCTCGATGCGATTCCCTCTGATTTGCCATCGGCTGTGACTGTACCGACTGGAAAGGAACCCGAGAAAACGGAACTCAAGAAGGGCCGTTTTACCGCCAAGTTGCCGGGTTCAGATCAAGAGTATTGGGCGTTCGTGCCAGACGACTACAACCCTGCGGCGAACTATGGGCTCCTCGTGTGGATTCACCCATCTCGGGACTCCATGGAGGCCACGATCTTTCAAGAGTGGAAGACGCTGTGCGAACAGCGCGGCATCATCCTGGTTGCGCCACGAGCGGCCAACCCAGGCGCCTGGAGCGCAAACGAGTCCGACTTTGTGCGCGATGTAGTGCTGGATTTTCAGAAGAACTACTCAATCGACAAACGCCGCATCGCGATGCACAGCTTTTCCAGCGGAGGCCAATTCGCGGCGCATGTGGTCTTTAAGCACCGCGAACTGTTCCGCGGACTGGCGCTGCATGGCAGTCCGCTGCGAACTCAACCTCCCGACAATGAACCGGACCTCAGGGTGCAGTTTCATCTCTCCGTCGGCGAACGAGATCCCGCAGCCCGCTTCGTCTTGGCGACTCAAAAAGTCCTGAAGAACCTGAAGTTTCCAGCCACCCTGCAACAGATCCCCGAACTCGGACCTAAGTATCCAACCGGTGAACCTGTGCAGCAGATTGCGAAGTGGCTGGATGCACTTGATCGAATTTAGCCGACAATCGCGGCATCACGTGAAAACGGCGGTTGTTACGCACAAAAGAACCTAGAAGAATATTGGCGGGCAGATTTACTTAGTTGATGGTCACCTCGTTTATTCCCTTCTCATCTCTTCAGAGGAAGACCGATGGCTCGCCACTTGTTCCGCTTCGCGTCGACGGCAACTTGCGCAGTGATGTTCGCTTCGTACGTCGGTTGCGACAAAGTCGAAACGCTCGTTACTGAAGCCAAGCAAGAGATCGCGCCGGCCCCCGCTCCAGCACCGGCGCCAGTACAAGCACCCGTTGTCACTCCGACACCGACTCCCGCGACTCCCGAGCCGCCACCACCGCCCTCAGCTGATCAAGTGCTGGCGGAGTTCAACGCCATCAATGGCGCTCTGATTGACGATGCTGTGCTGATGCGACTGCTCTCGTCACCGGAAGCTGCAGCACAAATCACAGAGCTGAATCTCAGCGGAAATCAGCGTCTTTCCGGCGCCGGACTGCAATTGCTGGCGAAGCTGCCAAATTTAAAGTCGGTGACGCTAAACGGGATCAACCGTTTCACACCCGCCGACTTCGCGGTCTTCACTCAGACTGCGAATCTGGTCAGCCTCGATCTGACCAGCACCCAACTGACAGACCAGCACCTGGCGGCAGCTGCCGAAGCAAAATCTCTCACCAAAGTTGTCGTGGCGAATAACCCTGTCTCGGCAACAAGTATTGGCCAACTGGCAGCTCTCCCCGCTCTTATAGACCTCGATGCCAGCAGAACTCAGGCTAACGACGCCACCGTGGCAGAATTTGCCAAGAAGCCGATGGTGAATGTGAACTTGAATTTCACCCAGGTTACCGACCAGTCGCTGGTCATTCTGGGCGCAATGCCTTCACTGGAGCAGCTCAGTGCGGGTGAGACTCAAGTCACGGGCCTGGGCTTTCAGAAGCCGGCATTCACAAATCTCAAAGCCTTGCGGCTCGCGAAGAACCGCTTCGGCGTCGAAGGATTGATGGCCATCAGAAAGCTCGCACACCTCGAGGAATTGGAGCTCTTTAGCTGCGGAATCCTGCTTGATAACGGGCGGCAGGTCGACAACCGGGCGAACGTCTTCAAGAACTTCAAGAATCTGAAATCGCTGAACATCTCAGGAAACGGAGTCACTGACCTGGGACTGGCATCTTTTATCGCCGGCCACAAGTCGCTGGAGACGCTTTACTGTGAACTTGGCAAGGGCGTCACTGATCAAGGCTTCGTGCGCCTTTCAACCTGCCCGAAACTGACCCACATCTCTGTTCGGGGTTCCTCGGTGACTCCGGCAGGCGTGAACGCGATCAAGACAAAGTTAAAGGAAGTTAAAGTTGATGGCGACTTCGGCAGCCTCTAGCAAGAATCTGGAGTGCCAGTGAGCGGCAGGAATTCATCAAGGCACGGGCGGCAGTTCGTGCCTTGTTGCTTTTCGCCGCGTCAGTATGTCGTAGCTCGTTCGGAGCATGGAGTAGCTCATGCAGATTCAGCGCGTGGATCGTCCGATGAAGTACTTCATTGTGGACGACTTCATCCCGAAGCCGCTCGCGGACGCGATGATTGAAGAGGTCGTTCGACTGCGGCCCGTGATGCAGCCGGGAATGATGCGGACTCATCAAAAAGGCGGGCAGTTTGTCGGAGAGTCAGTCTCAGAAAAGAAGCGCAACTTCGACTGCTTTCTGGATGCGACCTATCGGGAGAATCGGCCTCAGTCGGTCATTCTGTCGAACATGAACAAGCTGTTCTTCGCTCCGGAACTGGTCAAGGCTTATGCCGATACCGGCGACATGCTGTATTCGTACCTGTTGCCGCGAGCGAACTTCGATCAGACGCATCTGTCGGCCTACGGCAATGGGCACTATTACCGCAAGCACATCGACCTGCCGCCCTGCTTCCTGACGGCCAACGTGATGCTGTCGACCGATCCCAAGCAGTTCACGGGCGGCGACTTCCAAATTCACTGGTCCGCGAATCACATCGACACACTGGAGTTCCGCCCGCGGCGGATGATCCTGTTTCCGAGTGCCATCACGCATTGTGCGACGGATGTCCAAATGCCGGAAGATCTGGACTTTCGACATTGGCGCTTCACGATCCAGTACTGGCCGCAGTACCGTGAACGCCGTTAGCGAAACCATCTTCGTCGAGCGCGCGTCGGAGTAATCCCCTCAGGAGTGTTCCATGCTGGCGGCCCTGTCTGTTGCAAGTCCGGACTGGTGGATCGGTGCCGCCCTGCTCTTCGTATCGGGATTCGTCGCTGTCTGGTCGGCCTACCGCGCGGGCACGAGCCACCGTCGCGCTCATCTGGCAAAAACGCTGAAGCTGATCGCGATCGCGCTCCTCGCGCTGTGCCTCGTGGAACCCGTCTGGAGCGGCTTCCTCGCGAAGCCTCAGGCCAACCTGTTTGTAGTGCTGGTTGATAACAGCCGCAGCTTGTCGGTGCAGAGTTCAACCAACGAAACGCTCGCTCAAAGCGCCAAACGACTGCTGACGCCCACCGACGACACCAACTGGCTCGCGCGGCTCGATCAGGACTTCAGCCTGCAACGACTGGCGTTTGATACTCGCGTCAGGCAAGTCAGTGACTTCGAGGCATTAGAGTGGTCCGGTGACCGATCTGCATTGAAGGCCGCCCTCACGGAACTTTCAAAACGCTTTCAGGGACGCCCGACCGGCGGGTTGCTGCTGCTCAGCGATGGCCACCCGACGGACCTCAGTGAATCGGAGCTGGCCGCGCTGGCCGCGGAATGCAAAACCCTTGGCCCGATCTTTCCGGTGATTCTGCCCGAAGCCGCGCGACTGCCGGATCTCACGCTGGAAAACGCCACCGTCAGCGAAACGTCTTTCGAAGACGCGCCCGTGACCGTGCAATGCGATGCGCGACTCGTTGGCATGCAATCAACCGCCGAGGTCGAGATCTCCTGCCAGTTGCTCGGTCCTGATGGCAAGGTAGTCGAAGAACAAACTCTGCCGGTCAACGGGGACAAGACGGTCTTCCGCTTCCAGTTACGACCAACGACCAGCGGGCTGGCGTTCTACGATTTGAAGACGTCGCTCACGCCGAAGGACCGCACGAAGCAAAAGACCTTTGAAGAATCATGCGTCGAGAACAACGCCCGAAAGATTGCGGTGAATCGCGGTGCGAGCCGACATCGAGTGCTCTACTTGTCTGGCCGCCCGAACTGGGACTTCAAGTTTCTGCGGCGGGCGATTGATGAGGACGATCTGGTTGACCTGGTCGCCATGATCCGCATCGCCAAGCGCGAGGCGAAGTTTGACTTCCGAGGCCGCGATGGCCAGTCGAGCAACGCTCTCTTTCGCGGTTTCAAAAGCGACTCCGATGAAGAAACCGAGCGCTACGATGAGCCGGTGCTGGTGCGACTGAACACCCAGAATGCGGACGAACTGCGAGCAGGCTTTCCGAAAGTCGCCGAAGAACTGTTCGTCTTTGATGCCATCGTGCTGGACGACATCGAAGCTGGCTTTTTCACTCGAGATCAACTGACGCTGCTGGAGCGTTTCGTCAGCGAACGCGGTGGCGGGTTGATGATGGTCGGAGGTGCGGAATCCTATTCGTCCGGCAGCTACGAACGATCCCCGATTGCAGACATCCTGCCCGTCTACCTCGATCGGGCGAGCTACCCAGATGAGGACGCTCAGTTGCGGCTGGATCTCACGCGCGAGGGCTGGCTGCAAACGTGGACGCGGCTGCGGTCGACAGAAGAGACAGAACGAGACCGCCTGCATCAGATGCCTCCGTTCGCGACGCTGAACCCGGTTCGCGGGATCAAGCCGGGAGCATCCGTTCTGGCGACGGTGTCCACATCAAGCGGCACTCGCTGGCCTGCGTTGGTCACTCAGCAGTTCGGTCGAGGTCACGCGGCCGCCCTGTTGCTGGGCGATCTCTGGCGCTGGCAGTTGCAGTCAGACAACGAGGCCAACGCCGATCTGGCGAAGGCCTGGCGCCAGACAATCCGCTGGCTGGTCGCTGACGTACCGCATCGCCTGCAAGTCAGGACAGAGTCTGCTCCAGACTTCGGAGCCGACGCCGTCAAACTTTCCGTCCGCGCCTTCGATGCCGAATTCCGCCCGCTGGACAACGCGCGGGTACGACTCAGTGTGTCACCACAGAAGACAGGCGAACAAACCGAAACAGAATCCAAAGCCGTCGAGCTGGATGCTGAATCGTCGGACACTGAAAGCGGACTCTACTCAGCGATCTTCACGCCCCCGCATCGGGGCGGCTGGTCCGCGAAGGCACAGGCACAGGATGGTGAAGGCAAGGAACTGCCTGTGGAAGAAACCGGCTGGGTGCACGATCCGCTCAGTGACGAGCTGCGAACACTCGGCGTGGACTCGAAATTTCTGACAGCCTTGGCAGACGCGACGGGCGGCCGAGTTGTCCCAGAATCCAAGCTGGACGATTTCGTAGCCGGGCTGAAGGAGCAATCGATGCCCGTTATGCAGACGTGGACTCGCCCGTTGTGGGATCACCCCGCAGCCTTTGCAGTCATCCTGTTTTGCCTGGTTGGTGAATGGGCTTTGCGGCGTGTTAACGGTTTGCCATGATTTTCCGCTGAACTTGAAGATTGGGTCAGGCAGCCTAATAATGCCTCTCACTTCTAGGAAAATCGGCCACCGGAAGGCGCAAGACAGCGGGACCAAAGACGCATTTTGGCGATCTTTGACAGTTACGAGAAACTTATGACTGCACTGACGAAGGTCGAACTGGGCGAGTTTCATAAACTTCTGCAGCTGTTGCAGGCGCGAGTCCGCGGAGATGTGACAGACATTGCGGGTCATGCGTTCGACCATGATGAATCGGAATCTCGCAGCCCGACTCACCCCGCTGAACTCGGTTCAGAAAACTTCGAACAGGAAGTCGCTCTTGACTTAATCCGCAACGAGGAAGAGTTTCTCAACGAGATCACTGACGCACTGGAGAAGATCCGGTCGGGCACCTACGGCGTTTGCGAAGGTTGCCTGTCCAAGGGCGTCACTGAAAAGAAGGCTCTGATCAACAAGGCTCGTTTGAAGGCTGTTCCATGGACGCGGAACTGTGTGGATTGCGAACGGTATCGGGAAACTCACTAGTGATGTCTGACTTGCCCGCCAATCGAGTCATGTGGTTCAGCGGAATCGCGCTGACCGGGCTGGCAGCGGATCTGATCTCGAAGCAGCTCGTCTTTAAGTCGCTGGGGCTGGGGCGTCAGGCGCCTCCCATCTTCGAAGGTTGGTGCTCGTTCCGTCTGTGCACCAGCATTAACGAGGGTGCTCTCTGGGGCATGGGTCAGGGGCTGACTTGGCTGTTCGCGTCGTTAAGCGTCGTCGCCGTGATTGGCGTGCTGACGTGGCTGTTCAAGTATGGTGCCGCAAAGAGCATGTGGCTGACTGTCGCGCTATCGCTCATTCTCGCGGGGACGACGGGTAACCTCTTCGACCGGCTTGGCATGCACGGTCTGCAACTACCCAATCAGCAACCCATCTTCGGCGTGCGAGACTTTCTGCTGTTCACCTTTGGTGAATTCCACTGGCCCGTCTTCAACTTCGCCGACGTCTTTCTGGTCGTAGGAGCCATTATGCTCGCCGTCCATTCCCTGAAAGCGGACTTGGAAGAGCGCGCCGCCAATGCAGCTCCATAGGACGTTGAATGGACGAAGCCGCTGATTCCGATCGAAGTAACCCTGTCGAACTCGTCGGTGACTCATCGTTGGATCGATTGTTTGCCTCTTACTTCGATCAGTTCCTGGCTCTTGTCTGCACGGTTCCAGTCGGACTCTGTGTTGAATTCGCCCTGCGATTGAACCCCGAGCTGGAACTTTCTGCGACTGAAGTCTGGGTGGTAGAATTCGCTCCTATCTGCGCGACAATGTTCTTCTACTTCTTTGTCAGCGAAGCAGTCTTTTCTCGCACGTTGGGCAAAAAGATCTTCGGTTTGAAGGTGCGCAGTCGCAATCGCGATCACTGCACGGTGCTGGCTGCGGCCCTTCGGTCGATTGGTAGTGCGGTGGAATTGCCATTTCTGTTCCCGCTCGCGGCGCTGCTGATCTACAAGACCCCGCGACACCAACGGATCGGCGATGTACTCGCCGGCACTGTCGTTGTTCGTGAAAGCGGCTTGACCGTGTTCAAAGAGAAACTCCGCAATGCTCGGCAGCGGCAGTCCCAAGAGACCTGACTGCAATCGGCACGTCTTCCTGCCCAACTTGGCAATTACTTGGTGCGCTCAATTGCTGCCTTCTTCAGAGTCCGTTGCAGAAGGAATGTCCCGGCGAAGTTCGTTGCACCGATTTCTGAGTCAGTCCGCCGGAGTGCTTGCTGAGCTCATGTCGCATGGCGGATTCAAGGTCCTGTAATTTCAAACATCAGAGAATTTCAGATTTCATGACCTCTTCCGGGGCTCGAATAACTCAATCGGGTTGCCGGATGGGTCGTCCAGAATGATCTGAGAACCTCCCGGGCCGGTGATGATGTCGTTGCGGAAGGTGAGGCCTGCGGCACGGAGACGCTGAACTTCGGCGGCCAGATCGTCCACTTGAATATGGATGCGGTTCCATCCGCCGGGAACGGGCTCGCGACCATCCTGCATCGGACGGCGACCGGAACTCGCCTTCCCGCTGAGTAGAAGACGCACGCCGTCGCGCGTGACAGCAGCGAATGCAGGGCTGGCATCTTCACTGAGAGCAAAGCCAAGATGCGTGGTATAAAACGCGATGGCGGCGGGTACGTCGTCAATCATGTAACGAATGCTGACGGTAGACATGAGCTTGTCGTCCTTTTGTTTTAGTCGTTCCGCGCACCCGTTCCTCGTATCCGGGCGATGGGTCGGTCAGCGGCTTGAACCCGGCAACTGAATCACGATCAACTGACGCGGTCGTTAGCCTGCCAGCCTTCGATCTCGCAGGCTCGCCGGGGTGAGGATAACTCGAGCATCAGCCCCGTATTGGAGGAAATTGACCTACTCCCCTATCGGAACATGATTGTGCATCACCCGGTCGCTCTGGCGCCGGAGATAGTGGGCGGGACTCATTCCTGAGAATTGCCCAAAGTCCCGGATCAGATGCGATTGATCAAAGTACCCGCAGGACAACGCCACATCCGCCCAATCAGGTCTGGAATTCTGTCCCGCGAGCCGACGCGCCTGCTGAAAGCGCAGAATGCGCGAGAACAACTTGGGAGTAAGACCCACTTGCTCGGTAAACACTTGAATGAACCGACGCTGGCTGAGACCAATCTGCCGGGCGACGTCCTGAACCGATGCTTGAGTTCCGCTTCGCACGAGCAAGCCGAGGGCCATCGAAACTGCAGCATGATGCCGCGGAGAAGTCAGCAGCCGAGAGCTGAGGATGTCCTGCATCAAGAGGAACCGCTCCGCGTTCGTATGAGCCGCACAAAGTCGCTCGCGAATCACGACAGCAGATCGCCCCCAAAGGTCTTCTAACGCTAAGTGCATGTTCGCCAGCTCACCGACAACTGCACCAAATAACGGAAACGCCCCGCCGGGTTTAAAGTGAACTCCCATCATCAGCGTGTGCTGCGATGGATCAATCACGAACGGGCCGGCATAAGCACCAGAGACAACCGCCCCGGAGAAACGGTTGAATCCTCCCGGCCGCCCGAGATCGACAACTCGCACTTCATCAGCATCGAGATTGATGACCAGTTCGAAGGTTCCGCTCGGAAGGATCCGTTCCCTGGTATGCAGCGGCTTATCAGCGCACAGCCAAAAGCAGTCGACGAAGTCGCTCACTGGCGGCGATGGAATGTATGAGGAATAGAGCATACTGACCGGATTCTATTCCAAGCCGCTTCAACTCGGCAGATCGATCCAAGAAAGTTCACCGCGACGAGCCGCACCTCTTGCAGCCACCCGCTTGAATCGAACAGGCGCCGAGCACGACGACTGGGCCAGCGCGCAGCTAACCGAGACCAGAAAACATGAACGTCGAGAAGAAGCCGATTGCAGCACCAGACAACACCGCGGTGCGAGTCGCTCTCTGGCGGGCACTGCACTTGGAAGTCGATCAGCCGCCACACGTACTGCATGACGATATTGGTTTGAAGCTCGTTGCGCCCGATGCTGGCTGGCGCAATCGTCCGGATATGAGCCCCTTCACGAAGCCATTCCGCGCCTCGATTCTGGCCCGCGCACGCTTCATTGAGGACCTAGTCGAGGAGCAAGTTGCTCACGGCGTCAGCCAATACGTGATTCTCGGCGCAGGCCTCGACACATTCGCGCAACGCAGACCTGAAATCGCATCCCGCCTGACCGTCTTCGAGTTCGATCAGCCCGGTCCTCAAGCCTGGAAGCGACAGCGGCTGATCGAACTCGGTTTAGGCATTCCCCAGTGGCTGCGACTCGTGCCGGTCGACTTCGAGGCAGGTCACTCCTGGTGGCATCGACTGGCGGAGACCGGCTTCGATAGCAAGCAGCCAGCAGTCGTAGCATCGACCGGCGTCAGCATGTACCTCACCAGAGACGCGATCACAGCTATGCTACGCCAGGTTGCGGCACTCGCGCCTGGCTCGACACTCGTTATGTCGTTCCTCTTGCCGATCGAACTGGCAGACCCCGAAGTGCGGCCTGGAATTGAGCGTGCAATCGAAGGGGCACGAGCCAGCGGAACACCCTTCATCAGCTTCTTCACACCAGCCGAAATGCTGGCTCTAGCTCACGAAACCGGATTCAAGGACGCCCGGCACGTGTCAGCATCCAAGCTTGCCCAACTCTACTTCACCGACAGAACAGATGGACTTCGTCCGCCCAATAACGCGGAGGAGTTGGTACTGGCGACGACGTAACTGCCACGACAAAGTGGGTGGAAAATCCAAATTTCGTCGCCGGTCGTTTTCGCAACTCACAACACGAATCCACTCCGCAACCGAGCCGGGATGACACAGCACCGTCAGAACTCTTGTGTCTCGGACTCTCGACTGAAGTGGCTGTGCAGAAGAAAAAAAACGCAGCCCAAACACAGCTAGTCACATGCTTTACGACCGGAGACAGAACTTTGACACTAATTCTGCTAGATCCGCGCAGCGTAAGTGACGATGATCGAGTACACTTGAACGAGTTGAAGCGCAATTAGCGCTGTGCAATGTGCTGTTCAGTCTGATTCTTTGAGACTGTCGCGACTCGAAAAAGCGAGTCCTTTGCTCTCTCATCGGCAGTCGGCGGGCTGGCCTTAGAACTGGTTTAAGGCTTCAGTTTTCCCCCATCGGCTCAAGCCTGACATGCTGCGTCTTTTGTTGACGTCTCCCTTCCCGCACCGATTTATTGCTGATTTGCAAGCAATTCGGTCGGTTCCAGCCTTCCGCCGGCATGAATTTATTCACCGCTTCGGCATGCTGGGGATCGGTCAGACGCCGGCTCTTTTGCTTCTTCAACTGCTGCGTCGAGTTGTCTGACGGCACGTCCCGGCACAGTTTTGCCGAACCGTCCACTTCGTGGCGTTCGGAGTCGAGACGAATCGCATTTGCGCTCCGTTGGACTGCGTGGTACTTCGCTGAAAACGTGCCCTGAATGGACCTTCAAGAGACTTCGGATTTCTGGAAATGCCAGCCCGGTTTCGAGAAGCACGCTCACGCTGCTGTTAACAGCCCGCAAGGGTTGTGTTCGGCAATTTGCCGCCCGACGCACCAAACGCCGCGATTTCATCGCACGAATCAATCCCCTCAACACTTTTGGAGAACCGAAATGCTGAAGATCACTGATGCCGCTTGGGCGCGCCTTTCAGAACTGCAGTCGACGCGACCGGATATCACAGCCGTTCGGCTCATTCACAACGGTGGACGAGTGAAGTGCCATCGAGGCGTTCAGAAAGCGCAAGACCATGTCATTGATGGCAGCCCGGTGCTGCTGATGGCGCCCGCAGTTGTCAGACAGCTTTCCGAACGAACGCTTGATGCGCCCGAAACCAAACGCGGTCCGCGGCTTCGCCTCCAGCAAATCAGCCGCTGATCCATCCAGAACTAGACAAGAAAACTAAGAGAAACTCATGACAAGAATCTTTGTGGGAAATCTGCCGCACTCAGCGACGGAATCGGAAGTCCGCTTCCTGTTCGAGCGCCACGGCAGAGTTTCCTCCGTGCAAATCAAAACAGAACAGGGGTCAAATAAACCTCGCGGTTTCGCCTTCGTGACAATGCCGTCGATGGAAGACGCCGAGGATGCGATTGCTCATCTGTCGCACACCGTGATGGGCGGCAGATCGCTGACGATTAACGAAGCCCAGGCACGCCCCGAAGGAGCCCAGCATGACGGCGCCGGCTCCACCAATTCAAACCGACAGACGGCACTGGCAATGTTCGGAGCGCTCCAGAGTGATGAATAAGCCGCGCATCGTGCTGCTGGGCGACTCAATTACTGTCGGGTGCCGAGAAACTGGGGTGACTCCCCAAACGACTTACCCCAGCTATTTGAAAAAGCTGCTGGATCGTGAGGGCATTGATGTCGAACTGATCGTCAGCGCCCTGCATGGCGTCTACATGAGTTACGCGGTGCGTCGCTTCGAGCGAATGGTGGGCCGCCATAACGCGGACTACGTGCTGATTCTTCTGGGCGCAAACGACGCCGTTCCCGCTGGCGCGAACTCGACCACCTCTACAGAGGATTTTCGCGAAGCACTTGAGACCCTTGTCAGTCAATGCGTGCTCAATGGAGCGATTCCAATCATCGCGAGTCCGCCGCCACGCGCAGACGCCAGGTGCTCCGCACTCCTGCGAAGCTACGCCGATGCGGCACGGTCATTTGCCGCCAGTTCAGAGCTGCCTTTCGTTGACCTCTTCTCAAGGCTCGCAGATGAGCGATTCCTGAGTGAACTTCTTCCCGACTGCCAGCACCCAAATCCCACCGCCAACGAGTTCATCGCCGAACTCGTCGCTGAGCACTTTCTAAAGGAACCGGGGATCTGCGGCGGTTTGAACTCGGCCCGAGCCGCCGATCTGGCCGCCACCGAGGACCTCAGCAGCAAAGCACTTTTTTCGCAGTAGAAATTGAACGCTTCAAACTGCCCATCGCCACACATTCAAAACGAGAGAATGGACATGAACGACTCCGCTCCACTCATTACAGCGATGGCCGAACAATGCAGAACCAGAATTCACGACTCAGCCGATTGCAAACCTGATTTGCCGCTGGTTCTTCATCCTCGGCATCTCTTATGGATGTCTGAGCGCATCATCCAGAACGCTGAGGACTGGCCGGACGTCCGACTCCATCGCTGGATTGGATTCATCCAGTGTGGAATGCTGGCGAATGGGATCATCGACTTCGAAGGCGCGAAAGCTCTCTTTGATACCGTGAAGAACGCGTATCCGGGGAGCCGGCCCGACGATGACCTCGTCGACCACATTGATCCCGACAATTCGTTTGGGCTCGACATTGGCGGCGAAGGATAAACACTGCAAGCGCCAGCTCGGCCATCAGCCTGGGCACGAGATCTACTCACCAACGAATGTATGCCCACAAGCACATGCCTTCTCACGCACGTGAAGTAACGCCTTTCACTCAGGACAGCTTTTCTGAAGTGCGACGGGGATGACCGTCTGGGCTACGGAAGGTGCGTCGCAGGGTGTTGTGATCCCCTTAAGACGTTTTCTAACCGCCTGCTTGATCGCACACTGCGGATGCATCCCTCCCAGCGAATAGCTGGTCTGTCCACAAACAGGACAAGCCGCGCGCTTCGAGCGTGTGAACAGTGGAACTGGTTTCTTATGCTCCATCAGGAGTTCTTCCCATAAGTCAGGCGACGAGCAACTGGCCATCGTTGCCATGCTGGGTAATAGAAACACCGGGGGCCTGTCCGGCACCCGGTGCTGCGTAACACTCTCTGGTTGCAGAGCACAGAAGGATCAGATGATCCTTACCTTCTCTGCGCGCGGACCCTTCGGCCCCTGGCCAACTTCGTACGAGACGCGCTGGCCTTCTCGCAATTGGTCGTAGCCCACGCCTTCGAGACAGGAACTGTGGAAGAACATGTCCTTCCCGGTGCCGTCTTCGATGAACCCAAAACCTTTGTCCGTAATTCTTTTGATCGTGCCTTCAGCCATTCTTCTATCCGGTTCTCTCAAAACAGTTGTGCGGCCATCTGCGTGTGAAACACTCACTCAACTCCGACCACGCACAGGGTATCTGTCGTCAAGTTGACGACGTGAATTTCATTTATCAGCGTCATGCTCAATTGGACTCGCCTCGATCGGCGCGCCACATTTAGATTGCGAAGCACCCGATTCAGGAGCGGCTTCTTTCCTCTGATTGCGCCGCACCTGTTTGGCTTCGGCCTTTTCTTTTTTTTCCATCTCGCGCTGACGTTTGGCGAATGTATTTTGGTTACGTGCGATAGGTTCGATC
>CAYLTY010000033.1:0-40748 GCA_964386705.1 uncultured Planctomycetaceae bacterium
CGCGAAGCTCATCGAAGGTGAGCTTAGTCAGCGACCGAGCCCACGCGGCCACCAGGCTGGAGGACGTTTCGCCGCCGCCTTTCGTGGAACGTGAGCCAGGTTGCTTGGAACCGCCGGGCGGGCGGCCTGCGTTCTTCGCTCCCGCGATTGGACCTCTACGCCCCATAGTTCGACCGGGCGGTGTAAGTATGGATGGCCGCTGTGCGGAGAACGCCAGAGGTCAGCAGCTTGACGCAGCCTTTCGCGTCCCGCTGATACTTGTAGCCCTGACCGTTGGCGATGACTTCGCCGTTACCGGCCTTCAGGTGCCAATACCACTTGTGATCTTTGCGAGACTTCCAGATGTGAAAGACCATCGAGAGACCTCATGAAAGGTGGTGACCTTGGACGCGGCCTTGGCCACGATCTTCGGTCTGAGTCTTGATCGAGTGACAGGACCAACACAGCGACTGATGATTAGCCGGGTTCCAGAAATTGGGATCGTCAGAGCCAGTGACCGGCTTGATATGGTCAACGCACTCGGCGGGCGTGACTTCGCCGACTGCGAGGCAACGCCCGCAGAGCGGATTTTCGCGGCGGAACTGCTGCGAGTAGTTCCGCCAGCGGCGACCGTAGCCACGCTGTGCGGCGGTCTCACGACCACGCCCGCTCACTCCGGCGAAGGCTGAAACCGGAGCGGCGGGCGTGAGAGTGGTGGGGGCTCGCGTGCGATCAGCCAGCGTGCGATTGCGGACAGCCTTGCGGGTCATTACTGAGTTGTCGGGGCGGCAGGTTCAACTCGAATCCACGGCCCATAAGCGGACTTCGGCATCAATGTCATCCGGCCATCGACATCGACGTACGGCATCTGCGGTTCGCTGTAACGCGGCGCAGAGGGAAGAGACGGCGGACACGGCGGGGCAGGATGGCACACCATCGGGAGCGGCTGCACATGCGGGCATGCCATGTAGCAACGTGGTGGACCGGCAGAACAACAACCAGTGCAGAACGCCATCACGATCAGCATCGCAATAACGCCCAGAGGAAACAGGCACCACGGGCGACGTGGACCGTGGCGGGAACGCGGATGACGATAAGCCATCAATCAACCTTTCTGGCGATCCGCTCAACTTCCGTTTTGAGCGATCGCACTTCTGTGCGGGCTTCAGTCAGATCAACTTTGAGCTGAATGAGCCCGCCGATGACGGGGACAGCGACGGCGGCGGCTACTCCAAGCAGCTTTAGCCAATCACCGAGAGACAACTTGACGACATCCAGGCCGGTGGGAGTTCGCTCGCGGGTCATGAGGTGCCTCAATCGTCCGTAGCGGGCTGGCCGAGATCCGTTCGCGGTGCCGTGCTACTGGTGTCACCGCTAAAGCGTTCGATTGCGCCGAGACCACCGGCTTTCTGGATCTCTTCACCGACCGGGCCAGTGGCGACCGTGCTGCGGACCTGAATTCCGGGCGCTTCAACGGACAGCCGGTTGAGATTGGGAGCGTTCTCAGGCTGAGCCGTGGTGATCGTGATGGCCTTGCTGCCGAACGTGACGTGCGGACCGACCGGGCCTTGAGGGGCGACGTCGATACCGACTGAGCTGGCTTGAGCCTGCGCACCGGGAGGAAGCTCGAAGGACTTGCAGCCGGACAGAACCGTTGCCGCGAATACGATCAGACAGACAACGAACCACAGGCTCGCAGCGGCGGCAGGCACCGAACGGATCAACAGAAGCTCGCGAGCGTGTCGGACAGGCATTGCCAACATCATCGATCCTTGTGCAGAAGCTCGCGGACATAGTGAGCGATCGCACCGCAAACGATGGTCGCGTTCTGTGGATGTAAGGTCATCCAATCCCCCAGCGGAGCTAGCCACGTGATTTCCCCAAACACTTGGGGAAGCAACGTGGCCAGCATCGCGCCGGCTGTCAGCAGTCCAGAGCCCTTGCAGAACTCGAGCGCGTTCTCAGCCGTGAAAGTGAATCGCTGAGTGTCGGCAGAATTCGCCGCCGAATCGGTCAAAAGATTAGGTTCGGCGGTGGTCAACATCTGGACGGCCTGAAGGGGATTGAGTAAAGAAGCGGCCTCATCCGTGAGACCGCTTTTTGTCGCGCTAACCGAGTTAGCGCCGCGTCGTCCAAGGTTCCTGAGTTTGCACTCTTCGTCGCAAAAGCCCTTAACTTCCAGTGTTTTGGGCCGATCTGCGATGGACGCTCACTCAAACGCGCAGGGTTGCGCGGGAACCGGTGACGATGAAATTCGCAAGCCGCTCTGTGGAGTCCGGCCAAACCACCTCAGTGGAGTCTGGCGGCTCGTTCTGGTCTGGTCTGGAATCGTCCTGTGAGGACGTGGCCATTGAGGTCACGATTGATTCCGTCAGGCGGTCAAAGGCCGCTCGCCGTGAGACGATTCCGGGCCTGAAGTGGATTGGCTGCGTGGCCATGCTGCAGGTCGATGACCTGCGAGTGCCGCGTGAGTACGTGCAGAAGATCTGCGGTTTCGAAAGAGAGCTGGATCTGCTGCGAGCGATCCAGGCCACTCGCCGCCTGATCGCGGAGCACGCGTAATGCGGCTTCGCGGCCCGGATGGCCGCACAACCGAATTCACATTTCAAAGCCCGGACTTCTGGAGATGGATGCGACGCTATTGCGTGGGCATCGCGTCACCACATCGCGAGCCAGGTGAGGCCGCCATTGAGGGACTGTGGCTGTGCTACGTGATTGACCTGTTTTCGACATCAGATGAGATCGGACTCAGTCGCGGCCAGGTGGCCCGCTACCGCAACCGGGCCAAGGGACAAGTGGGCCGGATTCTCACAGCGACAGCAGCGCTGATCGCTCAATCTTTCGAGGTTATGGATGATCACGAATCAGACGCTGCTTGACGAAGCACGGGAAGCACTGGCCAAGAGCGACAGCGAGACCAGTGACGCCAACTGGACGCTCGGTCGATGTGCCGCTCAGTGGAACGGAACTGACACAACTTTCGCCGATGAGTTGAGGACAACGCGGGCCAGAGTGTCAGCAGCTCGGCGAGTCCATGAACGTTTCGCCGAGCTGCGGCACCGATGGCAGTTACCGTGGACGCACTACTTTGCCGTCGTCGCCAGCGAAAACGCGACCGAACTTCTGACGGCAGTTGCCGCAGGAAAGCTGTCACTCGCGGACCTGCGGACACCGCGATCAAAGAGCGGCGTCCAACTCCAGAACGTGGTCAACACTCTCAACCGCTGGGCGATTCTGTGGCCACGCTCCGACCTGCTTTCATTCGCCGATGCCCTCGCAGAAGTGGAGTTGACAGTCCGACGCGAAATCGAATACCGGCGGACCCTACCCCCACCCCCCCCTTGAAAACTTTCCTCGCTGCGCAGAGTGCTTAGATACGGTCTCCGCTTGTTCACCGCATAGGAATTTAGCCCCCCTACCCCTTTGTCAGGGCAGGGCGGGCATAAATTCAACCTGCAAACGCTCTTGCTACGCGTATCACGTCAGCAATTCGATCTGAAGGCAGACGATCTAGGACACTCAGCAGCTCTGCACGGCCTGCTACCTTCTGCTCACGCAATTCAACCGGCAGCATGTCATCAGGCCACGGGTAGCGATCCATGTTCGCCCGCAAGATCTGTTCGCCGTCATAGTACGACTTCAGCACCTTCGGTATGCCACAACCGTGAATGACGCGGCCGCATTCGCCGTTGCCGATTGTCGCCCATGAAGTCACAGCACAACGCCGGAAAGACTGAGGCGTTATCTTGGCACCGCCAGCTATGGCGGCGAGGCGGTGCAGTTCCTCACGCACATAAGGGGCCGTTGTATGGCCTATACCCAACACAGTCGGGCGATCCCAGGCTCGCATCCTATCAAGGTGGAACCTGACCACATCAGAGATGGGGAAGCGGTGTTCTTTTTTGGTCTTTGAGGCTTCCCAAATGATTGCCTCATCAGTGATCGAATCCCAATTTATCAACAGCAGGTCACTAACCCGCAGGCCGGTCCAAACACCCAACACAAGCAGGCAACGCATGAAGTCACATCGCTGCTCTTGCGAGATCAGCTTCCATGTCCAGTCAGCATTCCGCACCTTGGCCGGGAACTGGCATTCATCGGCGAGCTTATACAACTTGGCGATCGCGGCCAGCTTCGGCACGTGCTTACAACGAACAATTTTCTTCAGACGCTTACCGAACTGGCACACAATCTTTGTGTGAAAAGTCACCAACAAAGCGATATCAGAAATGGTGTCCTCGATAGTGACAGGACTCAGCGGCTTCGCCAGAGCTTTAGCTCGGAACTCAACAAAGGCCGCTTCATTAATCCCGGCACAATCAGCAGGGCCGCCGAACTTCAGCCACCGATTTATCTGGTGCCTGAGCTTTGCTGCTGTACCAGAGGCATTTTCCACAGACGCGCAGTAGGGCTCTACAAGTTCTCTGACGAACATAGTTGCACCTGCTCGACATAGGTTGTGCTAATCCTTTCGGGATGTCGAGCAGCCGTGCTCCAGCGAATGGAGTACGAGTGAACTAAGCGTAAAAACCATCACTCCGCCAACTGAACACACGGCACGTTAGAGCGCCACGTTGACATCGTGGAGGTCACAAGTTCGAGTCTTGTATCGTCCATACTGAACGGCTGTATGTTTTCGCATGCAGCCGTTTTTTCTTGCCCAGAGCGGACTTACGACTCGTGGCAGTCACCTCAAACCGGACCTGTCAGGCTGCGGGTTCCAGGATCGCTGTCATGCTGCCCTGACAGCGATCGATGAGTTTGTCCTTTCCCAGAGCGTGAATCTGCTCCCGCTTTAGCTCGGCGAGTTCCAGTGACCCGGTCCACAGGATACACCGTTTGGTGACGTGCACCTCGGCGGCAAGTTGAAGGCCCTTTTCGTGGGTATAGCCGAAGATTGTCTGGCACATTCCAACGACGTACTCAAACGTGTGATCATCATCGTTTAACAAGATCACGTTGTAGGGCGGCTGTCGTTTGGCCTTGGGGTCTTTCTCAGTGTGCTTCTTGGGAGAGACGATTGTTTCTTCCATACGGCTTCTCCTCGGACTGAATCTTGGGGGTACGCGGATGCTGTTAATCAACAAGAGTCTGCGCGAATTCTATTCGCACATCAGTGCTTGTCATCATTTAACAGTTTGATCAGAGCCTCGAAGCTGACCGGCTTCACGAGATGGCCGTCAAACCCGGCTTCCCTGGACTTGCGCCGATCTTCCTCCTGGCCCCAGCCCGTCAGAGCGATCAGCAGAATGTCACGTCCCCATGCTTGCTGACGGATCAACCGGCAGGCGTCGTAGCCATTCCTCTTCGGCAGGCCGAGATCGAGGAGGATCACGTCGGGGCGATTCAAGGCCGCCTGCTCGACGGCTTCCTCACCGTCGTAGGCAGTAATCGTTTCATTCCCGATGAGTTTCAGCAGCATCGCCAACGAAGCTGCCGAATCTCGATTGTCATCCACGACGAGAATCTTGCGAGGCGGCGTACCATGTACGGAGTCCGCAGCGTCCATGTGCTGAGTGGCTTGCGGCTCTTCCACGAGAAGAGGCAGACGCACTTCAAATTCGCTTCCTTTTCCCGCCCCCTCACTGCGAGCAACCACGCTTCCGCCGTGCATCTCGACCAACCTTTCCGCAAGCGTCAATCCGATTCCCAGGCCGCCGTGCGTTCGTTCCAGAGACGAGTTGAGTTGTGTGAACAGCTCAAAGACCTTCGGCAGCATCTCAGGCGGAATGCCGATGCCGTTATCCTTCACTGACACCAGTACGTCGTTCTCCCGCGGCGTCACCGTCAGTTCGATGCGTGCCTTGGGATCTGAGAACTTGCAGGCATTGTTGAGCAGATTGCTGAAGACCTGAGCGAGCCTGACGGAGTCGGCATGCAGATACACCGGCTGGTCGGGAAGATTCAACACGATCTCGTGATTTCCGCCTTCAATCAGCGGTCGGCACATCTCGACAGCATGGTGAATGATTGAGGCGAGTTCGACTCGTTGCCGACGAAGCTCAACCTTGTTGCGAGTGATCCGACTGATATCGAGGAGGTCGTCTACCAGCCTCACCATTTGCCCCATCTGACGTTCCATCGTGGAGCGAGCCTGTTCGATGATGTGGCCGCTTCCGTTGGCACGCTTCATGATTTCCAGAGAGTTCCGGATGGGAGCCAGCGGATTGCGCAGCTCATGAGCCAAGGTCGCCAGAAATTCATCTTTGCGCCGGTCTGCATCTTTGAGCTCGGTCATGAGTCCGTAGATCCGCTTTTCGGCTTCTTTCTCTTCCGCAATATCCCTCGCGATCTTTGATATTCCGATGATCTGCTGTTGCTCGTCTTTGATGGGCGAGATCGTCAGAGCTACGTCGATGGGAGAACCGTCCTTCCTCAACCGGACGGTGTCGAAGTGATTGACGTGCTCTCCCGACATCAACCGAGTAACGATCTGGCGCTCTTCATCGCTGCGATCTTCAGGGACGATGAGAGACGTATTCCGGCCAACAGACTCGCTGGCCGTGTATCCGAAGAGTCGCTCGGCGGCGTGATTCCAGCTCTGAATCGTTCCATCCAGAGATGTGCGAATAATGGCATCTTCGGAAAACTCGACGATCGATGCCAGGAGCCCGGCTGTCGCCAATCGCTCGTTCTTCTGCTGCTCTACCAAACGACGCTCTGTGATGTCCCGGAAGACCAGGACGCAGCCGACGACCCGGCCCTGCCCATCACGAATGGGAGCGGCGCTGTCGTCAATCGCTCGCTCGGACGAGTTCTTCCCGACCAGCACCGTGTGATTCGCCACTCCGACCACAACGCCTTCTCGCAAGGCTTTCGTCGCCGGGTTATCAACTGGCTGGCGCGATTCTTCGTTGACGATGTGAAAGACGGTGTTGAGTGGTACCCCTTGAGCTTCAGTCGTCGTCCACTCGGTCAGCGATTCAGCCTTTGAGTTTAGAAAGGTGACCTGGCCTTCGGAGTCAGTGACGATCACGCCGTCGCCGATACTTGCCAGCGTGATGTGCAGGAGTTCCCGCTCGCTTTGCAGATCAGCCACAGCTCGAGTTAACTCTGTGGTTCGTTCTTGAACGCGTCGCTCAAGCTCCAGGTTGGCTCGATGGAGCAATTCTTCGGCCTGTTTGCGAGCGCTGATCTCTCGCTCCAGTTCCTCCGGGCTGCGCATGGCCAGCACCTTCGGCACGATGGGCACCAAGGCGACCACCGTGGTCCAGGAAACGATGGCGGTGAGCAGCTTGATGACACCAGCCAAGCGATAGGCGGGCCACCAGAAGATGATGGCCTCCATCAGGTGCGTCGTCCCGCACGCCAGAATGAAAGCGCCGAAGAGGAAGAAGATCTTGCGGAACGGCAGGTCCGTACGTCGGACCAGAAAGAACAGCAGCACCAGCGGAATCGCAAGGTAGGCCGACCACACTCCAAGGTCGGACAGAATATGAAGCCAGCCGTGACCCGACGTCCAACGCCCACAGGTCCAACGAGCCGGGAAATCAGACGTATCGAACAGGCTGGTGATGAAATCCACGAAAGTCTCTTTCAGGGCAGTTAAGACTTGATCCCTTCAACTCGGTCAGCACGTTCGCTACCGGGTCTTCAGCCAACAATGCACTACTCCGAAAGTAGGCAGGATTACGGTCATCCACATTTTGAACCGCAGAGGTTGCTTGGCAAGGATGAAGCTCGACACGAGGATGGCCTCAGCGAGAATCCGATCATGGCTGATTTCAAACTACGAGTTGCAGAGAATGCGGTCGGTGATTTCTTCGTCGACTCCAGTTGCATTGATTGCGACACCTGTCGGCAGCTTGCTCCGCGGGTGTTCGGCGAAGCTCCTGAGCATGCGTACGTCTGGCAGCAGCCGAGCGACTCGGAAGGTCGCCGATCGGCCCTGCATGCGTTGCTGTCCTGCCCCACCGGTTCGATTGGTAGCGTGGGAGAAGACTCACCGAAAACTGTCATGGCCGACTTTCCCCTCTTGATTGAAGGGCCGGTCTTTTACTGCGGCTTCAATTCTCCGAAGTCGTACGGGGGGAACAGTTACTTCGTGCATCACGAGGCTGGAAACTGGCTTATCGACTCGCCGAAGTTCCTGCCTCAACTGGTTCGGCAATTCGAATCGTTAGGTGGCATTGCTCACATCTTCTTGACTCACCAGGACGACGTGGCTGACGCTGAACGTTATGCCGAGCACTTCGGCAGTCGGCGAGTGATTCACCGGGATGAGTTGTCGTCGCAGCCCGATGCTGAGCTGGTGATTGATGGAACAGAACCCATCGAATTGATTCCAGGCTTCAAGGCCATACCCACTCCCGGACACACCGCCGGCCACTGTGTGCTGCTGGTGGGCGAGCGATATCTCTTCACCGGCGACCATCTCTATTTCGATCGCCATGAACACCGACTGTCGGCCTTCAGGGACTATTGCTGGGATTCATGGCCTCGACAAACTGAGTCCATGCAACGCCTCGCGGGGTTTAGATTCGAATGGGTCTTGCCCGGACATGGTCAACGGGCCTATTTGCCTGAATCCGAGATGCAACGACAGATGTCGGACTTGGTTGAGCGTATGCGTGCGACGTAGTGGTCTGCGGCTGTTGCTCACCGCAAACCTGCAACGCGGTAAGCAAGTTCAATCAGACGCGCCGATCTGAGCGGCTCGCATTGCTAGCGCGTTGGGACTCGGTCGGCAATTCGGTCACTGTAGGTCGCGGTGTCCATGATGCCGCCGGGATTGCGGGCGGCGTTCAGGAACGTGCGCAGTTGCAACGCTGGAGGTCCCAGTAGCAGGATGAAGATTGGTGGAGCCAGGCATAGGATGACCGGGAACAACATGCGGATGCTGGTCTTGTTGGCTCGCTCTTCAGCTCGTTGGCGGAACTGCTGACGGATGCTGTCCGCGAACTCGGTCACAGCCACGGCCACGTTGGTACCGGTGCGTTCGCTCTGGGTCACCAGAGAGGCCAGTGCGTTCACGTCCGGAGCGTTCATGCGGCGCGAGAATTCACGCAAGGCCCTGGCCATCGTGTCGATTTCGGCATGACGGCGCACAACCTCGAGTTCAATTGCGACATCGGGATGGAAGAACTCGACTTCGCGGGAGACTCGCACCAGACAATCGCGCAACGGCAAGCCGCCTGTCAGACACATGCGAATGATATCGAGCGCGTCGGGAAGACCACGTTGAATGCTGTCCAGTCGCTTCACGGCCTGCAGGTGCAAGACCAGACGCGGAGCCACATAAGCGGCCACCGTCGTGAGCGCTGTGACCAGCAGCAGCGTGCGAGGCAGGTCGCTGCCCGGCTTCGCAGCGATAGCAGCTCCAACTCCGGAGATGATTACGACCAGAACCAGCAGGTTGCGGATGCTGCGAAATTCAATGACTGCGTTCGAGCCGTAGAAGCCCGCTCGCTTGAGGTCTTGTTCCAGCCGCTCAAGTTCGCCTTGAGGCTGCGGGATCGCATCCGCGAGCCAGCGGCGGATTGTGCCGTTGCGTTTGCTGCTTAGCTGGCGTTCGACGTCGTTGATGTTATGGACGCGACGGCGGGCGTTGATGATCGCCATGCCCAGCATGTAGACCGCAATGACCAGCCCCGCGAACGTCGAGATAATGATCGTGCTGTTGTTCATTGGCTCTCCGTCCGCAGCAAGTAGAGGACCCAGAAGAGCCCAATCACTTCCAGTACCAACGCGATCAGCAACATCGCGCGGCCCACCGGCTCATTCAACATGACCTGCAGGTGCTGGCGGTGAAACGCCCAGACAAAGCCATAGGCCAGCGGTGATACGGTCGCGATGATCAACGTCGAAGCGCGGCCGGCACCCGTCGCGGCTTGGATCTGTCGGCGAGAAGCCAATCGATCGCGCACGACTGAGGCCATGCGTTCCAGGGTTTCGGAGAGCTTGCCGCCCGACTGCTTCTGAACAATCAGCGTGGTCGAGAGGATTCGCATTTCGACCAGCCGGACGCGTGTCGCCAGCGTTTTCATCACTCGTTCAAACGAACGGCCCATACCCAGTTGCTGGGCGCACAGCTTGAACTCTTCGCCGAGAATGCCACCTGCCTCTTGAGCAATGAGGTCAATTGCCTGATCAATGCTCCGGCCTGCACGAGTCGCTCGCGCCAGCATGTCCAACACGTGCGGCAGTTCGGTGCGAACGGTATGCAAACGCAACAGACGCTTGGCGGCGATGAAGCATAGTGGAACGAGGAAGCCAGCCAGGGCGCCGCCGACCGACAGCAGGGGCTCTTCCTGGACAAACCACACCACGCCGCCGCCGATCAGAGTTGCACAGAGCAGCATCAGGAACATGGTGAACGGCATCAGACCGAGGCCACTCTCAATCGCGAGGCGATTGAATTCCTGATCGATCTTCCCGCCCATGCCGCGGGCGGGGGTTTCGTCGAAGACATCCGGCGCCCGGCGAATGCGGCGCGACGGCGGCGGAAACACAAGCGCTCGAATGAACCAGGCTCCTGCGCCGGCCACCAGAGTGCCGGATCCGAAGGCCAGGAGCACTAATTGCGAGCTACCCATGAACAGAAACCTTGTCTTCAACGTCTCCTTTTGAAAAACCTCATCGCTCATCCTGGCGATGGTGATCGCGGCTCGGTGACAGCACACGATTCGACTTCGTGAGAACGTTGATTCAGCCTCTGACCGTTCTCAAGAAGTATTTAGCTCCACGCTAAGCTTTGATCGGAATACGACGCTTATCGAAGATTTCATCTGGCAACCGGATGCCAGCAGCTCGCAATCGTCCCAGACAAACCGGTCGATAACCCGTGAAGAAGAATTCACCTTGAGCGACGCCGAGTTCATCCACGCCGGTCTGCTCGAACCCGAAGATGTCTTCAATATGGAAGCCACCTTCTTTGACGCCGACGATTTCGGAGACCTGCATCACGCGTCGGACACCACCCTTGAGTCGCGCCAGATGCACGATCAGGGCGATTCCCGAAGCGATGTATTGGCGCACAACCGGAATCGGCAGGTCAAAGCCACTCATGGCGACCATCAATTCCAGTCGGGCCAATGCATCGCGTGAATCGTTGGCGTGAATCGTCGTCAGGGAGCCTTCGTGACCGGTGTTCATGGCTTGCAGCATGTCGAGGGCCTCGCCCCCGCGCACTTCGCCGATGACGATGCGGTCAGGACGCATACGCAAGCTGTTGCGAACCAGCGAACGCGGAGTGATCTCACCCGCACCCTCGTTGTTCGGCGGACGCGTTTCCATGCGGACCACGTGCTTGTGTTGCAACTGCAATTCAGCCGAGTCCTCAACTGTCACAATGCGTTCATCGGTCGGAATGAACTTCGCCAGCGCATTGAGCATGGTCGTCTTGCCGGCACCAGTTCCACCGGAAACCAGGAAGCTGATGCGGGCATCAATGGCCGCTGCGAGGAACTCCACCACGTCGCCATGAATCGAGCCGACATCCAGCAGATCTTCGATCTGCAGAGGCTTGCGGCCAAAGCGGCGAATCGAGAGCGTTGGGCCATCGAGTGCCAACGGCGGAATGACGGCATTGATACGTGAACCATCCGGCAGGCGAGCGTCAACCAGCGGGCTGACTTCGTCGATCCGGCGACCAACGCGGGACACGATGCGCTGAATGATGCGCAGCAGATGAGCCTGATCGGCGAACGTCACGGATGTCGGCTCAAGGCGACCTTGCCGCTCGACATAAACCTCGAAGGGGTTATTGACGAGGATATCGCAGACCGCGTCGTCGCGCATCAGCGGCTCAAGCGGGCCGAGACCGAAGACTTCGTCAAAGATTTCGTCGAGCAGGCGTTCTTTGTCGTTGCCGGTGAGCTTCTTGGAGCGAGATTCCTCGGCAATCAGCTCGGTCGCCAATTGCCGGACTTCGACTTCCAGCTCTTTCTGAGGCACGTGCGCCAGCATGGACAGGTCGAGTGAATCGACCAGCCGCTCGTGAATATGGACCTTGAATCGCTGATATTGCAACTCGTGGTCATCGACATCGCCGCTAACTTGAGCGGGGTCGAGCATTAACGTCCGAGACTGCATCGGAGCCATGAGAGATGTCCTGACGTGATGTTAGTTCTGACCGGCGGCGTTCGCGTTACCGATGGCGGCAGTGCCGATCGGCTTCTTGCGAAGCATGGGGTGGTCCACGATTGGAGTTCGGATCCGACCGCCACGCCGCAGCGTTTCCAATGGTGGTTCGTCAGAGGCATCAAACGTCAGCGTCTCTTTGGAACGTCCGTAGTAAACTTCCATCGTTGTTTTCTGCGGTTCGGCACTGAAGCCGATCAGGTCATCCATGGTGACTCGTTCCGCGGAATTGCCGATGACTCGATCCACGCCGTCCACACTGTCGGCATCCGCAATCATGCCTCGCTTGGATGACTTGGAAGCGGTTGATGTCGAGCTGGACGGGTAGCTCACATTTCGCATGGCGGAGGTATCAATGCCAAGCTGAGAGAGCGATTTTTCCAGAGCCGGGTCGAAAGGAATGAACTGGAATTCATCATCTTCACGACGCAGCGCGAGTGATACTTCGCCGTTGCCTTCGACGACCTTGAGCAGCTTGGCCTGAGTGGGAGTGACGGCCAGCGTCACCGTTCCCTCGGAGTGCAAGTCAACTCGCTGGTCTTTGACGACGTTGCTGTTGATGGCGAGAACCTGGACGCGTTCAAACAGCGTCATGGTCACTTGCGGACGCGTGCCTCGGGGAGCCGAGCGGAACATCACGTCCACGTAGGACCCCGGTCGGGCGAAGCCATGCACAGCACCCACGTTTTTCAGGGAAACCGTCACGGCGCGGTAACCAGCTTCCAGCCGCTCGGCGATACCCGGGGTACTGCCTTCCGGGTACAGGTCTTCAGGCATGAAGACCGCTTCCTTCTTCAGTGCGGATTTCAGCGTTCGGCCCGCGATCTGTTCGGGTGTCGCCAGGTAGGTGGCGTTGAAGTAGCGGCTTTTCTTGTAGTCTTCCTGGCTCAGGCGAATCAGGCCAATGTCGCCGATGGCGACAACTCGGCCGGGTTCCAGATCGGTCAGTGCAACTGGCACGATGACCTGATCATTTCGCGCGGGCAGGGGACGTGAGGGGGATGATACGACTGTTTGATCGGAAATGTGGTGCCTGACGACGTATGCCCCGCCCAAGCCAACCAGCAGTGCGAAAAGAACAACCGTCATCGTCCCTGGAGTGATACGCGACATCGCGAGCCTCTATTCCTGATTGGGCGGCAATGACAGATTGATCCCCGCCGGTGCCTGGCCAGCAGGATCTGTGAGAGAGTTAGTATCTGTGTAGCCGAAGGATTTCATCGAGCCGTTCTTCAGTGAGATGGTCACAGAGTAGGTTTGCGGCAGAAACTCTAAAGCCACTGCCACATCGCCAAACTCCTGGATCACCGCATCGCGCAGAGTCACTAAACCCACGATCGCGCCGAACGCGAGTATCGTTGTTGCCAGGATGTAGTCGGTGGCTGAAAGAAAGCCAGCTTCATCCCGCCAAAACTGACGTGTCAGACTGCGTGAGAACACAGACAACCTCAAACAAGGTTATGAATGCGAAAAGGCTCGGACGCCGAGCGTCGAGCCTGCAAACGGAGTTCCATGCGAAACCACCAGAGGGGGGAACAGTTCCCCCCGCTGGTGGAAGGCCCGCCGCATCGGGGGCACGAGTATCGGCGGACGGCCCGTTTTTTTCGCACAGATCGACGCTCGGACTAGCCGTTTTGCGTCACAACGGTGGCGTTCAGGTTGACGCAGTGACCGTTGCCGGTAACGCCCTGACGACCGTCCTGACCTTCGTCTTCGCAGAAGTCGGCTTGGTCGGTGAAGACCGTGCCGGTAACCGAGCTGGAGTGTCCAGTCACGGTTGAGAACGAGTAGCTCTGGTTGAGCTCGTTAATCGATTCGGCGGTGTCAGCCAGTTCCGAGATCACTGCGTCACGCAGTGTGGCCTGACCAACGAGGGCGCCGAGGACGATGATTGTGGCAATGAGGACCAGTTCCGTCGACACGACGAAACCAGCATCATCTTGCCACAGTCGCATCGCAAGATTTCGCATCGAACCTCTCCTTGTCATAAGGGTGGACATAACAGACGCCGCGCCGGAAGCTGCAGACATCCCAGCGCAAACAGACAGCCTGCTGGCCCACTCCTAATGCACAGCTCGTGCCACCTCGGACTTCCCGGTAAAACAGTGGGATTTATGGCTGAGTTCGAAGTCTCGCGCAACCCATAGTTTACAACGTTGGCGCTGTTCCCGACTCCGGTAGGCGCGACGTTAGCGAGCCGAAAGGGTTCGGTCGGTGCGAAAGGCGTTCGCAGAAAGGCGTCCTATCGCCGTCTCGACGAGCTGTCAGGTGGCGCGGGCTCCGACCCACGATTGCCACATTCTGGGGAGAGCTTGGGTAACCCGGGCGGTTTGATGGCTCAAATCGGTTGCGAGCTGTTTCCAATCGCTGACAGTGCTACCGGCACCGTTAACCATCCAGATAACGAAAAAAGCCCGATGGCATAACCATCGGGCTTTCAACGAGCTGGGCAAACTCGGACGCTTACTGACCGGCGAGCGAGGTGCAGCGGATCAGGTGATCGTGGTCGATGTAGACCACTTCCTGACTCTGGTCGTTATGAGTGAACGGCACCGGCCAGTCCGATCGGATGGTCTTGTCATAGTAGACTGTGCACTTGTAGTGGCAGTGGTGCAGGCGAGCTGGTCCGACCAGTGGGTAGAACCGGCACTCGTCAACGCGATCAACGATCGGCTCAATCACCATACGAACATTATTGAGGCTCGTTTCCGCCAGAAACGCGAACCCGCCAGCTCCCTTTTCGCTGGCCGGCAGAGCACGGATCACTTCGTCCGGGCTTGGGGGATCCAGGCAGTACAGAGGAGCATTTTCGCCTTCCACGGCGTCCAGCACCGGCACTTTGCTGTAACGCTCTTCTTCGTGGTAGGTATCTTCGATCAACTGGCTGTAATAAGGACTGACGGGAATCAGCGGTGTGGTGCCCCAGAACTCAGAGAAGATCAGGGAGTTGACGACCACATCCTTGACCGCCACGCAGCCCGGCGCGCTGATGACCAGCAGCGCGAGAACCGCAAAGAGAGACATCCGTTTCATCTGCTTCACCTCGGTCCCATGTCAGAATCAGCTGGCTCCAGACGAACCAGACCGACTCGGAAGAACGATTCCGCATTCCTCATCCGAAGAATGTTCGGTGTATGTATCGTTCGCGGACCGAGGGAAACTTGTGAAAATATTCCGACTTTGACGACTGTAACGGCAAGTTCACGGCTGCAGCGAAGCTACCGTGCGGCAGCAAAAGCTCTTTGCTGACAATTACTTAGCGTGATTTTTCAGTCGGTTTGAGGTGCTCAAACGCTGCCATCACTTGCTGGAGCTGTGGATTTGTCAGTTCCGGATACATCGGCAGGCTGAAGCATTCGGCTGCCCAGCGGGAGGCTTGTGGGAGAGCCTCATCCGGCAGGTTCAGATTCCTGTAGGCGTCGAGCTGATGGATGGCAAACGGGTAGTGAATCCCCGCGTCCACGCCCGACTCCTTGAGCTGATCGACCACTTGCTGCCGGTCCCGACCGGAGCTCGATCGAAGCACATAAAGATGTTGTGACGAAACGCAGCCAGCCGTTTCTTCGACCACACGGACTTCAGCTCGTTTGCGGAAAAAGCGGTCGTAGACCTCGGCATGCTGTTGCCGCAGTTCGTTCCAGCCGTCGAGGTGCTTCAATTTCACGGAAAGAACCGCTGCATGAATCGCGTCGAGCCGGCTGTTGGAGCTGACTTCATCGTGAAAGTACTTTTTAGTCGACCCGCAGTTTCGCAGCATTCGCAGGCGTGCGGCCACTGCCGAGTCGTTCGTGACGACGGCGCCACCGTCTCCGAACGCCCCCAGATTTTTTGACGGATAGAAACTGAAGGCGGCAGCGTGGGCCAGAGAGCCACAGCGCTGACCGTGATAGGTTGCTCCGTGTGCCTGGGCGGCATCTTCGATGACTACCAAACCGTGTCGGGCGGCGATGTCGTTAATCGCTCGCATGTTCGCGGGTCGGCCGTAAAGGTGGACGGGGATGATTGCTCGGGTTCGGGAGGTGGTGGCGGCTTCGATCAGGGATGGATCAAGGAGTGCGTCATCGATCCCGACGTCGACGAGTACGGGCGTTGCTTCCGTCAGGCTCACAGCGAACGCTGTCGCGACAAATGTCAGGGCGGGAACGATGACTTCATCGCCGCGGCCGATGCCGTACGCTCGCAGCAGGAGATGCAAGGCATCCGATCCGCTGCCAACGCCCACGCATTCCTTGACGCCGCAGTACGCTGCGAACTCGTGTTCAAATTCTTCGACTGCCCGACCCAGGATGTAGCCACTGCCACGGTGCACTTCGGCGATTGCCGCATCCGTCTCTTCTCGAATCGTCGCATGCTGGGCGGCGAGATCGACAAGCGGAACGCGTGAAGGCGACATGCAGAGATTCCGAGACTCAAGGGCTGACGGACGGGAATCGGACAACGCGACGACGTGGTGTGTTGGCTCAGGCAGCGCGGCGCCCACCTTCTTCGCGTGCCACGTCTGAGGTCGTTGACCGGTGAGCGAGATTGATGTTGTCGATCTTGATCAGCGTCGATTGTTGTTGCAGCGACAGGTCGGCGGCTTCCAACGCAGCCACGATGCGCGAGGCTGAATCGCCATCGTTGAGCAAGGTCACTCGCCCCTGAACGGCGTCCAGAAAATGCTGGCATTCGGCCACCAGCGGTTCTGAGAACTTCTGCTCGACCAGCCCCAGCTCAGTTAACGGCACGGGAGCGGACGGGGTCGCGTCGCATCTCGATCGACTTTCGTAGACTCGTAGTGGAGGCATCCCGGCCGTGTCGCTCCACACGGCCGTCATGGTGCTGCCAGCCACGACGATCTCGCGAGTCTTGTGAGGACTCGCCCAATTCGCGTGCACGTGAGCTTTCACACCGTCTGCATATCCAAAGCAGGCGGTCACTACGTCTGCCAGTTCGGGAGCATAGCAGTTCGATCCGCACGCGGTGACTTCTTGAGGATCAGCTCCGAGCCAGTACTGGAACATGCTGAGGTCGTGCGACGACAGGTCCCACAGCACATTTACATCCGGGCGCCGCGGTCCGTGATTGGCTCGAGTCGCAGACAGATATTGAATTGGCCCCAACCGACCGGACTCGATCAGTTGCTTGATGGCTCGCACGGCGGAGTTAAACAGGAACACGTGCCCGACCGCGAGTTGCTTAACCCGCGTTGTGGCGAGTTCCACCAGTTGATTTGCAGCGGCAGAATTCAAACACAACGGCTTCTCAACGAACACATGCTTGCCGGCCCACAACGCGCTCTTTGCCAGTTCGAAGTGAGTCGCGGCGGGCGTTGCTACAAAGACTGCGTCGGCTCGCGCATCGGTCGCTGCATGCAGTGCGTCCGTGGTGAACTCAACAGCGGAAAACAGATTCTGACGTTCCGCTAGTTCCAGCCGAATGGGCGAAACATCGCACACCACGCCCAGACGGCAGTCCGGCAGCGAGTTCAACGCGCGCACCAGATTTGGGCCCCAATGGCCCAGTCCGATGCAATTCACAATCAAGGTCATCCGTGTGTCCTTGCGGCCTGATTCCTCGAATCCATTCGTCGGTCGGGGCGAATTAACGGGGAGGGTTTTAGACCGTTTGGCAAAACGCTTGTAGGCCGAATTTGGTAACGGTCGTTGTTGCACGCGATCGTCGCGTGTCAGCGTTTGATGCCGCAGCGCAGGAACAGCATGGGCCGCAAAATATCCCACCAATCCAGCAGCGGACGCATCTTTGTGTAACGCACGCCGCGTTGCGGGTAAGTCTTCGTGCACGGCACTTCGGTGTGTCGATAGCCGCAGCGGATCAACTGGTAGAGCAGGTAGACTTCCAGTCCGTAACGATCGAGCCAGCGCTGGTCGAGATTCAATCGCGGATCATCCAGGCAGCTCAGCCGGATGGCACGAAACCCATTCGTTGATTCAGTCAGTCGCTTTCCGACGAACGCGCTCATCAGCCAGGGGTGCAGTCGAGTAGCGAAGCGTCGATAGAGCGGCATGTCGCCGCCCCAGGCTCCTCCATTGAGATATCGTGATCCGATCACCAGGTCGGCCTCGTCGCCGCAGATCGGGTCCAGCAAGCGCGGAATCTCCAGTGGCTCGTCCTTGTTGTTGCCAGCCATGATGACGGCGATATCGATCCCACGACGACGCACTTCTTCCAGGGCGGAACGTAAGGCGAAGCCCACTCCGGAGCGACGAGCTATCGACAAGACCTCGGCCCCCTGACCCCGTGCAGCTTCGGCGGTGGCATCTGTTGAACCATCATCGACAACCAGAATCACATCCGCAAAGTCGCGCGGAATACGAGCAACCGTCTTCGCAATGTTGATCTCTTCGTTGTAGGCCGGAGCAATGACCGCGATCCGTTTTCCCTGATACACGTCGCGAAATCTCCTTCAAGGTAGTGGACCATCGGAGCTGAAACGGCAAAGTGAGCCGGACAATCCTGTCCGGCTGTCGGACAGGATTGTCCGACCTACAAACGCGTCATCTCAATTCTCGTGAACCGTTCGCAACTGGTCTCCATCAAACTCGTGATTCTTGTTGCACAGGCAGCATGTTCCACCAGCGCTCAGCTTTCCGCCACACGCACAGACCCAACCCACAACGCGCGCCGGATTGCCGACGACCAACCGATGAGCGGGTACGTCGTGAGTTACGACAGAGCCCGCCGCAACCATCGCGAAGGGGCCAATTGTCACGCCCGGCAGAATGACCGCCCCTGCGCCGAGACTGGCACCGCGACTGACAAGAGTCGGCAGTAGCCAGTTTGCCGGGTCTTGATAACGGTCACGAACCAGCGGCAGACGTGGACTGCGCGGATACTTATCGTTGCTGAAGACTACCGCCGGGCCGATGAACGCCTCGTCTTCAATCGTCACGCCCGCCCACAGCATGACGCCGTTCTTGACGGTCACTCGATCACCAATGACCGCGCCGCGTTCTACATAAATAGAATCGCCGAGGTTGCACTCGCAGCCCACGACCGCGCCGTCCGTTACGTGCGCGAACGCCCAAATCCGCGTGCCCGCTCCCACGGAAGCCGATTCACACAACGCCTGCGGATGTACGAACACGCCGGGCGGTGTTGATGCCGACGAGGTCATGATGCTGCCCTCAAGGAGTCCCGGCCAATCGCCGCGTCTGATCTGTCACCCTGAACATCAACGCGAGCAGTCTCGGATGAGTGCTGCTCGGCGCTGCTTCTCCAACGGCGCAGACCATACCCGCCGAGGACAGCCATCAGCGGCATCGTCGGATGACGGAATCGAGAATCGCCTTGCGGTCCGGCCGTCAGGCAGAAGTAGGCAATGCACAGCACCAACAGGCAGAAATACGGTAGCAGGTGTTGATTGCGCCAGTTAACCAAAGAACTCCAACCGGCCAGTGAAATAATCGTCAAGCTCCACAACCAGCCCGCGGCGTAGACAACCAGGAACCACGCAGGAACATCGCTGAGATAGCCGACGATGCGGCGCACCACTCCGTCGGCCCGTTGCTCTTCTCTGGTGCCCGACAAGGCCGGGCTGGGGACGCCCAGAGTGGTGCATAGAGTATTCGGACTCATCAGGCCGAAGAACGTGACCGTGCCTGAAAGATGCGCGACGGCGTACTTCACGGGGTGCGAGGAAATTCGCTGCAGGCCCGCCCGCTGATACTCGCGAGCCATTTCCAGATAGTTCAATCGGCGATCACCAAGCGACGTGGCGAAGTCGTCCGCCATGCGATCCTGCAGTGATTTGATACGGTTCGGATTCAGCCGCCCCAGGCTGCCAGTCTCAATGTAGACAGACTTGAAGGTGTAAAGATTCAGTCCTTGAATACTGGTGAGTTGCCACTGCCCGAAGTGGGCATGGTTCCTCGCCATCCATGGCAAGACAGTCGCTATTGCGCAGATGCAGAACGCGGCACCCAGCTGCAAGCGCCGTGTTCTCGATTGACTTCCAGAGACAGCCAACCAGACGGAGGGCAACGCAATCAGGTACAGGCCAATCGGGCGGCACAGGATGCTCAAGCCGATGCACAATCCTGCTGCGATCGCGGGCAGCAGTGCGCCTCTGCGATGCGCGTGAAACAAGGCCAGCAGGCCTGAAGTCAGCAACAGTCCGAACAGTGTTTCAGTTACTAGTGCGTTGGAGAGCAGCACGGCAAAGAGTTCGATGGCCAAAGCGCACCCCGCCCACAGCGCGGCGCGACGGCTGCCCAGGAACTCAGCGAGTTGGAATGTGACGACGCACGTCAGCGCGCCGAGCACACATTGCACCAGCGCCACCCACATCGGACGCTCGCCGATAATGCCGTAAACGGCGGCCACAAAGACGGGATAGCCCGGCGTGCGATGCACGTCGTAGAGGTAAGGGCCAGTGGTCGCGATGATTCGCTTGTGCCGATCAATAATCGGCCCGGTCGGCTCGTGAATTCCGTCAGTCAGATCGAGCCCCGAAAAGACGCCGTGATGCAGTAGGTTGACGGCTCTGCGTTGATAGTCCTCTGCATCGGGACCGCTCATGCGAGACTCGTCTTGAGCGACACTCGAGAAGACGAGCAGGCGCAGCGCGAGCGCGACCATGAAGATCATCAATCGCGGATGCTGCTTCACCCAACTCCACACAATCGCCTCCGTGCGCTGCAATCAGCTCTGTTATCAGGCCGCTTTCGACTGTTCCATGCGTTCGGCCGAGTCTTCTCCGGTCTCCTGAGTGACCGAAACTCGCGATGGTTCCTGTCGGAACGCATACCAGAACTGTTTCCAAAGATTGTTTTGAGGATACTGCTCGTCCTGAACCCCGAAGTCCGCATCGCGTTCGTAGGACACGTAGGCCGTGCCGAAGATCCAGTCGAAGATCGACAGGCTGTTTCCGAAGTTGCAGTCACTGAGTTTGCGGTCGCGGCAGTGATGCCAGCGGTGCATCTCGGGTCCGACGAAGATGTAGATCAGCGGCCCTAGCCGGATGTTGGCGTTGGAGTGAATCAGCATGCCCATCAGCGCATCCCAGGACGACCAGATGAGCAATGCCCCCGTCGCTGGATTCAGCAGGGTGAGCGGCAGCAGGAACAGAGTTCGATCCAGAATCTTTTCGAGCGGATGGAACCGAGCTGCCGACAGGTAGTCGAGATCTTTGGAGCTGTGGTGAGTTTCATGCAGTCGCCACCACCAGCGCCAGCGATGCTTCAGACGGTGCGTGACGTAAAACGCGAAGTCCAGCACGAAAATCAATGTCAGTGCCTGAGCCCACACTGGCAGACGCTGGTTGAAGCTGAAGATGGATTGCACGCCAGCGCTACGTCCCACGAGGGCCAGTGCGCTCGCGACAACCATATTGATCAGAATGCGTAAGGCAATGTGCAGCGGCGCGTAGACAACATCCGCCACGATACCTGTGCGAAAGATTCGCTGCGGCCGCCACGGGATCACGCGTTCCAGCACAAAGAACAGACCGGCCAGGCCGGCGAAGATCAACAGCATATGGGGCATGAGTGCTCCGTCACTCAGCAAGGCGGGTTTCATCACTCCGAAACTGCCTTCTACGGCTAGTGGTTTCGCAGGGTCAACGCGACTTTGGACGCAAGGTTGACGCTGCTCCCGCGGCCGCCAGAATCCGGGTGTTGGTGAAGCGCCTCGCAAGTTGAAACCCCTAATGCACAGGTAGTTGTCGCGATGAAGAAGAATCCCGTGAAAGCGGCGTTGAAGGCCGGTAAGGCTCAGGTTGGTACGTGGCTCAGTCTGGGTGATGTGTTCGCCAGCCGCGTGATGGCTCGCACCGGCTTCCCGTGGCTGACCGTCGATCTGGAGCACTCGCCGATTGACTGGAGCGCCATGGCGAACGTCGTGGGCGCGATCGCGGACGCCGGCTGCACGCCGATCGTGAGAGTTCCTCGCGGCGATCATGATCTCATCAAGCGGTCACTGGATGCTGGTGCTCACGGCATCGTCGTGCCGATGGTCAATACCGTGGAAGAAGCCAAGATCGCGATTGCAGCTGCCAAGTATCCGCCTCAAGGTAATCGTTCGGTCGGCGGCTCGCTGCACGCGCTCAACTATGGCGCGTCGGCCGGTGACTACTTCAAGTATGCCAATGACGAGATCCTCGTGATCTTGCAGACGGAATCTCCCGAGGGCGTCGACAACGCCGAAGCGATCTACAGCCTGCCGGGCGTCGATGCGATCTTCGTCGGACCGAACGACCTGCAAGCTCAGATGCGCACTCCCGATGGAAAGGACCCATCCCCGGAAGCCTTTGAAGCGATGCTGCAGCGCGTGCTGGCCGCAGGCAAGAAGACGGGAACTCCGGTTGGTCTACATACTCAAACGACGCAGCAGGTGGAACAACGTATCGCCGAAGGCTGGCAGTTCATCGCGATTGGCAGCGAACTGCGGTTCATGGTGACCGAGGCTCAGAAGCTGGTCAGCGCCTTGAATCTCAAGCAAGGTGGCGACTTAGCCCGCTACTAAAGAGGCTGACCCGTCATCCTCCGCTTCAACAACTCCCCTCGCCCCTTTGGGGAGAGGGGTTGGGGGTGAGGGGCTACCAATCCTGAAGCCTCTTTCATCGCCAGCGTTGTTCCGAATCGGAGCCGAATCCCTCAGGAATGGCTTCCTCGCGCTTCAATCCTGAGGAAAATAAGTAAGTCAGCAGACTCATACTGCAGCGTTCGCAATCGACCCTGGCCTCGTATCCAGTCTCTGGACTCAAGTTTCCATGCACATCGCGATCATCACTGCTGGTGGCGCCGGGATGTTCTGTGGGGCGTGCATGCACGACAACACTTGGGCCAAGGCGTTGCGCAAGGCGGGGGCCGAGGTCACGCTGATCCCGACTTACACGCCGATTCGCGTCGATGAAGAGGATATGAGCGTTGAGCGCGTGTTCCTCGGCGGGATCAATGTCTACCTGGACCAGCAGTCCAAACTGTGGCGCAAGTTGCCGCGCTGGATGACGACGTGGCTCGATCATCCGGCGGTGATCAAACTGGCGACGAGTTTTGGCGTCACGAACGATGCGCGGAAGCTGGGCGAACTCACGCTGGCGATGCTGGATGGCGAACTCGGTCCCGCACGACGGCAGATCGAGGAACTCGCCGTGTTCATCGGCCGCGACCTCAAACCGGACGTGGTGTGCTTCAGCAATGCCTTGCTGTCGGGAACAGTCCGGCTGATTCGGTCGCACTTCTCCGGACCGATCTATTGCACGTTGCAGGGCGATGATGTGTTTATCGACAGCCTGCCCGATCCGTATCGACAGGCTTGCATTCGGAGTATGTCCGAACGAGTGCGCGAGTTCGACGGCATCGTCGTACACAGCGAGTTCTATCGCGATCACATGTCGCAGATGCTGAGCGTGCCCGCTGAGATGTTCGAGATCCTGCCGCTGGGAATCGACCTCACCGGCCATGACGGGCAAGTCGATAAGCCAAAGTCGGATTCCTTGACGGTCGGCTACTTCGGGCGGATCTGTCCGGAGAAAGGGCTGCATCAACTGATCGAAGCCGTTCTGAAGCTGCCGTGCCACGGGCCGCGAGTAAAACTCGTTGCTGGCGGCTATCTGGGTACTCGCGACGCGCGGTACTTCGATGAGGTGACTCGCGCCGGGAAAGCGCTCGGTGACCGCTTCACGTACGTTGGTAGTCCGCCTGATCGGGAGAGCAAGGTAGAACTCCTGAAGAGCTTTGACATCTTCTCCATGCCGACGACTTATCGGGAACCGAAGGGCATTTCGGTGCTGGAAGCTCTGGCCAACGGAGTGCCGGTGGTGCAGCCTGCTCACGGAGCGTTTGTGGAGATGCTGTCCGCGACGGAGGGCGGGTTGTTGTTTGAACCGGGCGATCCGATTGATCTGGCGACTCGTATCGACGAACTGGCCCACGATCGCGATCGGCGGATCGAATTGGCACGAAAGGGACAATTGGCAGTGCGTACGCGGTTCAGCTCGGAAGTGATGGCCGCCACGACTCTGGCAATTTTTGCGAATGAACCCCCAAACCGCCGAGTCTCACGGGTTACCCACCCCGTGGGCGTTGAAACTTCTTGACGGGCTGAAAACTATCCGGCTAGGTTGGTGATTTGTATTCATTCTCGCCTCGGGGATTCTTCTGAGGCTGCGTGTGTTGAGTTGCGTTCGATGTCGTGTCACTCACTGGCGGACTGAAATTCTCCTTCATTCTCACTTCACGAACTCGTCATCGCGGTGGCAAATCACAGTACATCGCGGTACCGTCTCGCCCGGTTTGGTCAGGAAAACTGGCCTAACTCGGTAGAACGGTGAGATTCTCGACGAGACTTGGCCCCTAAGAATCAGCAACGCATGAGCGAGCACTCTCTACACGTCGGAGCGAGTTTCGTCGCGGCCACGCCGAAGGCGCCCTGCGCGTTTTCTGTGCGCTTCAAGCCGGGATGGCCGCAGGCTTTAGCTCTACTGGCTATCGCCTGGCTCGCGGTGAGCGTCGCCTCACCCGCCTGGGCGCAGCCCAAGCCGCCAGTTCCTGCTCAGAATCCGAACGCTCTGCCTCCGGGAATTCAGCCCGGGCGCGAGCCGCTCGACGAAATGACCATGGAACAGGAACTCATCACGGAGAAGGATCCGGATGAGTACGGCGAATGGAAGCGTAAGTACAGCGCCAAGTACGCCGAGGCGCTCAAGGCCAGAACCGTCGATGCCGCAGTCACCAAGCTGCTCGATGAAGGAGCGAGAATCCGCGTTGGTCGTATGACGCTGAAGTCCAGCCGTAACAACCTCAAGAAAATCCGCTCAGAGGTCTATGGTGAAATCCATACCTTTGCGGTGGCGCCGAGTAAGGCTCGTGAGCCGGCCCTGAAGGCAGTGGTGAGAGAGGCCCGGAAAGCGCTCAAGGGCAATTTTCAGGTGCGAGTTCACGTGCTCCTGATGTTGTCTGAATTGGAGCTGACTCCGCAGGTTCCCAACCGGAATCCTCCGGTTCCAGCTGTGTTGTTTCCAGAAACTCTACCAGTCTTTTTGGAAGTCATCGCCGATCCCAAGCAACCGGAAGGGGTGCGGGTAATGGCGGCGATTTGTGCCGAAAAAGTCTTGAGTGATAAGGCGTTGCTGACAGCAGGTCCGCTTTCAAGCAACAACCCCGCGAAGGATCGTACCGATGCGGCGCGCACTTTGATCGCTGCGATCAAAGGCCAGACGAAGACGAGTGCCTCTTACCAGAAGGCCCTGATCTCCGCTGTGGGGCAAATCAGCATGGTCACCATCGCGGATGCTGGTGGAGCCCAGAAGCCGGAAGTGCAAACCCTGCTGGCTGACATCATCAAGGACGTAGCGCGACCGATCCCCGTGCGTGCCTGGGCGGTTTCGGTGCTTGGCAAGTATCCACTGGGAACCGGCGGTACCGGACTGGACACGGTGGGAGTCAGCAAGGCCGCTCTGAATGTGGTTCATCAGATTGGTTCTGATATCAGCACCAAGAAGCTGACCGGGAACGTCGGATTCTTTTTGGTGCAGGATATTTTCGTCGGCATGCACGCCATGAAGACGGCTTTGCCGTCGGACAAAGCGGTCGGCACGGCGTATGCGTCTGTCAGGGACACCTTCAAGCCGATGTTATCAAGCGTGCAGAACAGCCAGCCGGTCACGGTTGACGCCAAAACGCTCAAGAGCGTCCAGGAGACCAGCGACGGCTTGAAGTAGTGTTGGCCGAATCCTGAGTTTCTGTGAATTGACGGCACTTGCCGCCGCTTTAGAATCGAGTGCACTCCGCTCATCCGACCTGCTCTTGCTGCGGGCAAACCGAGTGGACAGCAACCCGCTGTGATCACGTCACGGCGAAGTTGACGCGTCAAACTGTCCTGGTTTGCGGATTGAGGTGCGGTGGATGGTTCACATTGCTGACGTGAACCACTGATTCTGCCGCGTACGCTCGCAGCCGTCCCGAGAACTTCCCGGCCCATTTTCTGGCTGGATGTTCTCGCATGGCCGCGACTCACCTAGCGGGAGCCATGTTATGAGCCAGTCAAAAGATCTGTTCGATGACTCAACGATGACCTTCGGGGAGCATCTGGAGATCCTCCGAGTTCACTTGATCCGGGCGATCCTCGGTGTCTGCGTCTGCATGATCGGCACGCTGTACTACGGGGATGTCATCGTCGGCTGGATTCGGCAACCTATCGATCATGCACTGCGTATGCACAAGATCGAGGCCAAAGAGGACGTGGCCCCCATGCCGGCGTTCTCCTGGGGTTGGTTCAAGAAGCAGTCCGGGCTGGACGTGATGGAGCAGGTCGACCCCATTGAGAAACGCCGTTCCGAAGTTCAACCGATCGCGACGGACAGCAAAGACGATCAGACAGTGACGATCAAGGTGCTGCCGTCTGAACTGGTGAACGTGCTGCACGCCGCTGACCCGGAACGCTATCCGCAAGCCACTCCGAAAGAGGATGAGCAGGCGGTGAATCTGCGCATCGCAGCTCCTGAATTCACCGAATTGACGCGCGTCATCGACATCACCAGCCGACCGGTCACGCTCAACGTGCAGGAAGCGTTCATGATGTACATGACAGTGGCCGCGCTCGCCGGACTGATCGTTGCCAGTCCGTGGGTCATCTATCAGATGTGGCTGTTCGTCGCGGCGGGCCTCTACCCACATGAGAAACGCTACGTCTACATCTACCTGCCCATGAGCGTCTTCCTGTTCATTGGCGGGTGCGTTTTCTGCTACTACTGCGTGTTCCCGTTCATGCTCAACTTCCTGCTGAGCTTCAACAAGTCGCTGGGCTTGCAGCCGCAGATTCGCATGTCCGAGTGGATCAGTTTCGCTCTGATGCTGCCGCTCGTGTTTGGCGTCAGTTTTGAGTTGCCGCTCGCGATGCTGTTCCTTGAACGCATTTCGATTTTCGACGTGCAGGCCTATCGTGAGAAACGCCGCCTCGCGATTCTGGTGATCGCGTTCCTGTCGATGATGCTCACGCCATCGGCAGACCCCATGAGCATGATCCTCATGCTGGTTCCGATGATGGGGTTGTACGAATTGGGCATCGTGATGTGCAGCTGGCATTCGAAGCCGCCGCAGTTCTCGGACGTACCGAGTGTCACATAGGACGTCCGTTGTTTAAGGTTCAGCCACAACGAATAGTCCCTTGTCTTCACCGAAACGCGAGCGATGCCTGCCGAGCCACTCACCAAACCTGACTACGCTCATGCGGACATTGGAATCGTGTGTTCGTTGCCGATGGAGATCGCGGACTTCATGGGCCGCTGCGAGAAGCCGCACAAGTATTCCGGCGGCAGCTTCGTCTTTCGCGGCGGGCGATACGACAACATTCGCGTCGCGGTTGTCGAATGCGGGGTCGGCTATGCTAGGGCTCGTCGAGCGACGGAAGCGTTGATTGACGCTCACTCACCGGCCTGGCTGTTGTCCGTCGGCTTCAGCGGTGCTCTGCTGAAACACATGCAGGTGGGCAACATCGTGATGGGCAACGAAATCGTTGATACGCACGGCCAGAAGCTGGCCATCGACCTGCACGCCACCAGCGATGAAGCCCGCGGCTTGTTCGTTGGGACGCTGCTCACTGCTGACGAGATCGTGCGCACGGTGGTCGCCAAGACTCGCTTTCATGAGACACTCGGAGCGATTGCCGTCGATATGGAGAGTCTCGCCGTGGCGCAGGTCGCGCGCGAGCAGAAGACCAGGTTCATGGCGGTCCGAGCCATTAGCGATGACATGAGCGCCGACTTACCGCCTGAGGTGCTGTCTGTTCTGGGGGGCAGCGGGGCGGTTCGTGTGGGAGCCGCTATTGGAGCTCTCTGGAAGCGTCCCAGCAGTATGAAGGACATGCTCAAGTTGCGTGAACACGCGCAGAAGGCGGCTAAGAATCTGGCGGACTTTCTGGACGGCGTCGTGCACCAGCTTCATGCGGCGATTCCGAAATCATCCTGAGCCGGAGCGTCATCACTTGGTACTGCTGGGTACCGCGATCATGTCCAGCGTGAGGCCCAAGCCAGCACGGCCTACTCCGCTGATCATCGCCTTGGATGCTGCGGGCGGTCGCTCCGGGGGGTAGTACTTCGGACGCAGTTCATTCAGCTTCTTGCTGGCGGTATCGGTCTCGCAGTAGTAGGTCGCTTTCACCAGATGCCGCAGGTCGCTGCCCGAGTCTTTCAACAGCGATTCCAGCGTGGCAAAGATCTCTTTGACTTCGCGTTCACCGCCTTCAAGCGATGTCGCGCCGGGAGCGTTCTGTAAGGTAGAGGCATACAACCCGGAGACGAAGATCGTTGGCGACTGGTTGATGCGGGTCACCCGGCAGAAAACCGGAGACGGTTTCATGAACGGTGGTGTGAGATACTCCACATTCGGAGCTTTCCTCGTCTTGCCGCCCCACGCCACGAGTTCGATCTCAATCGATTCCTTGCCCAGCCATTCCACATGGACGGTCGGCGGCACTTGATCACCGAAGACCGCTTTGAAGGCGGTATGCACTTCCGCGATCTTCGCCATCGGCTGCACGAAGACTTTCAGTTGCGCGATGTCTTCATCCGAGCGTTCCAGCCACTTCAATGTTTCACGCAGGCTGGTCAGCGTCCTGCGAGTCATCTCATCCAGATTGGCACCCGGTTCAGCTTGTCCTGAAATGTAGATGCGAGACCCCGCCGGAACGGTCGCCCAAGATGACTTCAATGGCGGGTGTCTAACAACGTGGTCGTCCTTGCTGTCAGCTGTGGCGACTGCGTCCATCGCGACGAACGCTCCGGCGATCGGCAGTTTGGTGACGACATACGAAACCGCCGGGCGATTGGCTGTGTCGAACTTCTGGTTGATGATCGGCCGTGCCGCGTCGATTGCGGCCTGATCCAGCGCGTAAACATTCAGCTTCACCAGGTGCTGCGCTTTCGCGTCAGCCAGCAACGTCTTCAGTTTGCTGATGACTTCGCTGGTCTGAACCTCCGCTCGTACCTTTGTCGCAGCCTCAGAAGTATCCGGCGCGAAGACCTGCTCTGTATGAATCAGTGGGACGTCACCCACTACTACAGTGCCGACATCATTCGTCCCGTTCAGCGGAATTCGCCGAACGTCCTGCGCGAGACTCGCGTGACAGTGAGCAAACGCGATTACCGACGCGCACAACACGATGACGCAATGGCTGCGCATGAATGTGGACTCCTTGCGACAAGCCCGAAGGGCAGGGACGAGCGGCGAAGTCCCGAGAGGGTAGTCTTATCCACACTTAGCGGCAGCCTCGGCGACAGCGACCGCGCATGAAAAAACTCCCGCCTGAACTTCAGGCAGGAGTTTTGTGCTTTCAGAGTCAATTAAGGGCCACTGCAACGTCTTTGATCAGACGTTCGCGGTGCTCGCTGACGTTGGAGCATGCGGGGCGGGATTCGAGGTCGTGGCCGCTGGGGTGGCGGTCAAGACAGGAACCGCGACTTCACGCGCGGCCGGGTGAGTTTCCAAGTACGTCTTGAGGAACGTCACGGTCTCTTCGACTTCGTCAGCCTGCAGCAGCAAGACGTCGCCAGGGCCGACCATGCCGAGGGCAAATTCCACGGACTTGATCGCTCCACGAACTTCGTGCACTTGCTGAGTGCGAGCTCCTTCAACGATTCCCTTGCGGAAGATGGCGCTGATTTCGCCTTCGGCTCGACCTCGCGTGTAGTGATCTTCGTAGAGGATCACTTCATCGAAGTGTTTGCCGAGGATACGACCTTGTTCCAGCATGTCTTCGTCACGGCGATCGCCAGCGGCCGAGTAAACTGCCAGACGACGCTTACCCTCGAAGCTGGACATCGCATCGACGATTGTCTGCAGCGATGATGGATTGTGACCGTAGTCGACAACTACCGTCGCACCGTTCACGTCGAGCAGGTTGAAACGACCGGGTGACTGTTCCAGATTCGGAGCGAAAGACTCCAGACCGGAAGCGATGTTGTCCTTCGAGATGGCCAGAGCCCAGCACGCTGCGGCAGCGGCCAGCACATTCTCCACTTGGAAGCCGATCTTGCCGTTATGAGTCAGCGGCACCTTGTCGAGAGTCGTCAGCACGCTTTCGCCTTCGCGGTCGGCGGCAATGATCTTGCCCTCGCGCACAAAGACGACTGGCTTGCCTTGCTCGAGGTGCTTCTTCAGCACAGGCGACTGCTCGTCGCGAGCGAAGAAGATCACGCCGCACTTGCAGTACTGAGCCATGTCCGCGACGAGCGGGTCATCAGCTTTCAATACGGCCGAACCTTCGGGCATCACGGCCTCGACAACGACTCGCTTCACTTTCGCGAGTTGTTCCGGCGTGTTGATGTCCGCCAGTCCGAGATGGTCGCCATCACCGATGTTGGTCACAACGCCGACGTCGCAACGATCGAAGCCCAGTCCTTCGCGAACGATGCCACCGCGAGCTGTCTCCAGCACGGCAGCGTCAACGCACGGATTCGACAGCACGCAACGGGCACTCTTGGGACCGCTGCAGTCACCGTTATCAATCCGGCGACCGTTCAGGAAAATGCCGTCAGTGCAGGTCATGCCTACGCGAGCCCCGAGGCGACTCAACACATGAGTGATGAGGCGAATCGTCGTCGTCTTACCGTTGGTTCCGGTGACGGCGACAATCGGAATACGACCCGTCTGGCCGGGGCCAAACATCATGTTGATGATCGCTTCGCCGACCGCGCGGCCTTGGCCTGCAGATGGCTCAAGGTGCATACGCAATCCAGGGGCAGCGTTGACTTCAACAATCACGCCTTCCTGTTCTGCCATGGGTCGAGCGATGTCGACTGCGACCACATCGATACCAGCGATGTCGAGTCCCACAACCTTCGCCGCTTCAATGCAACGAGCCGCCACATCGGGATGCACGAGCTCGGTTACGTCTTCAGCGGTGCCACCGGTGCTCAGATTCGCGTTGCGGCGAATCAGAACTTTCTGGCCGGGTTCCGGAATCGTGTCAGGCGCACAGCCTTGAGACTCCAACACGCTGAGCGAAACCGCGTCGAGCTTCACGTAGCTCAATGAGGTCGCATGTCCATCGCTGCGGCGAGGATCCTTATTGACTTCATCGACGAGTTGGCGAATCGTCAGCTTGCCATCACCGATCACGTGAGCCGGTTCGCGACGGGCAGCCGCCACGACTTTGTCACCGATGACCAGCACGCGCCAGTCGCAACCGGGAGCGTACTTCTCGACGATGACGTCACTCTCTTGAGCGTACGCCGCGTGATATGCGGTGATGACCTGATCCTGCGTGCGCAGATTGGTCGCCACGCCACGGCCCTGATTGCCGTTTTGCGGTTTGACGACAACCGGCAAGCCGATTTCTTGGGCAGCCGCCCAGGCATCATCGGCACTGTCGACGGGACGACCTTCCGGAACCGGAATGCCGATCTCGCGCAGCAGCTTCTTGGTCAGCTCTTTGTCCTGAGCGATCATCTCAGCGATAGCACCGGTGCGATCGGTCTCCGCCGCGCAAATGCGACGGAAGCGAGCACCGTAGCCAAACTGAATCATGCTGCCAGCGGTCAGGCGGCGCCACGGAATCCCGCGAGCCTTCGCTGCCATCATGATCGAGCGAGTACTGGGGCCTAGACAAATGTCGTGAGCCAGGTCTTTCAACTTCTCGATTTCAGCCGCGACATCGAAGGGAGTGTCGTGCACAGCGGCCATGATCAGGCGGTGAGCCGTATCAACCGCCGCTCGAGCCAGTTCTTCTTCTTCGTACTTGATGGCAACTCGGTAGGTGCCTTCCACAGATGTTTCGCGAGCCCGGCCATACCCGACCGGCGTGCCGGCGAGGGTCTGCAGTTCCAGTGTCACGTGTTCCAGAATGTGACCGAGGTAAGTACCTCGATCGAGTCGGACGAAGAAACCACCGCGTTCACCAACGCTGCAGCGGTGTTCAATCAAGGACGGCAACCAGGACTTCAGACGATCGTTGAAACCTGGATATTCTTCAGAACTTTTCTCGTTATAGACGCCGAGCTTTACCCACACTTCCAACACTGGAAAATTGGCCCACACGTTCGGGCCACGCAGGGCATTGATCTTCAGCAACTCCACGACTTGCTCCAGTCAGGATGATTGGTTCGTCGGCGGGGGAGGGAAAGTGATGGCGGAAGAAGAGCGGGGCAACGGCCGCAACTGGGCATCGACATCAGACACATGGGCTCAAAAGGCCTGGCTGCGCTGAACCTGCACGCGGCGCCTCCAGATCGCTGCAATCCGGGCGGATTACGCGATATGCAAATGGAGAGCTGCGGGCAAAACTGCCCTGTTGAAGACGCCCAGTCTGTGCCGTTCGTCAGTTCGACGACAGACCGAACTCCCTTACGCCTCGACCCGCGGCTGCGATGGAGAGTCTCGCCGGGGGAACCGCTTCCGTTCGAACGAAGCGTGGGTTCCGTGCAAATGAGCCGCCAACAACATGACTGAGACGCAATTCTAAGTCAACTGACCTATCGCCAGTTTGTTGTCAGATTCTCACTGTCCCGCAGCTTACGGGTTTTCACCGAGCGCTCAGGCTCGCCACTCCGCCCCGAACCCGCATTTGGCCGTTCATAGCTCTGTGAGCCCTGAACCGAAGGCCTTTCAGCCCCTTCTGCTGCCGGGATTGTGGTTCGTCTTGGAGATCAGATCATGCTCGCTCGGCGCGGAAGAAATCTATTTCGGTCAGTACGCCCAAGGTCATGAGGAAGAATCGCTGCAACCGTCGGTTTCCGCGCAGCTGCGTCGAACCGACAAGATCCGCTCAACCCCAACCGTAACTTGAGCAGTGGACGGCTGAGCAAAGTCCGTCCGGGATGGGGCTGTCCGCCGAATTCCCCAAATTCGTGTAAGGCCTCGCGGCAGGGTGAGTATTCCTCTCATCCAACCCGCATTCATTCCTCATCAACGCTGCTCGACAGCTGCAGTCATTGTGACTGCAGGCCAGACGCTGTTCTCGAGCGGCGTGTCTGCCTGCCCAACCTGTGCCGTCGCGACCTGCTCTGTCCGACGCGTGCTGCGGCCCTTCGTGCATTGGGAATCACCATGTCATTGTCATTCAACAAGTTCCGCTCTGCAGTTGTCATCGGAACGGGAATCTTCGCAACTCTTTGGCTGGCGGGATGTTCGCAACCGCCGCCACCCGCTGCTCAGCCACCGATTGCAGTCGTGGCGGGCACGCCGTTGCGAACTCCGATTGTGGAATGGGATGAGTACGTCGGACGCATCGAGCCGATTGAGTTCGTTGAGGTGCGTGCACGCGTCAGCGGGTATCTGGATGCGACTCACTTTCAAGAAGGCCAGATCGTTCGCGAAGGCGATCTCTTATCCGTGATCGACCAGCGGCCGTTCGCAGCAGAAGTCGCTCGCACCCAATCTGACGTCGTGGTGGCTCAATCACAGGTCGAGCAGGCGAAGGCGACGGTCGCGCAGACCGAAGCCGAAGTGAAGCTCGTCGAGGCTCGGCACGACCTCGCCAGCAAGCAGCATGATCGGTCCAAGCGACTGGCCGCTCAGAACGCGGTTTCGCAGGACGAGTTTGAAGTCCGTGAGTCTGAATTCACCCAATCGCAGGCCAGCTTGAAGGCCGCTCGCGCAAAGCTGGACCTGGCCAAAGCGTCGGCAGACTCTGCTGCCGCTGCGGAAGAGGCTGCGAAGTCACTGCTCGCTGTCGCCAAATTGAATCTGGAATACTGCGAGATCCGAGCCCCAATCACAGGACGCATCAGCTCGCGTCTGGTGACTGAGGGCAATCTCATCAGCGGTGGTACGCCACAATCGACGGTGCTGACGACGATCGTTTCGCTCGACCCGATCTACTGTCACTTCGACGCTGATGAGCAGTCGTTCCTGAAATACGTGCGTCTGGTTCGCGACGGGAAGCTTGATAGCCCGCGACAGCACAAGCTGCCGGTGCATGTCGGGGTGATGGACCAGAAGGATCAGTTCCCGCATCACGGCCACATGGACTTCATCGACAACCGGCTCGATCCCGAAACCGCGACGATGCGCGGCCGCGCGATTCTGCCGAACTCGGATCTGTCGCTGACGCCCGGCTTGTTTGCTCGCGTCCGGCTGCCCGGTAGCTCGCGTTATGACGCGATCCTGGTTCCGGACCTCGCCATCGGCACCGATCAATCGGACAAGTTCGTGTTCGTGATCGAAAGCGACGGCAGCGTGCGGCGTCAGGTTGTGGAACTGGGGCCGATGGCTCGCGGGTTACGCATCGTGCGTAACGGTCTGCAAGGCACCGAGAGCATCGTGCTGCGAGGTCTGCAGCGGATTCGTCCCGACAGCAAGGTCACGGCGAAGACAGAAGTGATCGCGATGAAGGAAGACGGGCTGCCCGATGACGCTCGATCGGTGCCCGAAGATCAATGGTTGACGCGGCCAAAGCACAACCGGCCGCTGGCGACTGGCGCTTTTGACAGCAGGAACTCGGTGACTCAACCCAGCCTTCGGAACGCGTCTGTGCTGCGTTCCGAGATCAAGTCAGGACATGACTTCGAAGGGAACTCATTATGAAGTTGGCACACTTCTTCATCGACCGGCCGATCTTCGCCACGGTGATTTCGATCGTGATCGTCGTCCTGGGCGGCATTGCTTACTACACGTTGCCGGCCGCGCAATATCCCGACATCGTTCCGCCGACCATTGTGGTGCGCGCGTCGTACCCGGGTGCTTCGCCCGAGGTCATCGCCGATACAGTTGCGACGCCGATCGAGCAGGAAGTCAACGGTGTCGAAGACATGCTCTACATGTCGTCGCAGTGCACCGTTGACGGCCAGATGGAGCTCACGGTGACGTTCAAGCTCGGCACCGATCTGGACACAGCTCAGGTGCTCGTTCAGAACCGAGTGGCGACCGCGGAAGCTCGCTTGCCGGAAGAAGTGCGTCGGCTGGGCGTGACGACCATCAAGGCGTCGCCCGACTTATTGATGGTGCTGCACCTCGTTTCGCCCGATAAGCGTTATGACCAGTTGTACCTCAGCAATTACTCGTTGATTCAGGTGCGTGATGCACTGGCTCGTGTGGACGGCGTGGGCAGCGTGAACTCGCTGGGCCAGCGTGAATACAGCATGCGAGTCTGGCTCGATGCCGAGCGGTTGGCTCATCTGTCGTTGACCGCTGGTGATGTGATTCAGGCTCTGCGTTCACAGAACGTGCAGGTGGCTTCGGGCGTGATTGGCCAGCCGCCGATGTCTGGTGGCGGCGACTTTCAGCTCACAGTGAATACGTTAGGCCGATTGCTCGAACCGAAGCAGTTCGCCGACTTGATTGTGCGAACCGGCAGCGATGGTCGAATCATTCGAGTGAGCGACGTGGCGCGCATTGAACTCGGAGCCCGCGACTATTCGATCAACAGTTATCTGGATAACGAGACGGCGGTCGCGCTGGTGATTTCGCAGCGTCCCGGTTCAAACGCGCTCGCGACCGCTGAAGGCGTCGAGAACGCAATCAAGACGCTGTCGAAAGATTTCCCGCCGGGACTCGAATACCGCATGGCTTACAACCCGACGGTGTTTGTGCGCGAGTCCATCGACGCCGTGCTTCATACGCTGTTTGAAGCTGCGGTGCTCGTCGTGATTGTGGTGTTGATCTTCTTGCAGAACTGGCGAGCCACGCTGATTCCGCTCATCGCGATTCCTGTGTCGCTCATCGGTACGTTCGCAGCGATGTCCGTGTTCGGGTTCTCGCTCAACATGCTGTCGCTGTTCGGACTGGTGCTGGCGATCGGCATCGTGGTCGATGACGCCATCGTGGTGGTGGAGAACGTGGAACGTCACATCGCGGCGGGTTTGTCGCCGCGTGATGCTGCTTACAAGGCCATGGACGAGGTGACGACGGCAGTCATCGCGATTGCGGTTGGTCTCTCGGCTGTGTTCGTGCCGACGGCGTTTATCACGGGCATTAGCGGTCAGTTCTATCGACAGTTCGCGTTGACGATTGCGGTGTCGACGCTGCTGTCTGCGTTCAACTCGCTGACGCTCAGTCCCGCCTTGTGTGCGTTGTTGCTGAAGCCGCATGACGCGAAGAAGGACAAGTTCGGTCGTGCCTGGGACTTTATGTTTGGCTGGTTCTTCCGCTTGTTCAATCGAGCCTTTGAGAAGCTGAGCTTCGGTTATGCAGACTCAGTTGGCTGGGCGATTCGTAAGGCGGCGATTCCGCTGCTGATCTACGGCGCACTGGTCGGGCTCACTGGCTACGGATTCTCAGCCGTGCCAACAGGCTTCATTCCCCGGCAAGACAAGGGCTACCTGATCACCGTGATCCAGTTGCCAGACGGTGCGTCGTTGTCCCGCTCTGATGAAGTGGTGCGGGAAGCGACCAAGATCATCCTGGATCATCCGGGAGTGGGCCATGCGGTTTCGTTCGTGGGCTTCTCTGGCGCGACTCGATCAAGCAGTCCCAATTCCGCCGCGATCTTCTTCACGCCCAAGCTGAACGCAGATGGCACCGAGCCATCCATCTTGCAGGAGCTTCCCGCGTTACAGGGGAAGCTGATGCAGATTCCAGACGCCGACATCTTCGTCGTGCCGCCACCACCGGTGCAGGGGCTGGGAACAGCAGGCGGTTACAAGTTTCTGGTGCAGGACCGCAAGGGTCACGGGTCTCGAGCCTTGCAGGAAGCGACCGATCGACTGATCGCCGCCGCCTACAAAGAGCCGTCGTTGGCTGGTGTGTTCACGACCTATCGTGCCGCGACGCCTCAGATCTTCGCGGACGTGAATCGAGTCAAAGCGAACATGCTGAACGTGCCGCTGTCGAATGTGTTCGATGCGCTGCAGGTCAATCTGGGATCGGCCTACGTCAACGACTTCAATCTCTACGGTCGCACGTTTCAGGTGCGAGCTCAGTCTGAGGAAGTTTTCCGTAATCAAGCGGAAGACATCGGCCGGCTGAAAACTCGGAATGCGAACGGTCGCATGGTGCCGCTGGGATCGGTGGTTGATGTGCGTTGGCAGAGCGGTCCCGATCGAGTGGTGCGCTACAACATGTTCCCGTCGGCTGAGGTTCAGGGCGACACCGCTCCGGGATTCAGTTCCGGTCAGGCCATCGAGACGATCGAACGGCTGGCAAAGGAAACTCTGCCGCCCGGTATGTCGATTGCCTGGACCGACCTGGCGTATCAGCAACAGTTGGCCGGCAACACGGCTCTCTACATCTTCCCGTTGTGCGTGCTGTTCGTGTTCCTGGTGCATGCGGCTGAATACGAAAGCTGGACTCTACCGCTGGCGATCATCCTGATCGCTCCGGTGTGTCTGCCGTTCGCTTTGGTCGGTGTGTTTGTGCGAGGCATGGACAACAACCTCATCACTCAGATCAGCTTCGTGGTGTTGATTGGTCTGGCTGCCAAAAACGCGGTGCTGATCGTTGAATTTGCGAAGCAGCTCGAAGAGGAAGGTCGCAGCCGATTCGACGCTGCGATCGAAGCTTCGCGGTTGCGGTTGCGTCCGATCATCATGACGTCGTTCGCGTTCATCCTCGGCGTGCTGCCCCTGGCTCGAGCCACTGGCCCGGGCTTTGAACTGCGTCAGGTGCTGGGAACCGCCGTGTTCGCCGGCATGCTGGGAGTGACGGTGTTCGGCTTGTTCCTCACACCCACGTTCTACGTGGTGCTGCGAGGCCTCTCCGCAAGGTTCTGGCCCGAGAAGCACGAGGTCCACGAGCCGAAACCTGAACCTCACTACGTGTGATCTGAAATGGCCTCTGAGGTGATTGACTTCAGAGGTCTTTTGCTTCTCTACTGCCCGCCTTGTTCCTGCTTGGCGAAGTAGTCTGCGACCAGTGTGTCGAGGAACAGTTGGCTGGCGTGGAACATCAGGATGGGGAACACGGCGAACGGAACGGTTCCAAAGGCGGCGGGATTGGAAGCCAGATACGCTCCGATGGGCAGCGTCTTCTGGCTGGCGGCAAAACCACTGGCGATGCGGTCTTTCGGGGAAAAACCGAAGAGTTTGCCGCCCGTGTGACCTAGGAACAGGCCCGCGGCGTGAATCGCTACGCAGCAAATCCAGGCGACAACCATGCCAGCGACCTGCTCGGCCACATTCGCTCGCTGTAGTTCCAAGCCACCCGTGCAGGCACTCACAAAGACCAGCAACAGGATCATCAACTGAGCGGTCACCGACAGGCCGAATTTGCGAGCTGTCGCGAAGGTTTTGAAGCTCGGAATCAGACGGGCCAGTTGCGCAAGCGTCGCGGGGATGAGGACGAGCGCAAACAAGTCGACCCCAAGATCGAACGAGTCTAGCTTGACGGCTTGCTGGGCTCCGAGTTGCAGCCAGAAAGGAGTCGTCAGAAAGCACAGGGAGTTCGTCGTCAGAGTCGTCAGCAGCGAAACGGCGTCGTTCGCTCCAGCTTTGCGAGTCATCACCGACGCTGCCGCCATCGTGCTGGGAACGCTGACGGCGATCATCAGCCCGATTTCAAAGTGCTGAGCGGTCTGCAACCGTACGCACGCCCAGCCCATCAGCGGCATGAATAAGGCGTTGATCAGGCAAGCCCAGATGACGGGTCCGGGTGATCGAAAGGCGGCTCGAATCTGGCTGCTGTCGAGCGTGAAGGCCATCAGAAAGATGGTGGTGGCGGTGATGGGCTTGGAAGGAATCGCGCGCTTGATGACGCTGACCACGTCGTTGCCGAGCAGAGATCCCACCAGCAGGCCGGCGGTGATCAACGTCAGCAAGGTCATCAGGAACCAGCGCGCCTTCAAAAACTTCAGCATCCAATTCTCCGCAGTAGGCCGGACAATCTTGTCCGGCTGTCGGACAGGATTGTCCGACCTACAAATCTTTTCGGTCAGTTGCTCTGGTCGCGTCTGAGATGCTGCACCCAAGCCGGGGGCAGATTCACGAAGATCCAGTCGCGGCGGATGCGATGCGAGTTCACGTAACGTGTCATCGTGCCGTCAATTCGTGCCAGCCGCTCGCGGTCCACGCGCTTGCCGAGCCGCTTGCGGATCGATCGCACGTACATATATTCGAAGTAGGACAGCACTCCGCCCGGCGCCAGCAGACGAAAGTAGGCGTCGAAGATTTCATCGACGAGGTCCGCCGGGAAGTTATTCAGCGGCAAGCCGGAGATCACAAAGTCGTAAGGTTGAGTCGCTTCAAAGTCCTGCAGCGGGATAACGTGAACGGTGGCTTGGCTCGCGATCGCACGGAAGTGCTTTTCCCGTTCGAACTTGGAACGCAGCAGATCGGCAAACACTTGATTGAGTTCAACCAGATCAAAAGTGTCTCCCGGACGCAGTTGCTGGACCAGATAGTCGGTTACAGCGCCGGTGCCGGGGCCGATTTCAAGCACCCGGACGGGCGCGTCTGCCGGCCGATTGCGCATCGGGGCGATCATCGCCGAAGCCAGAAAGCGGCTGCTGGGAGCGATCGAGCCCGTCGTTTCAAAGCGCGTGCGGAACTCGCGGAAGAACGTGGCGTATTCGCTGAGAGATGGCATCGAGCGGGGCTCCTCGGGATCGAGCGTCAGTCTGGTCGGCAGACGATATCCGGTCGCTCAGTGCGTCTCCAGCAGGCTGCGGACCCGCTGAGCGGCTCAATTTGAAATTCGAACTCCGCCGGTATACTCGTTGTCCGCTTGAGGGCTCGCAGGCACCCGCTGTCTGAACGCTCGAGCGGCATCTGATTCAACTTCTTGAAGGGCAATCGCACCAATGACCGCACCGACGATCGCTCCAGGCCAGACGAAAATTGGCTGGATTGGCACTGGAGTCATGGGCTCCAGCATGGTTGGGCACCTGATGGCCGCTGGCTTTTCCGCCACGGTCTACAGCCGCACGAAGAGCAAGTCGCAGGCTTTGATCGACAAGGGCGCGAAGTGGGCAGATACGCCCAAAGCTGTTGCTGAGCAGTCGGATGTGATTTTTTCGATCGTCGGTTTCCCGAGCGACGTTCGTGAAGTCATGCTCGGCAAGGACGGTGCTCTTGCGGGGTCGAAGAAGGGCAACGTGCTCATCGACATGACCACCAGCGAGCCATCGCTGGCCGTTGAAATCTACGAAGCCGCCAAGGCCAAGGGAGTCCACAGCGTGGACGCCCCGGTTTCCGGCGGTGACATCGGAGCCAAGAACGCCGCGCTGTCGATCATGATCGGCGGCGATAAAGACGTCGTCGAAGCCTTACAGCCGTGCTTCGGTGCGATGGGCAAGACGATCGTCCATCAGGGCGGTCCGGGTTGTGGACAGCACACCAAGATGGCGAATCAGATCCTGATCGCCACCAACATGATCGGCGTCTGCGAGTCGTTGCTGTACGGCTACAAAGCGGGGCTCGATCTCGAAACCATGCTGAAGTCGGTTGGCCCCGGCGCTGCTGGAAGCTGGTCGCTGTCGAATCTCGGCCCACGCATGATGGCCAACAACTTCGACCCGGGCTTCTTCGTCGAGCACTTTATTAAGGACATGGGCATCGCTTTGGCTGAAGCTAAGCGGATGGGCTTGTCGCTGCCGGGATTGGCTCTGGGCGAGCAGCTCTATCTGTCCGTGAAGGCGAAGGGCTGGGGTCGCAATGGAACGCACGCGCTGATGCTCGCGCTGTCCGAGATGTCCAACATCGACTGGCGCAACCGCAAGTAAGCGACTTCTGCGGGCTGATTCAAAATACGCATCAATTCACTTACTAATTCAATTACTGACGAGAGTTCATGATGGCACGAAGAGGAGAACAGTTCGCAGGTTTGACGGTCGCAATCGTGACCCCGTTCAAGAATGGCGAACTGGACGAGGGATCAACT
>CAYLTY010000033.1:40758-51092 GCA_964386705.1 uncultured Planctomycetaceae bacterium
GCGGCTCTGCGGAAGCAGGTTGATTTTCAGATTGAAGCGGGCACCAATGGCCTCTGCCCGGTGGGCACGACTGGCGAATGCCCGACGTTGACTCACGAAGAACACGAACGCGTCATCGCCATTGTGTGCGAACAGGCGCGCGGTCGAGTGCGAGTCATGGCTGGCACGGGTTCGAACAACACTCGTGAAGCGATTCGGCTCACGAAGTTCGCGAAGTCCGCCGGTGCCGATGGCGCGATGATGGTAGCCCCGTACTACAACAAGCCCACGCCGGAAGGCTTCTTCCAGCACTATAAGGCAGTTGCGGATGCCTGCGATCTGCCGATTGTGCTCTACAACATTCCCGGTCGCACCGCGAAGAACATGGAGCCGGAAACCATCGCCCGTATGGCCGAAGCCTGCCCGACGATTGTGGCCATCAAGGAAGCCACTGGCTCAATGGATCAGGCTTCGCAGGTGCTCGCTCTGACAGACCTCACGGTGCTGTCCGGCGATGACAGCCTCACCTTGCCGATCATGTCGATGGGCGGCAGTGGTATCGTTTCGGTGGTCGGCAACATCGTCCCGAAGGACATGCTGGCTTTGATCGCGGCATGGAAGGCGGGCGACATCGCCAAGGCTCAGCAATGGCATCACAAGCTGTTCCCGCTGTGCCGCGACTTGCTGGGTATTGCGACGAACCCCATTCCGATCAAGGCGGCCATGCAGGAACTCAAGCGTGACAGCGGCGAACTGCGATTGCCGATGACCCCGCTCGCGGATGCTCAACGTGAGAACTTGCGAGCCACTTTGAAGCGTTACGGATTGCTGTAATCTGACTGTCGCGGTGGTGAACTGCGAGAAGTAGCCGCGAGGCGAGAGGACAATCCTGTCCCGCTCGCCTTTTCGGATTTTCTTTGCGTCCGCCCCCGCTTTGCGTGATCCCTCTGCTTTGCAATCGGCCCGCTCGCAGTTGAGATTATTGAGTCGCTCGTGGAACGAACCTGATCGGCGTGTGGCGCGCAGTCACGACTCGATCACAGACAACCTCGCCCCTCTTTGAGGATTCCTGCCGTGATCTTTGGTTTTGGTAAAAAGAATGCCGCCGCTCCCGAAGACGACGACGAAGAAGAAGAAATTGAATATGTCCTCTTCCAAGGGGCGGTGAATGGCAAAGACGCCAATCTGGAAGACAACAAGAAGCTGGTCGCGGCGGGGCTGACTCCGGCGAAGGAACTGGTAACTGATGCGCTCGCCGAACGCAGCGACAGCTTCCGTATGGAACCGCAGGGCGAACGCGCCGTCGTGACGTTTTCAATCGACGGCATTCGACGTCCTGGTCCGAAGTTCCCCATCCAGCGAGCCAACGCCATCACCCAGATGCTGAAGTTGCTGGCGGGCTTGGACATCACCGTCAAAGACAAACAGCAAATTGGCGGTATCAAGGGAACTTACAAAGACTACAAGTGGGAAATCACCGTGAAGTCGGCGCCGGTCAAAGGCGGCGAACAACTGACCGTGATGTACCGCAACCTGAAGATCAATCGCGTGAAGCCGGAAGATATCGGTACTCCCGACATCGTGCGGACCACAATTCGTGATTACGCCGCTAAGAAGACGGGGGTGATTCTGTTTGCGGGGCCTCCCGAGTCCGGCTTGACGACGCAAACGCTTGCGCTGCTGCGTTGCGTCGACGTGTACCTGTATCAGTGCTTCATTCTGGGCGACATGGGCTCGCGCGAAGTCGTGAATGTGCCCATCTTCAAGCCTGATCCGGCACATTCGCTGGATGAGACGATCGAACGCATCCGTCGCAACGACGGTGATTTGGTCTTCTTCACGAACCTGAATGACGACGAACGTGCGAAGGTCGCGTTCAAACGTGCCGGTGACATTGCGGTCGCGTCTGAAGTTACGGCGAAGGATGCGGCCGACGCGATCGTCAAGATGATCGAACGCGTTGGCGGCGATCGTCAGTTGGTGGTTGATGGCCTGCGTTGTGTCGTCAGCCCGAGGCTCATCCGCAAGCTCTGCAACAAATGCAAGGAAGCCTTCCGTCCCAGCCCGAAGCTGCTGGCGCAGGTCGGTCTGCCTGACGACACGGAGAAGCTCTATCGCCGGGCTCCCGAACCAGAGCCGGATCCGAAGACGCAAGAACTTCCGCCGCCATGTCCGAACTGCAACGACGAGTGCTATCGAGGTCGTGCCGCGATCTTTGAAATGATCACGATGACCGATGCCATCAAGGAAGTAATCCTGAGTGGTGGTGATGCGGACGCGATCCGTGCCGTTGCCAAGAAGGATAAGCAGCTTACGTGGCAGCAGGATGCCTTGCGGCTGGTCGCCGAGGGCTCGACAGGACTCGACGAGTTGCAGCGCATCTTCAAGCCCGCCGGTCCAGCCAAGAAAGCAGCCGTCAAGAAGGCACCACCCAAGTCCAAGTAACCCCACGCTCGGGGGGAATGTTCAAGTGTCAGAACCCGCAGAGGGCAATACCAGCTCACCTTCACGCCGCACATTGATCCTGTGGGTGATTGGTATTGCCGCCGTGGCCTGCACGGTTGGCGGGTATCAATGGCTCGCCAACAGGCGCTTTCAGGAGCACGTCTCCGCTGCGCGGTTCGCGGTTGCCGTCGGCGACTGGATGGAGGCGGAGAAGCACGCCACCGCTTGGACGAAAGCGGCTCCGCAGGATACCGAAGCGTGGATCGCGCTGGCTGAGGCAACCCGGCAACTCCGACAATTCGATCGCACGGCTGATTGCTTGGGACGCGTTGCCGACAGCGATCCTCAGGCTGTCAAACTGCTGACGTTGCGCGGGGATTTGGTGCTCTCGGAATTGAGGCAGCCGTTTCTGGCGATCGAAAACTGGCAACGCATTCTGCGAATTGCGCCCGAGACATCGGTTGCTCATCAGCGCTTGATCTACTTGTACGCAATTACTCAACAACGGACGGCGATGGTCTCTCAGATTCGTACTGCGGTAAAGCTGGGGTGCGAGTCGTCTGAGGCCTACCTGTATTTGCTGATCTCTTCCAATCTGCAGTTTTCCGATGGATATCTGCGTGTCTCTGAATGGCGCAAAACGTTACCAGATAACGAGATCCTTGAAGTCGCTCAAGCCATTTACGCCGCCAAGCTGCCTCAGAGTAAATCGCTCCGTCTCTTCGGTGAGACGCGTTTGACGGCCGATGCGAAGGAGTTACTCAGTCAGTGTCAGGTGAAATACCCCAGGAACGCGGAGATTCTGGCGATCCTGGCAGATCGAGCAGTCACTGGTGGGGACATCGACTTCTTGCGGCAACTGTTGTCCGAGGTCCCTCCGGAGTTAAAGGAAGACTCGCGATTCTGGCGGTTTCGGGGCTGGCTGGCGTTGGCTGAGAAACGAACGACGGAAGCAATTGCAGCGTACGAGCAGGCTTTGCAACTGCATCCGTTCGATTGGAGGTCTCGCCACGAACTGGCGGAAGCGCTGCGACTGGCCGGTCAATCTGAGCGTACTCAAGAGTTGGCGGCGGCCGCCCGCCTTGGCAAAGACCTGGAGCACCGCATTTTTGAGCTGCCGAACTCGGCTGCGGTGAACCCCCAATTGCTTGAGGAGATCCTGAATTTTGCCGTCAATTGTGGAGATATTGAGGTTGCCGACTCGATTCGCCGGCGACTTCGGTCCAAAAGTTGACGGTCTTGTCTAAAAGTTGGCCCCGTAAACACGGGAAGAGGGGCATAAGGCCAAACTTCAGGCTTGCGAAAACCGATCAGCCTTCACAATTTACCCATGTGGCGATGATGCGCCATCGTTGATAGGTGTTTGACGTTTCAAAAGGACTACTGATGGTTCGTGCGACGCTCGGTCTTCTGCTCGGGGTTTTGATAGTTGGCTGCAATGCTGCTCCGGCAGGGCCAGAACTCTACCCCGTTAAAGGCTACGTCAAGAAGGGTGGAGCCGGACTGAAAGAGGTGTCCGTGGCTCTGATTCCGGTAGACGTGGCGAGCGGCGTAACTGTCGTGGGTGCAACGAACGATCAGGGCGAGTTTGAGATTGTTACGGCGCAGGGCAAAAAAGGAGCCCCTGTTGGTTCATACAAAGTAGTGTTGTCAGTTGACGCCAAGATGGATTACGCCAAGACAGGTGGGCGGCCAACGGGCAAAACTGACGATAAGATTCCTCAAGGCTGGCGGTCGCCCGAAACCACTCCGATGGTCGTGGAAGTGAAGTCCTCTGGTGACAACTTGGTACAAATCGATTTCTAACTGTTGTGATTGTTTGTTCTTATACGTGAAGCTGCTTTCTCGGGAGAAGTCGCTATGAGTAACGTTTTTAGCCTCAAGAAACGTTCAAAGTCGCTTGGATTTACGCTGATTGAGTTGCTTGTGGTTATTGCGATCATCGCTGTCCTGGTAGCCCTCCTGCTGCCGGCCGTTCAGCAAGCTCGCGAGTCGGCTCGACGCAGCCAGTGTAAAAACAACCTGAAGCAGATTGGCATTTCCTGCTTGGCCTACGAGGAAACATACGGCCAGTTCCCGCAGAACTTCGATCCGACTCGCAATCGGCACAGCGGCTATTCCCAGAACGGTTGCGGGATTTCCTGGATCACATCCATGCTGCCGTTCATGGATCAGACGCCGTTGTTCGAGCAGCTCGACTTCACGCGTCAGAACAATGCGAGCAACAAGTATTCATTGGATACGGCCGAGTCTCAACGAGTGCGACGAGCGATCATCCCCGGACTGCTGTGCCCTAGTAATCCGCAGCCGAAGACGTTCTCGGGTGGGCCTTACTACGACGGTCAAGGCTGGAATCAACAGAGCCGTAACATGGACGGCGCACGCACTGACTACTTTGGTAACATGGGCTTCGTCTGGACAGGTTGGAAGGACTGCGGGCCGGATCTTCCCCAGACAGCTCCTTGGGTGACCCCGGACCAGCTGCACAACGAAAACCTGGACAATCTGCAGTCGGTTGTCGGCGTCTTCTGGTGGATGGGAAGTGCTCGTATCGCTGATATCACTGACGGTGCTTCGAACACCGTCACGGTGTTCGAGAACCACCACTGGAACTTCAGCAAGGATCAGCCGGGTGTTTCAAATCTTGGCGGCTTGTGGTTTTCGCCGGGCGGATCGATCGACGCCTTGTATAAGCCGATTAACTTCGATCCTGCTTCAGTTCCTGGTAACAATGGCGGTGATGACTCCCGCTGCACTTCATGGTCCAGCACCCACGTGGGTGGAGCTCATGCTCTGATGGGCGACGGTGTGGTGAAGTTCTTCTCTGAGAACATCAATGTGGCCACGGTGCAGCGTGCTCTGTCGACTCGCGCCGGCGGTGAGAACGTCAGCGTTCCCGCGGAGTGATCGCGTTCCGAGTGTTATTAGAAGTTTAGAGAGCTTGAAAGGTCTCGGCCCGTGTGGCCGAGACCTCTTTCTTTTTGTGCGGCGAGCAAATGATGCCCTCGGCTGTGCGAATTTTGATTGGCGTCGCTGTGCTTTGGATCGCGGGATGCGAGAAGAGCCCCGATGTCGAATTGCCTCCGGTCTCTCCGCCGAAGTTAGATGTTCAGGGTGCCTCGAAGTTCATCGAACCGTCGACTGCGCCTGAGATCGCTTCGCCCATTTTTCAGGATGTGCATACTGAAGCCCAAGTCGAGTTCGTCTTTGATACTGGGGCGAACGGTCGCATGTTTATGATCGAGTCGACCGGTGGTGGAGGTGGATGGCTCGATATCGATCGCGATCGAAACTGGGACTTGGCGTTGATTCAGGGGGGAGATCCCTTGGCGGCCGTGCCTCATCCAGAAGGAGATCGGATCTATCAGAATCTGGGTGACGGTCACTTCCGAGATATCACTGACAACACCCGGCGAATCGATACGCAGCACGGTCAGGGGTTGGCGATTGGTGATTTCAATGACGATGGGTTTGAGGATGTTCTCGTTACCAACGTGGGGGCCGATGTTCTTTTGGAGAACCTCGGGGATGGCACATTCCTGGATGTGACCTCGCAAGCGGGCGTCGGTGACCCGCGTTGGGGATCCAGTGCAGCCTGGGGTGATCTCGACCTGGATGGGGACCTCGATCTCTTCGTCTGCAACTACGTCACCTACGACGTCCACAATCCCGTGGCGTGCCGATCAGAAACTGGTGTGCAGGCCATCTGCCATCCAGAGAAGCTGGAGCCGGGCGAGAGTGAGTGCTACGAAAACCTGGGCGATGGCCGGTTTCGAGTCGTAACCCGTGAATGGGGGCTTGTCGCTCCGCAGAACAAAGCCCTTGGTGTTGTCATTGCTGACTTGAATCATGACCGAAAGCTCGACGTCTTTGTGGCCAACGATACGTCCGCCAATCACCTTTTTATGCAGCAGGACAAAGGTGAGTTTCGAGAGCGCGCCGTCGAACTAGGCTGCGCTATGAACATTCTCGGCCAGTATCAGGCTAACATGGGCGTCGGCATTGGTGACTACGATCACAACGGATATCAGGATCTGTATATCACTCACTTCACCAGTGATTCGAATACCCTGTATGCCAACCTGGGCGAAACGGGTTTTCACGATGTCACGCGTGTTGAAGATCTCCATAAGCCGACACTGCCCTACTTGGGATTTGGCACGGTGATGGAAGATCTCAATCAGGATGGCTACGAAGATGTCTTTGTGGCGAACGGGCACATTGACGACTGGCGGAGCACGGGATCGCTCTACCACATGCCGCCCCAGCTGTTTTCGTTTGCAGGTCGCAAATGGGTCGAGCAGTCGAAAAAAGCGGGAGACTACTTCGGCGGAGCTTACTTGGGCCGCGCTGTCTCGGTTGCGGATTACGACCACGATGGCGACCTCGACATGCTGGTCGTTCATCAGGGGGCACCAGCAGCTCTGCTGCGGAACGACTCGGTTCGCGGAAAGTGGCTACAAATCGAACTGGTCGGCTCAAAGAGCAATCGACGGGGGTTGGGAGCCATTATCGAAGTGACGTACGGCTCAACCAAATTCGTGCGGCACTTGTTCTCTGGAGGGAGCTATTGTTCCAGCCATCAACCAGTCGCGACCTTTGGTCTGGGAGCAGGGGCAGGTGAAGAGTGTCAGGTTGTTGTTAGGTGGCCGCACGGAATTTGGCCCGCGAGCCAGCAGACTGTTGCCGTCAACCAGCATTTGGTCATCTCTGAGCCCGTCGAGGATACGTCTGCGGCAACAAACTAGAGCTCAACGTGAACTCAGGCTTTTGAGTGTGAGGCATCGAAAGATTCGAGGATGAACAGGCTGGCGTCGCTCACCTTGATCTGTTGGGTTCTAGCCGCGGCATTGATTAACGCAGTCGGCTGTGGGCGTGCGCCGGAACAACAGCCTGCCGCGAGTCCGCCAATTGCGGGTGTTAGTCCCACGCCCCATGCTCCAAGCCCGAGGCGGGCTTCAGTTGGATATGTGGGCAGCGAAAGTTGCGCTGAGTGTCACCAGGCGATTTCAGACGCGTTTCAATCACACCCCAAGTCTCGATCTGCTGAGCTGATTCAAAAGACGCCATCCGCGGCGACCTTGCGAGAGGATTATTCGCAGCCAGCTTTTCCGGCTCCCGGCGGCTTCTTCTATCAAGCGGTCATGACCGAAGCCGGGATCGAGCATCATGAATTACGTAACGATGAGCAGGGCATGGTGCGCATTGACAATTCACGCCATATCTCGGTGGCGATTGGCTCCGGCAAACGCGGACGCACCTTCTTGTGGTCTTCAGGCGGGCGGCTCTTTCAATCACCCATTACGTGGTATTCGGGAGACGCACGCTGGGATCTGGCGCCGGGCTATTCGTCTCAGAATCAGCATTTTGAGCGGCAGATCTCCGTTGAGTGTTTGAACTGCCATGTTGGTCGCATCAACGCGCTGGACCAGCAGAGCGACCGCTTGGGCTCGCCTCCTTTTTTGGAATGCGGAGTCAGCTGTGAGAACTGCCACGGTCCCGCTCAGGAGCACGTGGCATTATTCAAGGACGGTGGTTCGAAGGATGGTGGTAAGTTGGCAGGCTCCGATCTGAAGATCGTGAACCCCGGTACCTTGCCAGCGCGACAACGTGAAGCGGTGTGCTATCAGTGCCATCTTTCGAATGGTCATCGAGTGTTGCGCTCCGGGCGAAATCATCTGGACTACCGCCCTGGCGATTCACTGGAAGATATCTGGACGATCTTTGTGACGGGGACCGGTGTGAATTCGGCGGGGGGGGCGACGGAGGCTGTCAGCCACGTGCAGCAGATGCAATCCAGCCGATGTTTCACAGCCAGTAACGGAAAGTTTGGTTGCACCTCGTGCCATGACCCGCATCAGGTCCCGTCTCGGGATGGGCTCGACGGGTTTTACCGGGGCCGCTGCTTGCAATGTCACGGTGATTCAGGGACAGCCTGCAAGGCATCAGAGGCGGACCGAAGCCAGCAACAGAACTCTTGTGTGGCCTGCCACATGAAGAGTCTGGCCGCCAGCAATGTGCCGCATACGTCACAGACAGATCATCGGATTTTGCGAAGACCGTCGGTTCGACAACCTGGCTCTCAGGACAATGAGCCCGCGTTGCGGGTCTTTGACGGCGCGGAAGATCGAATTCCCCCAACTGAGTTGCAGCGGGCACGTGGTATCTTGATGAGTCGCTTTGCTCAGAATGATAAGGACAAACTGCTTGCCAGCGCCGCGGTCGAGACACTCAGACCATTGCAGGACAAGTTCCAGAACGATCGTGAGTTGCTGAGTGCGCTGGCGATTGCTCATACCATGGAAAACCAACCGCAACGGGCTCGCGCGCTTTGGCAGCGGGTGTTGACGATCAATGCTGCTGATTCTGAAGCGTGGCTCAGCCTCGGGATGATCGCGCACGACAGTAACGAGCTGGAGTCAGCCCAACGTTCACTTGAAGAAGCGGTGCGATTGAATCCTGACGATCGAATCGCGATTGGTCGGCTGATTCACGTGCTGGGGCTACAGGGTAAGTTTGAACGCGGTGTTCCGTTGGCGGAAGGAGCTGTTAAACGCTTCCCGGCTGACTCTCAACTGCGTCGCTGGCTGGCGGAAGCGTATCGCGCTCAAGGGCGGCTTGAAGAGGCCGAACAACAGCGGCGCTACGCGAGGTCGCTTGATCGGAAGTAGGACAGGGAATGGCGCATTGCAGAATGTGAGTGTCTGGCGAGATGGCGACGGTTACTCACGCTACGATTTTGGTTCAGCGACGAGATGGCCGCTCTTGCCGCCAGTCTTCTCCAGGAGTTCGATGGGGCCAATGGACATCCAACGGTCAACCGCTTTGCACATGTCGTAAACGGTGAGTGCCGTGATGCTGACAGCCATCATGGCTTCCATCTCCACGCCCGTGCGACCGTGATTGCTGACCTTGGCCTCAATGCGCAAGCGGCGGTCGTCCACGAACTCGAAGTCGATGTGCGCGCTATCAAGTCCCAGTGAGTGGCAAAGCGGGATGAGATGCTGCGTCTGCTTGGTGGCCATGATGCCCGCCAGTCTCGCGACTTCGAGCACGTCGCCTTTAGAGAACTCGCGGTCTTGAATCTTCTTGAGTGTCTCGGCCTGCATGGTCACGAAGCCTTGCGCCCGAGCCATCCGCGACGTGATCTCCTTCGCTCCGACGTCCACCATGCGACTCGCGCCGCTTTCGTCGAAGTGCGTGAACTCTCCTGCCATCAAAACACTCCCATGACCGGATGACCGGAGCTGGCGCGAACCGAGAAACCATCGGGGCTGATGCCGGTTTCCGGCGGAATATCCAGAGCATGCAGCACTGTCGCCGCGAAGTCTTCCGGCGACACCGGTCGATCCTTCACATACGCGGCTTGAGTATCCGACGCACCGTAGATCGCTCCGCCGCGAACTCCCGCTCCAGCCAACATGGCCGAGTAACAGTTTGGCCAATGATCGCGGCCAATCGCTGATGAACCTTTGCTGATGCGCGGCGTGCGACCGAACTCGCCGATCAATACGACCAATGTTGAATCCAGCAAGCCGCGTTGCTCCAGGTCTTCCAGCAGCGCTGAAACAGACTGGTCGCAGCAGGGCAGAGCCCAGCCCAGGCCATTCCAGCCCTTGCCGAAGATGTCGATGCCACCGTTGCCGTGCATGTCCCAGGTTTCGAGGCTCAGGAACTTGTCACCCGGTGCTAGTCCGCACCACGCCACCACGTTGATGAGCCTCACTCCAGCTTCAATCAGGCGGCGAGCGAGCAGCAGATTCTGCCCCATCGGATGACGGCCATAGCGATCGCGCGTCGCGGTTGTTTCCCGGTCGACATCAAACGCTTGCCGGGCTTCTGAGCCACTCAAGAGATCGAACGCCCGTTGCCGGAATCGTGACAACTAATACTCGCCACGCGTCTGGGAC
>CAYLTY010000034.1:0-49334 GCA_964386705.1 uncultured Planctomycetaceae bacterium
GCCCTCCCGAACTGCGTTTCAGCTTCGCGCGGTTATTTTCTGCGAAGCGTATAAGCCAGCAGAGCACTCGGTTGTTCGATCCAGACGACGAACCACGCGGCTAGTTGTTCTAGCTCGGCTCGATCGGCATGGGAATATGTTTTTGAAACCACGCATCCCAGAGCGGTGTCTCGCGGGCGGCGGTTTCAACGGCCAATCGCCCTTGAGGACGTGTACGATTGGGACAAGTCGACCGCTCTGCTGGCGGCTCAGGCGCCCTGGTGGGAACCCGGGACGGCCTCGGGCTATCACATGCTGAATTACGGCCACCTGATCGGCGAAGTCATCCGGCGCATCACCGGCCTGCGCCTGGGTGAGTTCTTTGCCGCGCACGTTGCGGGGCCGCTGGACGCTGATTTCCACATCGGCCTGCCGACATCGGAGTTCCAGCGCGTCGCCAACATGGTGGTGCCACCACCGCCGCCGACGGACCCGAACTCGATCATCGGGCAGGCAATCGCCGACCCCGACAGCGTGTCGTTCAAGACTTGGACCAACCCGTCCACGCCTCTTGAAGCCAGCTGGACCGAGGCTTGGCGGCGCGCCGACATCGGGGCGGGCAACGGCCACGGCAATGCCCGCGCGGTGGCGCGCCTCCAGTCGGCAGTAGCCTGCGGCGGAGAGGTCGATGGCGTCCGGCTCCTCTCGCCCAAGACGATCGACCGGATATTCGAAGTGCAAAGCGACGGGATCGACCTCGTGATCGGCGTGCCGTTCAAGTTTGGCATCGGTTATAGCCTGCAACCGGAAGGCCGGGTGTGTGCCTGGGGAGGCGCGGGCGGCTCGTGTGTGATGATGGACGTGGATCGCCGCATGACCTTCGCCTACGTCATGAACAATGATGGCGCCGGGCGGCGGGTCCATCGGTGCGGCGCTGGCCGAGTGTGTGAAAGACATCGTGACTCGCTAAGCCGCGCGTTAGAGAGCATCGATCCAACTTGGGAGCAACGTGAAGGCATCTGCGATTCTGGTGTCTCCTGCGCTAACGGTGGTTCTGTCAGTCTGATCAATCTCAAGGACATCAGCCCCCAATCCACCATCCAATGAGTCTGTGCCATCGCCGCCAGTAATTGTCGTATCACCGCGATTACCCCCGCTCAGCGTATCCGCCAGCGAGCCACCAATGAGAGTGTCATTGCCCTGGCCCCCAATGAGGATCACGGGCACACCGGCCGAGGCGGCATTGATCAGGTTCGCGCGAGTACCGCCAATCAGGGTAATGCGCTCGATGTCGGTGACTCGTTCGCTGCCAGTCACGGCAGACGTCACTGTGATACCGGTGACGGCGAAGTTCGAATCCGCCTCTTCCAGCCAATCATCGAAGCCATTGCCGCCGGACAGCAGGTCGATCGCGCCTCCGCCCGAAATCACATCATTGCCATCACCGCCCAGTATCGAATCGGCGCGGCGTCCACCGAGCAAAATGTCGTTTCCAGCGTTGCCCTGCAGTTGCACCGACACCGTGGCCAAGCGCGCATCGAAAAGATCGTTCTCTGCACCACCACTCAAAATAATACGATTAATATTCATCGGTGCCTCATTGCCGAGCGACTCCGAAGTCAGCGCCGTGCCAACAATAACCACGTTGCCATCCACGATCTCATTGAGCCGGTTAATACCCGAGCCGCCGTCAATCGAATCTGCGTTTGCACCACCGCCTAATTGATCGTCGCCTGATCCGCCCAGCACGGTATCCGTACCGACTCCGCCTTGCAGGGAGTCTGCGCCGGCTCCGCCGTCCAGAGAGTCATTGCCACCCGCGCCGAACAGACGATCGTTGCCATCATCTCCGAGTAACGTCTCCGCGCCGTCTCCACCGAGCAGTTGGTCGTCACCTTCTCCACCCGAGAGAAGATCCGCCCCAGACACCGCGGCGAGCACGTCCGCTCCGGCACCACCACTCAGCAAGTCGTTGCCTTCACCGCCAACTGCGGTGTCGTTACCGGCTTCACCGGCAATCGCGTCCGCACCCGCTCCGCCATCGAGCAGATCATTACCTCCACCTCCGACGATGGAATCAGCCCCGGCACCGGAACGCACCACATCATTGCCGCCGCGCGCGTTGATATTGTCGTTGCCGTCAGTCGTCGTGATGAAATCGGACGCATCAGACCCAATCACGGTATCATTGCCGCCACCACCTTGAATCGTGGTGCCCGCAGACCCTGAGAAGCCGCTGAGGTCGATGCGATTAGCCGACGGCCCTCCCATGATCAATGCCGCTTCGATGCCGCTCAACTTGTCAGTGCTGAGGACAGTGTCCCCCATCAGCTCAAGCAGAGCCGAACTGGTCACCGTGAAGTTAAGATCGTTCTTGCGACGTACGGTATCTGTACCCGCTTCGCCATCGAGTGTGTCTTCGCCGCCGCCGCCATCGAGGACATCGTTCCCCACGCCGCCGATCAACAGATCGCGCCCGCCATAGCCGAACAGGGCATCGTTTCCTGTTCCGGCGTTTAACGTGTCCGCGAAGTTAGACCCCAGCAGCGTGTCGGCGCCCATTCCCCCGTTGATACCCACAGGGAACCCAGCAGCCGATGCGTCAATTGTATTATCAGAGTTACCACCTGTGAGATTCGCAGCCTCAAAGCCGGTTAATTGGTCGTTACCAAGTCCGCTGAGCAACGCTGACGTCAGCGTGAAACTGACATCTCCCACTTCCATCAGGAGGTCGATGGAAGCACCCCCATTTAGGGTATCATTACCTGCACCTCCCGAGACGGTGTCGCGACCACCGCCAGCGATGATGGAATCGGCGCCAGCATCACCAATCAGTAGATCCGTCCAGCCCCCACCCACGATCGTGTCGTCGCCAGTTCCACCACTAACGGTGATCGGCAAGACAATGCTCGATGCATTCAAGCGATCGCTTTGTGGACCAAGATTGACCACGAGCCCACGCAACCCCTCCAGCGGTGATCGAAACAGCGACGCAACCGCACCATCTGTCAGCGATTCGATTTGCACTCGAGACGTTGCGATATCCACACCGATGCGAATATCCGTAGCAATTCCAGCCACATTGGCGATCGTAAGTAGCCCATTATTGCGCGTCACGGAGATCGGGCTGGGGTCATCGTCCTCGATGGGTATAACGAGTTGCTGGTGATCGATGTCCCTTGCGCCCTGTAAGGTGGCAAGACTAACGGCGATCGTCTCGACTGGCTCGTCGCTGGTGTCGCTCAACAGGGGCACGCGTATGCTGCCCCAGGTGTCCCCGGCCGGGATCCTGATCGTGGTTGGTACGAGCGAGTAATCGATGCCGGCGGTTGCCGTGCCGGAGAAGTTCAAATCGATCAGCGTATCGGAAGAGGACACGTGGCTGAGCCTCGCCACAATCGTTGCCTCGGTCGCCTGGCTATCCGTAAAGCCGCTGAGCTGCACTTCGGGTACTGGTTGCAAAGAAACGATGTAGATTACGTCTCGATTTTGAATGGGCTGCGAGTCATCGCCGATGGCCAGTTCAGTGACACCATCACCATTCAGATCGCCGATGGCAGCAACTGAGCCTCCGATCCCGCGCGCCGCCGAAAAAGCGGAATTTCCCAAATAGCTCGGAGCAAGGCGCGCGTTTTGTTTCACTATTCCATCAGCGTTCATCAACAGAACGTACAAGGTCCCGCTCGTCAGGCTTCCCGGCAGATCCGATCTGGAGCCCACAACCAGATCCTGAATGCCATTGCCATCAAGATCGCCGGCATTTGTCAGCGATGTGCCGAAGTGTTCGTCCCGCTCCAGTCGCATTCTGCCCATGCTTCCCGGAGTCAGTTCCACCGTTCTCTTCACGGAACCGTCAGAGTTCAACATCAGGATGCAGACCATCCCTTGGCCATTCTTATACGCGCCACCTCCTGCGGCTAAGTCGGTGACTCCATCTCCGTCCATGTCACCCATGGCCGTGAGAGATTCACCAAAGGAAGAGAATCGAACGTATTCCGGCATCCCGTTCGTGCCTGCCGTCAGATCACGACGGCTTTTTTCTGTACCGTCTTTGTTCAGAAAAATGATCTGTAGACTGGTGTTTTCCTGGCCTACTGCCAAATCGGCGACAGAGTCGCCATCCAAGTCTCCAGGTGAGGCCAACGAGACACCAAATCTCCGATACGGCACTGGCTCCTGCGTCTCAGGAGGATTCCCGGTGATCTTGCTCAAGTTCTTGAGAGTGCCGTCAGTGTTCAGGAACAGGATGTAAACGGCACCGGCCTCGTCCGCGTCATTCTGATCGCCGACGGCCAGTTCGGTGATACCATCCCCGTCAAGGTCCCCCACAGCGGATAATGCAGCTCCAAACTTCGAGCGGTTTACGAATGGTTCCCCATCGTCCTCCAATTCGATCCAGACGCTGCGTTTGACGGTCCCGTCGGCATTCAAGAACTGGATGTGAACGCCCCCTTTGTCATACGACCCTTCAGGCTGCGGGGCTCCCACCGCGAGATCATTGATCCCATCGCCATCAACATCACCGAGCGCAGCGAATGAAGTTCCAAAAAAGTCGTGATTCTGGCTCAGGCGTTCAGTCGGTGGCGACTGGATCTTGGCCCCATAGTTATCGCTGATTCTCAAGCTGCTCGGAGCGTTAACTGTGGCGACGTAGTCCTCCACTTCACCACCCATCGCTTCGCCCGTTGGGTTGGCAGCGGCGGGATCAGAGCTGAGACGCAACCGAACAGAGGTTGTTCCGGTAGGAGCATTGAAGGGGACCGCCGGGAACTTGATGGAGAAGGCGGCATTGTCAGTGCCACTTGCGATGGCCACCGTCGCGCGCTCTGTGGCATTGTCGAACACGCCGTCCTGATTGTAATCAATCCAGCCGTAAAGGGTGGCTTCAGATTGAGTGGCGTTGGTGGCCCGCACTCGAATGACGGGGCTCGCCCCAATCGTGAACTGCAAGTCGTGAGTTGGGTCTACAACTCCGTTTTCGTCGTCGGCTGCGATTGGCGACCTGTCGTCACCGGTGGCGGCACTATTCGGGATTGCGTTGGCTTCACTATCGACTTGGGCTCCCAGGAAGAGTTTGGCCTGAGTCGAGTCGATGGTGTGGCGTGGACCGCCGTTGGCCAGCAGGGTCTGGTAGTTGCCGGTGCCCGTGCCGGAAGTGGTATCCGGGGCATCTCCGAAGTCGGAGACCAGCACGGCTCGTGCTTCCAGGTGTTCCAGCCGGCGCTTGCCGCGCGACCAGGCGTGCTCACGAATGCGAGCCGCCGCTCGGGGTTGCCTCACTTGTGAGAAGAGCGATTGAGACAAGAACTGCTGCAGCCAGTTTGCCAAGTACATCCAGAAATCCATTTCGAGAGTGGCTGACTGAAGCCCTCAGGAGCAGTTGAGGCGTCTCGTGTCCAACGACGTCCACAACGATGCGTCAGTTTAGAAAAAAGATCCCGACAGTTGAACAGAGGTTTGCCTCAGTGAGCTAGTTTGCGGGGTTTGGATTAAGAGCGACAGTTCTTTGGGAATCGAGCCCAGCCGCAGGCACGAAAACGTAGGGACAATGGCCAGCAGCCCCGATGGTGAACATCGAACGACTCGGACGAAGACCTTGCGGACAGAAACGGCCACCGAATGGCACGCTTGCCGCAAATAAGAACGTAGTTGGTTCGTTAGTACCCAGACAGATCGCCGCATGCGTAACCTTGGGGGTTCCGTACGCTGCGCGGGGCAACGGTCATTGCCCCTAACCACGGAGGCCAGATCTATGCTGCGCCGATCTTCCTTGCTGGCTGTGGGTTCTCTGTTTCTGTTGCCTGCAGCCGTGCTGGCTGGTGAGCCGCTGTTTGATCCGCAGGGTGGTCATCCCTGGGATCAGGCTCGTGATGCCTTCTATGTCCGTAAGTTCTCGACGGGTGAAGTCTTCGAGCATCCGCACGCCGTCACTCCGCCTTGGCACGAGTACTTTCCATTCACGTTCGATGCCACCTTTCATGAGAACGTGCTGTCGCGGTTGGAGGCTCTGGAAAAACTTCCCGTGGAGCAAATGGAGGAACAGCCCGCGCTACGACGCGTGATCCTGCTCCGCGATTTGTGGGCAGCGTTCGATGCTCTCCACCAATTGCACAACAAGTGGGATAAGCGCCAGGACGACAAGGCCGTTCTGGAAAAGGCGATCACTCGACGCGACGAACTGCGGCTCCGGTTGGCCCGCGTGATGAAGCGACTGGAACTCACCGAGGAAGAAGTCAGCGCACTGCCCAATGCCTTCCAAGTCATCGCCGAAAAGAAGCTCTACCCGAAGTCGTTTGATCCGGCCGCAGGAGATAAGGCGTTCTTTCCCTTCGATCTGCTCGACAAGGACGGCCCGTGGGTGACCTATTCGGGGCTAACAGAGCGGAGTGCTGGCGGCGTCTTGCACACGACTTTCGTCAATCAGCGGTCGGTCTTCACGGTGCATCTGCGTACGCTCGATGGCCGCGACGGTGGCCTCAAGTACTTTCAGGATTCCATCAAGGCCAACAACAAACTGGACATTCCGCCGGGATCGACGCTCGCCTTGCTCAACCGAGCGGTGGTCCCAACGCGTTCGGGGAAGCTGCTCGTCTCGCCGCTCGTCGAATCACTGCAGATGATCGTCGTCACCCCGCCGCACGATCACCGCTTCAAGTTCATGCTCGACCACAAGGAACTGCTCGCCGGTAACCTTGGCCTCAAACCGCTCGGCAAGGACGATCCAGCCGATTTCTCCAGCTTCGGAGACGCGTTTCTCTGGGGACATCCACGCGATCTCCGTCAGAAGGACGTCGACGGCGAGACCTTCATCACCGGCAAATACAACACCGTTCGGGACATGCCACGGGCCTTCGATGTCTGCGTGATGTGCCACCGCGACACGGTGGGGAATACCCTCTTCGGCGGCGGCGCAGTCCTACCCGAGGTGCAATCCGACCCGGAGAAAGCCGACGCCTCGGTGATCAAGAAGAAAGAAGCGAGCGAAGAATGGAAGTCGTACTTGCGGCTGCGTACGGCTCAAGCGAAATAATACGCAACTGATACCGCCTCGCGCGACGCGGTTATCTGATCATTCAATTGCGCGGCACTTTTCTGTGTCGATGTCGAGTGCCAGCCGGGCTGAGGTGTCTCGCCGTTCTGCTCAGCTTTGTCGCTTTACCATGGCGTCCACCCATATTGGGACATAGGGGATGATGCAGCCCTTGGACACCGGCCAGTCTCGATAGAGGCCGATCTTCTCGCCGATGGCGACGGCGCGTTTGCGGAGCTTGGCGTCGTGGATGCCAATGGCAGCCAGCGTGTTGTTCATGGTCCACTGAACTTCGGGCAGCGCTTTGGGCATCTCTTTCTCAATGCGATCGAGCAGCGCGGGCAGATCGAGATCGGTTCCGCCTTTGTTGATACGGCTCGCGGTGAAGTGCCAGCCAGCACGAGCGGCCCAGCGATCCTTGTCCTTCGCCTTCATCCACTTCTGACGCAGAGCTTCCTTCTCGGGATGTTCTGCAACAACATACGAGTTCACCCAGTCCGCCACCTGCGCGCAAGTCGTCGAGCGCGTCAGCTTGTCGAGTTCGTCCGCAGAGAGCGACTTGGGCTTGATGATGAGCGTCGCCAGGAGCTGCGCTTCGACGTTGCCGGTGTCCCAGAGCTTGAGCGCGAGTTCGTGATCGGTCTTGATCTTCTTGGCCAGCGTGCGGATGTCGCCAAGTTTCACGCCGAATTGATTGTCAGGCGCGCCAGCTTTAATGTTGTGCTTGCGCCGAGCCTCGTCGCCGAGGGATTCTAGTTGTGTGAGGATTTCATTGGTGTTCATGCCGGTGGTTATATCCACGCAACTCCGAGCAAGCCAACCATGAACGTGGTTACTAAGTTACTAATACAATCGTTCAAGCGGAGGAGAATGAGGTTGGCCCTATCTGACTCCAAGCTCTCGAAGTAACTCGATGATTTCCCGATAGCCTTCGCGGTCAAGGCGAGGGTCATCTTCGTAGGCACCGGCCAATCCGCGCTGCGCACAGTCCATGGCGCGTGATGTATCGGCGCCTCGTTGAACCAAAGTTCGGATGATTCTCTTATGACGATGGACGACAGCGGTGTTGAGCGGCGTCGAACCGTAGTCCTGTTCGCGGCGTTCAATGTTGGCTCCGTGGTCGAGCAGCCACTCCAGCCATTCGGGATTATCATAGTAGATGCAATCGTGGAGCGGTGGCGGGATGCCATCTACGGACTCGACCGCAGCGGGATCGGCGGTGATCATTCGTAACGCCAGATCAAAATCGTTCGCGCCGATGGCATCGAAGATGCGCTCTTGGGCCGGAAAGCCATCGATCGGAGGAGTCAGGTCGAATGAGCCTGCCCTGGCAGCGAGCACTCGAAAACCGAGGTAGCGTCCGGGAAACGACCCATAGCCCCAGCGCTGGGCGGAACGGCAGAAGCGGGCACTATTGAAATAGCTTCCACCGCGAACAGATCGACTGGAATTCGCCACGAACCAGTCCTGACACCATTCCCAGACGTTGCCGAGCATGTCATGGAATCCCCACGCGTTCGGCACCTTCTGACCGACGGCATGCGGCTTCTCATCCGCGTTATCATGATACCAGGCCACATCCTGCGGTGAACCATGCCGCGGCTCCGGGCTTCCCGCACGGCACGCGTATTCCCATTCCGCTTCCGTCGGCAACCGATACTCCCAGTCGTCAGGAAGCACTCCGGCTTCGCGATCGAGTTGGGAGAGCTTCTGGCAGTACTCAGTTGCCTTTTCCCAGCTCACGGAGTCAACCGGCGCATCCGCAATCTGCTCATGGTCCGTCGGATTGGTGCCTGTTACTGCTTGATACTGATTTTGAGTGACTGGCGATTTGCCCAACCAGAAGTCGTTCGCGAAAGTGACTTCGCGCTGCCGCTCCCAGACACAATGGCCTTCTTCAGATTCTGGGCTTCCCATCGTAAAAGACCCGGCAGGCACCCTGATCATCACGACGCCGGCAGAACTCTGAAGTTCTGAAGTTGGAGATTGCGACATGACGATCCAGGCTCTCTCAGCAACTGTTTGTAATTGTTAATCGACTTCGTCGTGCGGTTGCTATTCGTCCCCGGAAAAATTGGCCTGACCGCATTCAACTCTCATCACTAGTGTCCGCGGTCTTGTGCCACATCGACGGGCGACTGCCGACAAGAATTGAAGCTGGAATCACGAGCAAATTCACAATCTTGAACCAAGTGGGATAGGGCAGCATCGAAACGTTACATACGAGAGCTGCGAATAATAGCAGTCCAACGGTTGCAGAGGAGTAAAAGTCCCCGATTCTCCGCGCTGTCCAAGTGCTGGCGAATGCTGCGACTGTCCACAACGGAACGACAACTGCCAGCACCCACTGTGGGTATCGCGCCACGTGCTGGCACATTTCCTCGGGCGTTCCCCCAAAATCTTCAGGGAGAGGATAGACCGCGGCGCTGAACAGCTCGACCGCGATGACAAGCATGAACAACACGAGTAAGCCAGCGAAGACGGCAGCAATAAAGCGTAAAACGGTCTTCATCCCATGACCTCACTTAGTGCCGCTGCGCGATCTGGATGAGATTACCACACGTGTCGTCAAATACCGCCGTCGTCACTGGTCCCATCGCCACGGGAGGCTGGGTGAATTGTACTCCCCTGGTAACAAGCCGGTCATACTCGGTCTGTATATCATCGACGCCGAACGACGTGAATGGAATACCATCCTCGACCAGCGCTTGTTTGAAGGGCCCGGCTGCGGGATGTTGATCCGGCTCCAGCAATAACTCGACGCCGTTCACATCAGAGGGGGAGACGACGGTCAGCCACCGAAATTGCCCCATCGAAACGTCTTCTTTCTTGGTGAAGCCCAGTACCTGGGTATAAAACCGCAATGCCTTTTCTTGGTCATCCACAAGGACGCTCGTAACAACGATTTTCATTCTTCGCCTTGGTTTCGACGGGGGTTGAGCCAACGACTGTTAATCACATTTAGCGGGCTTGTGTCGAGATAGTGGAATTTGTACCGCCCCTCGCGCTTCGTGCTGACCAGGCCGACAGTTTCCAACATCTCAAGGTGCTGCGAGATCGCCTGGCGAGTCAGTGTGAGGCTGTGGTGCATCGTCAGGCGTGCACAGATCTCAAATAATGTCTGGCCGTCTCTCTCGTACAAGACATCGAGGATTGCTCGCCTCGCCGGTGCTGCCAGAGCTTCGAATAAGTCAGCCATGGCGGACGATAGGCAAGTCATGACTTGCCTGTCAAGATCGGCCAAGACATTTCGACTGATAACTGAGCCACACGTCTAGTTGACCACGGGATGGACTGACGCCGCTGGAAGTCGCTGAGCATCCGAAAGCAGAAGTTGGCGGATTCAGATTTCTGGACCCGCGAAGCTCTGCGAGTTGTGCGAGCTTCTGAAAAAGCCTCACAATCTGCGCCTTTCTCGTGATGAAACAACCTGACAATGCGCACGCCGATTCGTGCCTGATAACATCAAATTCACCGAACCTGATCTGCTGTGAGAGCTGTCTCGGTAACTTCGAGTTCACTGACTATCTGGAGGATATCCGCAACCAGACACCGGAATCGTTGATGAACAGCAAACCCAGGAACAGCATGGCCTTTCATATTTCGGATGAAGGAGATCTCATCTGCTTGGAAGATGTCCTTTGGGTGCTCGCAGCAACAGGCGAGCGCCAGGAGCGGCTGCTGGGGTGTTGCTACGACTTCGCATTCAATTCCGTTTTCGAGTGCCGCCGGCCGTGGAACCGACCGGCACGTATCAAGACGGTCGCTCGAATTGGCGCGTTCTCGTCGGAGTACGAAGAGGTTTATAGAGCTCTCAACCTCGAAGGCGTTGAGCTGATACACTCACCAGCTCAGCATTATCTGAGTTCGGTCCTGTCGAACTGGTATCCACTTTTGGAGGATCTCACGCCGCGCAGTATCTGCTTTGCGGGGCCGCCTCAGGCGGATGTGATTTCGTCAGAACTGGGGTGGCCAATCTTTATGAAAGGCGAGCGCCAGACGAGCTTTCATCGGCGGCGTCTTTCGATCATCGAAAGTCCCGATGCCCTGCAGGCAGCGCTCGAAGTTTACGCTACGGACCCCGTGTTGCGCTGGCAGCGAGTAGCTTGCCGAGAACTTGTCTCGCTGCGTCTGGTTGACGATGTGTCACCGGAGCACATTCCGGCCTCGTTCGAGTTTCGAACCTTCTGGTGGAGGGGCGAGCTGGTCGGCTTCGGCCCCTACTGGTGGCAGGCGAAAGCTTACAACGCCAATCCCGAGGAACGGCGACAAGCGATTGAAATTGCTGGTGAAGCAGCACGTCGAATCAACGTGCCATTTCTGGTAATTGACGTGGCTCAAACCGCTGCAGGGAAATGGATCGTCATTGAATGCAATGACGGGCAGGAGTCGGGTTACTGCAAGATCTCGCCATTCGCCCTATGGAATGCCATTCTCAACTCCGAACAACGTCGCGTCACGACTGGGCCTTAGAGACCTGACAATGACCTGAAGTAGAACCCGACCTGTAAGCGACGTCGAGCGCAGTTCGGAAGGGCGAGCCATCCCCTTCCGACGCCTCTCGACCACGAGGCTGCCGTGCTCGAACGCCCTCATCAAGCTCTCCCTCACTTCGGATATCTATCCCCGGCCAGCCGCCAGCCACGTATCCGCCAAACGATGGGCATGGCCGCCGCCTGGTTGGGGCGAACTGCGACAGCAAAGCACCAGCAATCCAACGGGTCTGGCGACACTCCGCTGAGATTTCCAGTTGGTGCTTGTTTGTGGTCGCGTCTGTGCATAGCGTCACCACGCATCAAGATTCTCAACTGCAACTCTCCGGAATCCCTCTTTTGTCGGGTTGCGCGATGAAATCGCGGTGAAGAGCTAGATCGATCCAGTTCTGCGATGCGGCATATCTCGCCATGCTTGACTGACGGGTCAGTTGAGCATGGCTATTGGCGTGTCTGAACTGGGAAATTTCGTCAGTTGTGACGTGCTGGAGCAAGAGGTGGCCTGATGAAGTTCACGAGTTGGCTGGCAGGCTGGAAACGTCGCGAGCGTCGCATGTCACGACGTCCGGAGCCTTTGGAATCACGCTGTTTGCTCGCAGCCATGCCCCAGCCGGTTTGGTTCGGCGTGGTGCAACCTGGCACCGCAGTTGATTCAACCGGCTCAGCGAGCGGTACCACGGGGGCGGACGCAACACACAATGGCGATGCGGTACCGGGAACATGGATCGTTCAGTTATCGCAAACCGGCTTAGGAGTGGTCAGCGGTCCTGCCGATGCGGAGCCATTCTTGAACGGCTTTGGAGCCGAGCTGCATGTGCTCAAGGGGCTGGGTCTACCCGGGCAGTTGCTGGTCCAGGCTAGCACTGCGACGCGCGATCGCGCCAACACCGCCTTGGCCGCGAATCCGTATGTCGCCTACTTCGACGTGAACAGTTACGTGTTTGGCCCGGACGAAGCCACGCTGCTCCCGAATGATGCCGACCTCAGTCTGTTAGCCGGCCTGGATAACAACGGCCAGACGGCGGGAACTCCAGACGCTGACATTGACGCTCCAGAGGCATGGTCGGCAGTCAGCACCCAACTTGGCACCAGCACTGGAATAAAAGTCGGCAGTCGCAACGTTGTTGTCGGAGTAGTAGATTCTGGCATTGATTATACTCACCCCGATCTTATTGCGAATATCTGGCTGAACCAGGGTGAAATTCCCGCTGATCTGCCAATGAGTTTGCGACCCGTTGACGTCGACGGCGATGGCCTGATTACCTTTGTTGATTTGAATGCCAATACCAACAATGGAAAGGTCATCGACGGAAATGGAAACGGCTTGATTGACGCTGGTGACTTGCTGAATTCCAAGTCGAATCCGTTGTGGGCCAATGGTCGCGACGACGATCTGAACGGCTTTAAGGATGACTTTGTCGGTTGGGATTTCTTCACCACCGAGTTCAATTCATCCGGGCAGATCATTTTTCAGGGTGATAATGATCCGCTGGATGAACATCGGCACGGTACGCATGTGGCTGGCACGATCGGCGCAGTTGGCAGTAACTCTCGATTTGCTGACAACAAACTGCGAGCACTAGCCACTTCCGCCGGTGAAGAACGCAGCGTGGGTGTAGTCGGTGTGAACTGGGACGTCTCGCTGATGGCGTTGCGATTCCTGGGGCCAAACAATCGCGGCTCCACGGCGAACGCCATTGAGGCGTTGAACTACGCCACCATGATGAAGAACCGTTACCAGCCGCTGAATGGCGAGCCTGGAGCACCTCCGATCTCTGGCGGAGCCAATGTTCGCGCGACGAACAACAGTTGGGGCAATCCCAGTGATCAGAGTCGAACATTGCGTGATGCGGTGGCAGCTCAAGCAGCAGCCAACATCGTTTTTGTGGCCGCAGCCGGCAACGGAGATCAGTTTGGTCGCGGGCAGGACAACGATCTGATTCCCCACTTTCCAGCAAGTCTGGAAAACAATCATATTATTTCGGTAGCAGCGGCCGATTATCAGGATCGCCTGGCGCCCTTCAGCAATTACGGTGTGCAATCGGTGGATATCGCCGCCCCTGGCTCGGCGATCCGCAGCACGATCCCGGGTGGACGCTATGGAGCACTGAGTGGCACCAGCATGGCGGCGCCCCATGTGACCGGTACTGTCGCCCTGCTTGCTGCTCTGCATCCGGAAGCCGATGCGATCGAACTTCGCAGCGCCGTCCTTCAAAGTGTTGATGTCAAACCAGAACTCACGGGCAAGTTGGCAACCAATGGTCGCCTGAATGCCTTTCACGCGGTATTGGCGGATACCATTCGACCTCGGGCAGAACTGCAGCCGATAGGGATTACCGACGTCAATGTGGGTTCAACCGGCAGCTTGATCAATGTGCGTTACCGCGACAACACGGCAGTGGCCGTATCCAGCTTTGGAAGCGGGAATATCGTCGTCACACGTGACGAAACAGGTGATATACTGCCTCTTGTTTATCGAGTCTTCATCACTCCGTTGGATGGCCCGGATCGAACGGCGAGTTATCAGATTACTCCACCTGGCCTCACGTGGGATGCGAGCGATAACGGCAGCTACACCGTCCGATCGGTGGATGGGCAGGTTCGCGATTCGTCCGGGAACTTTGCGCTGGGTCAAGTGCTGGGATCCTTCGATGTCAACATCACGTTGACTGGTCAGTTTGTCGTGAACGACTTCGCAGACGTTGTTGACAACGAGCCTGGTGACGAAGAGGCCCTGACCGCAGATAACACGATCACCCTGCGTTCCGCCGTCATGGAAGCAAACGCGGATCCCGCGCAGAACAGCATCGTACTGCCTGCAGGAACATTCTCACTGGCTCTCGGAAATGCGAATGAGGACTTCGGAGTCTCGGGCGATCTGGACATTATCGGATCGCTGTCCATCATCGGTGCCGCGAACGGTACAACCATCATTGACGCTAAATCGCTGGACCGCGTATTCGATGTACGACCCGGATCTACGCTCACACTGAAAAATATCACTATCACCGGTGGAGTTGCCCCGAACGGTGAACACGGTGGCGGCATTCACAATGCCGGGACGCTGACCATCAGTCACAGCTTGTTGACCGGCAATTCTGCGTTCACTGGTGACGGCGGTGCAATTCAAGCTGAGTCAAAGTCGACCACATCGCTCACGAACGTCACCATCTCTGGTAATACTGCGACGCGCGGCGGCGCGATTTTCAGCGCCGGAGCCGCCATCATTGCACTGAATGTAACAATTGCTGAAAATACTGCGACATCGACGGCGGGTGGCATTTTCAGTGAATCCAATGCAAAAACACAGATCAGGAATACCCTGATCGCCAAGAACACGGCGCCTTCGAATCGCGACGTCTCAGGCTTGTTCGTCTCCGGCGGTAACAACTTGATTGGCGACCCGACCGGATCGACGGGTATTCCTCGCGACGTCGCGGGGAACTTGCTGGGAACGCTGGCGGCACCTCTTGATCCCTTGCTGGGGCCACTGGCCGACAATGGTGGACCGTCACGAACTCACGCCCTGCAGCCAGGCAGCCCTGCCATCGAAGCGGGAAACAACACGGAAGCACCACCGACCGACCAACGCGGCGAACTCCGCAGGCCCGGTGGGCTGGGCCGAGTTGATATCGGCGCCTTCGAACTCTTGAAAGGTGAAGTGCGCGGTATTGCGTATCACGACGCCGACGCCGATGGCATACAGGATCTGGAGGACAAGAACGGCAACGGCAAGCTGGATCTTGATGAGGATCAGAACGGCGATGGAAAGCTTGACCATGAGCCAGGCTTGAAGGGCTTCGTCATCTACATTGATGAGAACCAGAATGGCCGGCGTGACGCCAACGAACGATCAACGACTACCGGACTTGATGGCAGTTATGTCTTCGACAACCTGCCGCCGGGGACATACACGATCCTGCAGGAGGCCGCCGACCACTTCGACCAGACTTTCCCACGATCGGCCAGTTTTAGTCCGGCACAGATTGAGGCTGGTGGCCGCCCCTCAGCGGTCGTTTCGGCAGACTTCAACGGTGATGACAAGCCCGATCTGGCAGTAGCCAACGAGCTCAGCCACGACGTACTTATTTACATGAATACCGGTCGAGCCACTTTTCACGAGCCGACGCGCATCGTACTTGGTCCGAATTCCATCCCGTCTGCATTAGCGGCAGCTGACTTTACTGGTGATGGCCGTGTCGATCTTGCTGTAACAGATCGCTTCAGCAAAGAACTGGTACTGCTAGAGAATCAAGGAGCAAGCGACTTCACATTGCGAACGCCGCTGGCGCTCGCGGGCACCCCGACCTCTCTCTCGTCCGCCCGACTGGATGCGGGAACGACGTTCGATTTGGTTGTCACATTTGGCGACGTAGACAAAGCCGCCGTATTACTGAATTCAGGAACGGGCAACTTCGCGATAGCGGCGAGCCTTAATACTGGCGACCAGCCAGTGTCCAGCGCGCTCAAAGACTTTGACCGGGACGGCGATTCGGATTTGGTCGTGGTGAATCGTTCGGGCGGCTCACTCTCGATTTTCGCTAACACGAACGGAGTATTCTCGACTCCCGTGGTAATCTTCGGCGGCGGCCAGGACCCGCAGGCAATAGCGGTTGCGGACTTTGACCTCGACGGCAAACTTGATCTCGCCGCCGGCATCGCCAGCGCTTCATCAGCATCGTCGATTGCTCTGTTCCTTGGTAAAGGCGACTTAACCTTCGTCTCGCCCGTCACATTTGCGGGCGGCTTGAATCCGGTCGCCTTGCAAGCCACGGATATCGACAGCGACGGTGCTCCCGATTTGGTGGTCGTTAATCAGAACACGAACTCACTCTCGCTACTCATCAACACATCCGAAACGATTGCCGGTCAAACAGCGGGCCTATCCGGCCCGGCAACACTTCCGAGCGATGGCACGGTCAACAGTGCCAAGAGTGTAAAGATCGCGAATGACACCAACGGCGGCCCCGCGCTCACGGACATTGCTTCCTTCGGAAGCTCAATCGCGTCGCTCGGCGACCTGAATGGTGACGGTGTGACGGATCTCGCCGTCGGCGCGAGATTCGACAGCTCGGTTGGTACGACTCGCGGAGCTGTGTTTGTTCAATTCATGAACTCGGACGGCACCGCCAAAAGCACCGTGAAAATTGCGAGCGGTATAAATGGTGGACCCGCACTCGCAGATGGTGACTACTTCGGTCGATCTGTGGCGGGATTGGGTGACTTGAACGGCGATGGTGTCGCCGACCTGATCGTTGGCGCTGAAGGTGATGACTCGGAGGGTACGAGCACTAATTTCTCCAATCGAGGCGCAGTTCATGTACTACTGCTGAATACCGACGGCACAGTAAAGCAGAGCGTGAAGATCGCCAGTTCTACGGGCGGCGGTCCAGCTTTGCAGGACGCGGACCTCTTCGGACGCTCGGTGGCATCTCTAGGCGACCTGAACGGTGACGGAGTGGTCGATGTGGCCGTCGGAGCCGAAGGTGATAGCACGGGCGGCACGTCGCGAGGCGCGGTGCATGTGCTGTTCCTGAATCCGAACGGCACAGTGCATAGTACATCGAAGCTAGCTAACGACACGAACGGCGGTCCAACACTGGTGGACAGTGACCGGTTTGGTCTCGCAGTGACCTCATTAGGTGACATCAACGCAGACGGCGTTGGGGATCTGGCTGTTGGTGCCGGCCGAGATGATACCGGTGGTTTTGATCGGGGCGCGGTCTACATACTTCACATGAATTCTGACGGTACAGTGAAAAGCCGCGTAAAGTTATCGCACAACATTAACGGCGGACCAGCGCTGGCTGATTCTGATAGGTTCGGCGGTGCCGTGGCGTCGCTGGGCGACTTGAATGGCGACGGCATTCGTGATCTGGCCGTCGGGGCTAGTCGTGACGATACGGGTGGCACAGATCGCGGCGCGGTCCATGTGCTCCTGTTGAACTCAAACGGCACGGTGAAGAACAAGTTGAAGCTCGCCAGTGGCGTGAACGGTGGCCCTACCCTCACAGACAGCGACTATTTCGGCATTGCCCTTGCTGGGCTGAGCGATTTGGACGGTGATGGCGTCACCGACCTGGCAGTCGGGGCCTTCGGTGACGACACCGGTGGGTCACAGCGCGGAGCGATGCACGTACTTTTCTTGAACGAGCGCCACGCCCTTCCTGTTACGACAACCAACGACGTCGTGAACCCTGCTGACTCCATGCAGTCACTGCGTGAAGCTGTCATCGACGCGAACGTGGCCTTTGGACCGGAAACGATCCAGTTGGCAGCTGGTACTTATACCTTAGGGATCGCCGGAACTGGCGAGAACGCGTCTGCTACCGGAGATCTCGATATCACCGACAATTTAACGATTGTTGGCGCAGGCCGTGAGGTGACCTTCATTGACGCGGCGGACCTGGATCGAGTCTTCCACGTGCTGCCGGAGGCGAAGCTGACGCTCTCCGGCGTGACGATCCGCAACGGAACAGTCAGTGGCGGCGGTGGTGGTATCTACAATCAAGGCACGCTGAATCTGGACTTTGTGGACCTCGTTGACAACGTGGCCACCTTTGGCGGCGGGTTGATGAACGAAGGCAAAGTGAGCCTTACATCAGCGATGCTGAGTGGCAATTCAGCAACATCAAGTGGTGGTGGAATCAGCAATTCCAATTTCGCCACATTAGATTTGCAGAGCGTCTATGTGACGAACAATTCCGCAGGTGGATTCGGTGGAGGCATCGAAACCACCGGCAACGCATCGATCAGCAACGTGTTGATCAGCGATAATAAGGTAAGCACCGCTAGTGGAGTAGGTGGTGGCATCTATCACAACGGCGGCACGACCAACCTGACCGACGTGTTGATTCAGAATGGCGATGCTCAAGACGGCGCCGGTATATACGCGACGCAGGGGACGGTTACGATCACCAATGCGATCTTCTCTGGTAATGACGCAACTCGCAGTGGCGGCGGCCTGTACGTGGACAACAACGCGATCGCGTCTCTCACAGACTCTAAGCTCACTGGAAACACAGCCGGCACCTCCGGAGGCGGCGTGCGGGCGAACAATCGTGTGACGCTGAATGTCACTCGTTCCACACTTGCCAACAACAGCGGAAGCGGCATTGGCGGCGGCATCGCGGCGACCGACTTCGTGAGTGTCAACCTGGTCGATAGCACGCTGGATACGAACAGTTCGAGCGACGGCGGCGGGTTGTACATTTCCATCAGCAGTACCGGGACGATTGAGCGCAGCACATTTGTCGGCAACACAGCCACCAACAGCGGCGGAGCAATTCACAGCACCACTTCAAGCTCAGTATCACTGACAAATAGCACCCTGTCTGGCAATTCCGCGACATCCAGCGGTGGCGGCCTGCATCACGTCTCCAATGGCGGCGCTGCTATTCTTAATTCCACGATAACTGCAAACGCCAGCGGTTCGGGCGGCGGTTTGGTAATCGTCAACACCGGAGCCGTCGTGAAAAACACGATCGTCTCCGGCAACTCAGCTACCACGAACCCAGATGTATCCGGCAGTTTCATTTCGGATGGGTACAACCTGATCGGCACTGTTGGAGGCGCGACTGGCTTTGGCACGACTGGAGACCGACTCGGACAGAACGCACAACTAGGCCCATTGGCCGGCAACGGCGGCTTCACCAGGACCCATGCTCCACTGACTGGCAGTCCGGCGATTGACAATGGCACCAACTCCGGTGCTCCGACTATTGACCAGCGCGGCTACGCACGTCCCAAGGACGGGGATCTCAATCAGTCGGACGTGACAGATATCGGCGCGGTTGAGGTCTTTCTCGGGACAATTAGCGGGATCAAGTTTCACGATCGTGACGCAGATGGCATACGTGACCTCGACGGCACAGAGCCCGGACTTGCGAACTGGACAATCTATGTGGACCTCAACGGAAACGCACAGCTTGACCCGGACGAGCCACAGACTATTACGCGTGCCGACGACCCCGATACCGCCAGTATCGATGAGACCGGCCAGTATTTCATTGCTGGGCTGGAACCGGGTGCAGTTTCTATTCGCGAGGTCATGAAAGCCGGCTGGCAGGCGACAATTCCGGGGGCGTCCCCTCGACGAACTGTGGCGGAGCATCGACTCAACTCGACCACCGCTGGAATTCAGCAGCTTAACGTGGCGGGGCACCGGCAGGTGGGGGTCGCCAGCAATGGTACGCTCACCGCAGTTTGGACCGACTACGCCGCCGACGGCAGTGGTACGGGAATTATTGCCAGGCGCTTTGATGCGCAGGGAACCCCGATTTCTCCGGAAGTAATCGTTAATACCACAGTCAGTGGCGACCAAACCCATCCGTCGCTCGCGGTTCGCCCCAGCGGTGAGTACGTCGTGGTGTGGCAACATGGACCGCGCGACTCTGCAACTGAGCTCAGAGCCCGGCTGTTCGACGCCGGTGGCGTGCCTCTAAGCGGTGAATTCCGCGTCGATCAGAGCTCAGCGTTCAGCAAGGACGCTCAATCGGTGGCTTTTGACGCAGCAGGGAATTTCACCGTGGTCTGGAGTGACTACGGACTCGATGGTGACGCCAGGGGGGTCTTCGGTCGTCAATTCAGCTCCACCGGCCAACCTCTGGGTAACGTCTTCCAAGTCAACACATCCACGACAGGAGGCCAGGGGCTGCCTTCGATTGCTGTAGCTCCTGGCGGCGCATTTGTCGTGACATGGAGCGGCTTGCGAGGCCAGCAGAGCGGTTTAGGTGACGGTCAAATCGATGACGGCATCGTTGCTCGCCGCTTTTCATCTTCTGGGCTCCCTCTCAGTGGAGAATTCCTCGTCAACACGACTACGGCAGGAAATCAAGTCGATTCGCAAGTAGCAATTGATAACCTCGGGCAATTCGTAATTGTGTGGAGCGACAATGAGACTGCGATCCAAGGTCAGCGTTTCGACCAGTCAGGCAATCGTTTGGGCTCTGAGTTTCAAGTCAATTCCACTTCGACAGTAAGAGCCCGACACCCCCGCATCACGATGCGGACTGACGGGGAGTTCTTTGTTGCCTGGGAAGGAAACGATGCCGACCACGACGGAGTTTTCGGACAGTTTTTCAATGCTGCCGGCGTACGCCTCGGTGACCAGTTCGCAGTGAACTCCACCATGGAGGATTCTCAGAACTCGGCTTCTAATGCCATCACAGACGATGGTGAGTTGATCGTTATTTGGGGAGGCAATGGCCCAGGGGACACTTTTGGCGTCTTTGCGAGCCGCTTTAGTTCACCTCTGACACATCGTGTCGTTCTCACCGCCGGTGCTAGCCAATCGAATATCGACTTCGGAAATCGGTTAATCAATACCGCGCCGCAGCTTGCAAATCTCGATCTGTCTGCGCTATTGCCACTCGGAGCATCAGCGGTTCAGGATCGAGGCTTGCTGGTGAGTTCGCTGGTCGATGGCCAAAGTGACGCTGATATTGGAGCGCTGCACGGGGTCGCGATTACAGCAGCCAATACCAGTCAAGGAGCCTGGCAGTATAGCCTTGACGACGGAACAAACTGGTCGGACTTCGGTACTGTTAGTAACTCCAGCGCACTGCTTCTACCCGCAGACTCTGGTAGTCGAATACGGTTTCGAGCTAACGGCGGTGTCACCGGAACTATCAACAATGCCTTGACTTTCCGCGCCTGGGATCAGACCGAAGGAGCTTTTCCGACGCGAGCCGACACCAGCGTTAACGGCCTCAACACGGCCTTCAGTACTGCGGCTGATACACTCGCGATCACACTCACATCCACCTTCTGGGACGGTGGCGGCGACGGAGTCACCTGGAGTGACGCCCTCAACTGGGCGGCCAATGTCCAGCCTGCTTCAAATGCCAACGTCTATATCGACATCGCGGGAACCCCAACGGTTACTTACACGACCGGAAAACTTGCCGTCGGACGGTTACAGGTGGCGGAGAAGTTTCAAATCACAGGCGGTACCTTGACCGCGAGTGGCGACAGCAATCTGACAAACCTTGTGTCGATCACTGGCGGCACCCTGGAGTTTACCGGTTCCAATACCGACGCCACGATTGCAACTCTAAGCGGCACATTGAGCGGTCAGCTGCAGGCTACGGATGGAGCAAAACTGATTGCTTATGGAGCCGACACACTCGGCGGTTCTGGTGGAATTGTTGATATTCTTGCTCTTGGGTCAGGTTCCACAGTCACTCTACCGAACGTCATAAGTGTCCGAACATTAAACCCATCACCTACCCAACGCCTGGAATTACTCGCTAAGAATGGTGGAACAATCGTCTTGCCGCAGCTCACAACGGCTATCGAAACGTATCTCCTGATCGAGAACGCGGGCATTCTCACGACACCGACCTTGTCGAGCATCCAAGGCGGCCTGATCCAGGTGATCGGAGCACAATCTCAGTACGTCGGCTCGAATGTTTCCACGTTGGCGAATGTGGCACTGGAAACATCTGGGCTGAATACCACAATTGACCTCAGCAATGTGACGCTGGCCAACTTTGCGGACAATGATATCACGTGGTCCAGCAGTGGCACCGGTAGTCTGATCAAGCTGAGCGGGTTGCAAACCCTGAATGCGATTGAAGGTAGCAGTCTTGTCGCGACCGCCTTGGAAGGCAGCAAGATCGATCTGTCGGGTGTCGACACGATCCAAGGCTTGATGTCGCTTGAAGCTGACGGCACGGGCTCAGAGATGAACCTGTCGGATCTTGACACCATTGATGACAACGAGATCTCCGGGCCACGACTGCAAAGCTCGTCTGGCGCCCTCGTCCGACTGAATCCCGACACAACAAACGTCATGGGTGACATGACGCTCACAAGTTTCGAAGCTAATGTGACGGTTGGCACGCTCAATATCACGACCAGTGGCGGCATTCATACTTTTGGCACCATCACGGGCAACGTTGTCAACGCGCGAGAGATTGATCTCAATGGCGACTTGACTGTTGTCGGCAACTATACGCAGACCACGGACGGCGTGCTGCGAGTTAACTCGACTGCAGCAGAATTCAAGCGTCTGCTCGTGAGCGGGGCGGCCAAACTCGATGGTTTGTTACGCATCTCGGCGCTCAATGAAGACAAGGGCCCGGGAGATGATCTGTTACCGCCCGCAGGATCGGCATATGAACTCGTGCGCTTTGGAACACGATCTGGGGATTTCAACGCCACCAACGTGGAACACGGCGACGGAATCTCCTTTCGAACTTCTTATGACTCCGACAGCCTGAACGCCACAGCGGCATATTTTGTCACCACCACATCTGACACGACTGATAAGACGCCTGGCGATGGTTACGCGCGTGATACCGATGGCCTTCAATCGTTGCGCGCTGCCGTCCTTGATGCCAACGCGCGAAGTGGCGAGCAGATTATTGAACTGCCGGCAGGCACGTTTACTCTCAGTCGATCCGGTGCCACGGAAGAGAACGCCCTGACTGGTGACCTCGACATCACCGATGACTTGGTCATCGCTGGCAGTGGTGCTGCCACAACGATTATTGATGCAGCGGACCTCGATCGCATCTTCGACGTCAAGTCCGGCAAACGACTGCGGCTGGAAGGCGTCACGCTGCGAAATGGCAAGCTCCTCGAAAACGAGGATGGCGGTGGAATCCGGAACGCTGGCACGCTGGAACTCGTTGGCGTGGTACTCGACAGCAACGAAGCCACGGAGAACAACTCCGATGGTGGCGCGATCTACAACCAGGGTACGCTGACGATCAGCGAATCAACAATAATCAATAACACCAGCCGAGGTGGCGGTGGCGGGCTGCACAACGCTGTTGGATTTACGGCCACCGTGAGCAACACGACGTTCAATAACAACGTCGCCAACTTCGGTGGTGGCGGTGCGATTGATAACGAAGACAACGCCGTGCTCTCGGTCACAGGATCGACCTTCACGAACAACAAGGCAACCCGGGGCGGAGCTATTCAGAACTTCGGCGGACAGGTGATCGTATCCGGCAGTTTCATTCAGGGCAACGCGGCTAACTCCGGCAACAGCGGCGGCGGTTTCGCCAATCGAAGCGACGGTGTGATGACCATTATGTCATCCACGATCTCACAGAATTCCGGCCAGGGTGGCGGTGGTGTCAACAATACCGACACCGCTCAGCTCACCATTATTGGCAGCACGGTCAGCAGTAATACGGCATCGGCATCGGAATCGGCAGCAGGGTTGGCGAGTGATAGCACCAATGTCGTTTCAGTTACCAACAGCACATTCTCGGGTAACACCAACTCGCCGAATGGAGCGGGAGCTATTCGACTGTCTTCTGGAACGATGAATCTGACCAACAACACAATTCACGCGAATAGCAGCAGCGGAACGTCGTTTGCAGGCGGAGTCCACGTGGGTGGTGGTACTGTCAATCTGAAGAACAATGTTATCACAGGAACGCTCAGCGGACGCGACGATGTATTGGGCAGCTTTACCTCGCTCGGCGGCAATTATGTCGGTCTCGCAACTACCGCGACGGGCATTGCGCAATCAACGGATCGTGTGGGCACAACTGGCTCGACACTCAATCCGCAGCTTGGCCCACTGGTAAACTATGGTGGGGCAGCGAGGACGAGCACATTGCAGGGAGCGATCAACGCGTCTGCCGGATCCATCATGGTGGCGAGCGCGAGTAAGTTTCCGAACGTGACGTCGTTCGCGATTCAGGTCGATTCTGAGCAGATGCTGGTCAGCGCCATTGATGGGACGACATTCACCGTTACTCGCGGAGTCAATGGTACCACGGCCGCCTCGCACAGCGCGGGTGCCACGGTCACGCTGCTGACGTTGCCCGGCGTGACGACACCAGCGTTCTACTCGCCGCTGGCGAGTAGTCCCCTGATCGACGCAGGAGTCAACGGTTCCATACTAATGACGGACCAACGTGGTGCGGCGCGAACCCGCGATGCGAACGGTGACGGAATTGCTACCATCGACATCGGCTCTGTCGAGTATGGATTCGTCGTTACCACGACCGCCGACACCGTGGATTCAAATCCGGGTGACGGTATCGCGGCCGATGCTAGCGGCCAAACATCCCTTCGTGCGGCGATCATGGAAGCAAACGCTCTGGCAGGCTACGACGCGATCTATGTACCGGCAGGAGTGTATACGCTCACTCGCAGTGGTCGTGATGAAGACAGTGCGACGACGGGTGACCTGGATGCTACTGGCTCGCTGATGATCGTCGGGGCAAGTCGATCCAGTACGTCCATTGATGCGCAACAGCTTGATCGTGTGTTCGACTTGGCGAACGGCAGCAGTGTTACATTACGCAGCCTGACAATCACAGGTGGCACCGCATTGGGAAATGAGGACGGCGGCGGCATTCGCAATGCGGGATCGCTGACGTTGAATGATGTGGAAGTCGTTGGCAATCAGTCCAAACATAATGGTGGCGGTCTCGCGAGCTCCGGGGCGTTGTCCGTTTCCAACAGTTCGTTCGCCGGTAACACGGTCACACTGCCAGACGACTCGACAGGACTAGGTGGCGGCGCACTTTCGGTGAGTGCGACAGCATCACCCGTGACCATAACGAACTCAACCTTCAGCGACAATCATGTGTCTGGTCTCTTCGCCTACGGTGGCGCGCTGCTCAACGACGCTGCGACGGTGTCTGTCTCACAAAACACGTTTACGAATAACCGCGTGATAGGCGGATCAGGCGGCATGAGCGCCGGTGGCGCCGTTGCCAGCGTGCGAACGGGGACCACGATTATCGAGGTCAGCAATTTCCTTGGAAATCAGACTACCAACGGACAAGGTGGAGCAGTCGCGACGTCAAGTGCGACACTCGTCGTTTCCCGTTCCACATTTTCAACGAACCACACCTCGGGGTACGGAAATGGAGGAGCGATCTATGGCTTCGATGCGAAGATCGACGTTACCGATTCCACGTTAAACGCGAATCAGTCCGACAACGGCGGTGCTGTCTTCGTCAGTTCGTCCATCACCAAGCTCAGCAACGTGACGCTCTCCGAAAACACGGCGGCGTTCAACGGCGGCGGCTTATGGTCACAGGGCAATGGAACGACAGTTTTCCGCGCCACTATTACTGCAAATCATTCCCATGACGCGGGCGGTGGCATTTACAATAACCCTTCTAATCCGGCCACATATATTGCACTAGGCAGTTCAATTATCGCGGGGAACACACGAGACAACGGCCTTGGCAATTTCGACCTTGAGGGAAACTACACTTCGCAAGGTCATAACCTCGTCGGGCAAGAAGTTGGCCAAGGCTACGCTTTTGGCCTCACAAATGGTGTGAATGGGGACCTGGTCGCAAACACCAACGCCAAACTGGGGCCGCTGGCGGATAACGGCGGTTTTACAAAGACCCATGCGTTGCTCGGCGGCAGCGCGGCAATCGACGCCGGGGGTATCGCCAACCCCGGCGATCGCGATCAGCGCGGAGTACCGCGCTCGATCGGTGCCGCGTCAGATATCGGTGCGTTCGAGTTCGGTTTCACCGGATTCATCGTCAACACAGATCTCGACACCGTCGATGCGACTCCGGGTGACGGTCTGGCTCGCGATGCGAATGGCAAAACGTCGCTTCGCGCGGCGATCATGGAAGCAAACGCGCGCGCCGGCGTCGACACAATTGTCCTTTCTGGAGGCACCTATCGCCTGAACATGGCCGGGGCGGGTGAAGACTTTGCCGCTGCGGGCGATCTGGACATTCGGGACAAACTCGCCTTGATAGGTAGCGGCGCGGCGAGTACCCGGATCGATGCCAGCGGGCTCGATCGAGTATTTGATATTCATGCCGTCAGCATGGTCGAGATTTCTGATGTCGGGATTCAAGGTGGTAATGTAATTGGCGACGGCGGCGGCGTTCGCAGCGCCAACAGCAATGTGACTTACCGGCATGTGACGATCAGTGGCAACATTGCCGGTGGTGGTGGTGGACTAAACGCATATGGCGGGTCGAACGTCACTCAGATCATCGATAGCACGGTTTCCAATAACCGCGCCAACATCGGGGCCGGTGGTACCAATGACGGCTGGGGTGGAGCGATTCTATCGGGAACTGATATCTATATTGATCGTTCCACGCTCTCAGGAAACATTGCTGGTGCACACGGCGGCGCAATTGCCGTGGGGGAAGACTTGTTCGTCACGAACAGCACATTCTCCGGGAACGCCGCAGGCGGAGATGGTGGCGCCATACTCAATACGTCGAGAACAACGCTCACAAATTCCACTGTCACGTTGAATAGCGCCGGTGGACTTGGTGGTGGCCTGGCGAATGGAAACCATCCCAGCCTCTTCCCGACCTTTACGATCAAGAACAGTGTCATCGCTGGTAACCCCGGCATTGGTGGCCCCGATGTGAGCGGCGTAAGGCCCATCACGTCGTTAGGTAACAACCTGGTCGGGATCGATAATAATTTGGGGTTCAATACTCCGACTGACCGTCTTGGCACTGCCCAGAATCCGTTGAGTGCGAAACTCGGTCCACTGGCGGACAACGGCGGCCCAACGCTCACTCACGCGCCTTTGCGTGGCAGTCCTCTGATTGACGCAGGCAGTAATAGTGGGGCGCCAACCAACGACCAGCGCGGAGTTGCCACAAATGATGGCGACAACGTCGGCGGCGGAGTCAAAGACATTGGCGCGGTTGAGTTCGCGTTCTACGTCAATACCACCGCAGACACCGTAGACGCCAATCCGGGTGATGGTCTCGCGGTGGACGCCAACGGAAAAACTTCACTGCGCGCTGCGGTTATGGAGTCTAACGCGCTGGCCGGGCACGATGTCATTTATGTCCCGGTCGGTACTTACAGAACCACTCTGACGACCGGTTCCAGTGATGCGTCCTTCGGTGATATTGATGTGTCCGGATCGGTTACCATCGTCGGTGCTGGTGCCGAAGCAACCATCATCGATGCCCGGCCGGTCGCACTGTTGGCGGCGACACATCGTGTTATTCAAGTGGTGCCGCTCGCGAACGTCGCAATGGAACATCTCACTCTGTCGGGAGGCTTCAGCGGAGCGTCTCAGGACGGTGGAGGCGTCCTCAATGAAGGGACTCTCACACTGCGTGATGTGACAGTGAGTGGCAACTCATCGGACGCCAACAGAAGCGGTGGTGGCATTTTCAGTACCGGAACGCTGACCCTTTCGCAAAGCCGAATTACCGACAATTCGGCCACTTTTGGTGGTGGTATCTATGCTCAAGAGCTCGCAGTTCTGGAGAGCACGATTGCCGAGAATACGGCGGAGTTTGGCGGAGGCATGTTCCACGCCGGATCGCAGACGGCAACTCTGGAGAGAAGCCGTATTGAATCGAATACAGCAACGACTCGCGGCGGCGGATTATATGTTAATGGCACCGTTTTAGTCGTTGGCAGCACGATTGCAAACAACCAATCCAATGAAGGTGGTGGCATCTTCACTTCCGGGCCAGGCTCCTCGTCCGACACCACGCTGATCAACGCCACGATCTCCGGAAACAGTGCTACCGCGGTCGGAGGAGGCATCAGCAACTTTGGAATACTTACCCTGCAAAACACCACGATCACGGCAAACACCGCGACCACCGGTGGCGGCGTCGCGAATCGCATCTGGCTGCCATCAGAAGTCCGGGGCGTGGCTCGAATCTCCAATTCAATTATTGCTGGCAACATGGCGACAGGATCATCGCCTGATGTCAGCAGTCTCGATGCCACCTACAGCGTACCGTTTACATCGTTCGGTAATAACCTGATTGGTCGAATTGGTACCGGACTTGGATTTACTCAGGAGGTAATGGGCGATCTGGTGGGCACTGTCGCCAATCTGGATGCGAAGCTGGGGCCCCTGGCCGATAACGGGGGACCGACTAGGACACACGCGCTGCTCGCGAACAGTCCGGCCATTGATGCAGGAGGAGTGGTAACGACCGCGCCGCAAGATCAGCGCGGTTTACCGAGAGCGTTGGACGGAAATGGCGACTTGGTTGCTCGCGCGGATATCGGCGCGTTTGAAGTCAGTTTGCTACCGACGTACTTCGTTAACAGCACCGCCGATTCGATTGATGCTAATACGGGGGACAATGTAGCGGCGGACTTGCAAGGACGGACGACACTGCGAGCTGCCATCATGCAGGCGAATGCCCGGCCGGGAAGAGAGATCATCGTTGTGCCCACCGGAATTTATCAGCTCACACTGGCCGGCTCGGGTGAGGACAATGGAGCGACCGGAGATCTGGATATCACCTCCGGTGTCGTGCTCTTGGGGGCGGGACGTGGCAAAACAATCATTGACGGCAATGGCACTGATCGTGTCCTGGATCTTGTGACGGGGAGCGATGAGACGCAGATTTCCGACGTCACCATTCGCGGCGGACATACTGTTGGGACGGGTGTCAATGACACAGCCGCGTATGGAGCTGGTGTCCGCACCAGGAGTTCTACCGTCATGACACGAGTTGAAATCACCGCGAACTCGGCCAGCCATATCGGTGGCGGGCTATTCGTCGACGGTACGGGTTCCGTGTTTGATGAAGTTGAACTCTCGGAGAACACCGCCATTTCTGGCGGAGGAATGTATATTAACAATTTATCGGGTAACTCCGTAGTACGGATGCAGAACTCTCTCGTTCGCAACAATGCGGCAGTGGGCAACGGCGGTGGTATCGAGGTAGAGGGAGGAAAGTTTGAACTCATCCGCAGTCGTGTGACGCAGAACAACTCTTATGACGGAGCAGGAATATACGTCAGTCGCGGCAATAGCGTTTTTGATCCTGATGTTTTGATTGAAGAGAGCTTGCTGGACGGTAACACGGCTTCTCATACCGGTGGGGCTTTGCTCAACCGCGAGTTCGGCACATCCACGGCAACTGTTGCATTGGTGAACTCAACCATCAGCGGGAACTCAGCAACAGTTTCGGGCGGCGGAATTCTTCTGGAAGCTGGTGAAGTCAGCCTGCGTAACGTCACCGTTACTGGCAACGCAACTGCAGGTTCCGGCGGTGGATTGTCCGGATCAGGCTTCAAATTGCTTAATACTGTAGTGGCCGGCAATTCGGCTTCGACAACCGGAACTATGGATCTCTCGGTCGCCAGCTACGTATCTCAAGGGCACAACCTGATTGGCGATGTTGGTACCGCGTCGGGTTTCAGCATCATGCTGGGAGACCAGTTTGGAACAACCGGCAGTCCTCTCAATGCGAAGCTCGGCCCGCTTGCGGATAATGGCGGTTTCACCGCAACTCACGTGCCTCTAGCCGGCAGCCCGCTCGTTGACGCGGGAGACAACTCTGGCGCTCCGGCTACGGATCAAGCCGGGACCACTCGTCCCCAGGACGGCAATCAGGATGGCACAGCAACCGTGGATATCGGCGCGGTGGAACGCTACTTCGGCGAGATTCACGGTACGGTCTTCTATGATGTCGGAGCCGATGGATTCCATGGGAACTCGCCAGCGGAACCGGGGCTCGCTGGGCGCCGGGTTTATCTTGATCTGGATAGTGATGAGCAGTTTGACGTTGGTGAGCCCAGCGCGTTGACGCTTGCTGACGACCCGGCGACGCCAGGAGCCAATGAGGCGGGTCGTTACTCTCTGCTCAACTTAATCCCGAATCCATATGTCGTCCGTCAGGTCGTGCCGGATGGATTCGTAATTTCGGGCGTTGTCTCGAACAGCGAATTGAGGCACGGTTCGTACACTCTTAGTCCCGGTGAGATTGTGAACCGGTTCGACTTCGCCAACCTCGTCACGTTGGCTATCGACGATGTCTCCGTGCTAGAGAGTGATGTCGGCACACGAATCGCGACGTTCACGGTCACGCTGTCGCAAGCGGCGCCGGTTGCCGTGACGGTGAATTATGCGACCATCGAGGTCAGTACGGGAAGCGGAGTTAACCTCAACGAGAGTAAGTCCGGCATCGACTTCATCCCAACAAGCGGAACACTGACTTTCAGTCCTGGCCAAACCAGCAAAACTATCTCGGTGACTATTCCTGGCGATGACCTTGATGAGTTCAATGAGCCATTCGCGGTTCTGCTCTCGAACGCCACGAACGCCGTGATCCTGGATAGTCGTGGCGACGGGACGATCATCACAAATGATGATCCATCGCCCACCGTTTCGATTGCCAATCAATCCGTGTCCGAAGGGGACCGCGGTCAGAATTCAACGCCGGTAAACGTGACATTGTCTGCACCAAGCGGGCGAGTGGTGCAAGTCAACTATTCGATCGTGGCAACGGGCAGCGCCGTCGACGGCAACGACTTTATTGCACAGACCGGGTCAATCACGTTCGCGCCCGGAGTTACCAGTCAACCGCTCAACGTAAATGTGCTGGGTGACTTCGCGGTGGAGACGAATGAAACTCTGGAGGTACGACTCAGTCCGCCGGTTGCCGCCACGCTTGGCTCGTCGACCGCCACCATCACGATTCTGGATGACGACATTAACCTGACCGCCAACGTCTATGAGGATCGCGCGGATACACTCCCTGGAGCCGGAATCGACACAGGCAAGGACGGGATCACTTTGCGAGCGGCGGTGCAGGAAGCCAACCAGCGCGAAGGCGATGACGAAATCGTGCTGCTCGCAGGCGTCTACACCCTGACGATTACAGGTTCAGAAGACGCGGCCGCCAGCGGCGATTTGGATATCACGTCCGGTTTCCTGCGTATTCGAGGTGCCAGCGCGGGGCAGACTATCATTGAGATGGGCTCGCAAGCGACGCGCGATCGGCTGTTCCAGGTTCTGGCTGGCGCCACGCTCGAACTTGAAGGCGTGACATTGCGAAAGGGTGAAGCCCCGAGCGGTCAAGATGGTGGTGCGATCTTGAATTCCGGCACTGCGACGATCCGCAATAGCGAAGTCCGAGATAACACCGCACGCAACGGTGGCGCGATCTTTGTCAGCACTGGAGCAAACGTGACCGTCGAGGGGACGGCCTTCGTGAATAATCGCGCGATTGGCACGAACTCGCTGGGCGGTGCGATTGCAACAGCCATTAGCACAACGCCGGTGGTCTCGGTTACTCAGAGCAAGTTTGAATCAAACCTTGCCATCGGCGGCGGAGGCGCGATCTACAGTGGAGGTCTGGCGACAATTACCACCTCAACGTTCTCGAAGAATCAGGTCGTCGCAGCCACAGGCGGAACAGCTCGCGGCGGGGCCATTCGATCTGACGGTAGTTCAACACTTCGCATTTATGACTCCAGCTTCACTCAGAACCTTGCCCAGACCAGCAACGCCGGCACTGCTCTGGGTGGCGCGGTCTTTACCAATACTAATAGTGATCTGCTGATCTCGGGATCGACGTTCTGGCTAAACGAAGTCAAGGGCGACGGAGGCACAATCAATCGCAATGGCGGCGCGTTGGTAACTCAGGGAAATGCCAGCCTTTTGAACTCCACTTTCTCGGGCAACATCGCCGCAACCGATGGCGGCGCGATTCAGCATTCCGCCGGGAAGCTGGAGATGAACTTCGTGACCGTGGCTGCGAACTCAGCTGGTCGCAACGGTGGCGGCGTTACGATTACCTCGGGAACAGCCATCCCGAAGAATTCATTGATTGCAACAAATAAGGTAGCAACGACGCCCAGTGATGTTTTCGGGGCCTTCACGTCCGGTAGCAATAATCTGATCGGATACGTTGGCTCGGCAACCGGCTTCACCGAGTCGGACCTGTTGAGCACGAGCCCCGACTCGCCCTACGATCCGCAGATCGAGCCCCTTGCCAACAACGGTGGACCAACGTGGACGCACGCTCTCCGGGTAACTCAGAATGGAGAGCAGATCGATCGTAGTCCTGCGATTGACGCTGCGAATAATCAGAATCTGCCAGCTACGGATCAACGCGGGCAAGCGCGTTCGATCGACGGAGATGACCTGGAGGGCGCGAATCCCGACATCGGCGCCTACGAACGATTGCTCAATCGTCGCCCCAGCTTTTTAGATCAGTCATTCAGTCTCGCGGAGAACAAGACCGCGGGCGCGACGATCGGAACGATCGTCGTATCCGATCCAGATGATAATCTAGATGTGGTTGAAGTCATCGGCGGAGATACGGATGCGATTCAATTCGATCCAGCAGACCGCAAGCTCATCGCCGGTAAGACTTTTGATTTCGAGTCCCTTAGTACCTATTCCATCCGGCTGCGCGCGACAGACAAGAATCAACTGAGTCGCATAGCGGAAATGAAGTTGTCCATTTTAGACGTGAATGAAGCCCCGTCGATTGTCGGTAGCGGTCTGGACAATCGCAACCGCCGTGACGGTGACGCACCCGAAGTCGTGGAACTCACCGGACTCTTCGAGGACATCGACGCGAACGATTCGCTCACCTATTTGATAACATCCAATACGAATTCCAAACTCGTCGATGCTGTTATACTGCCCGGAAATCAGTTGCAGTTGAGTTACTCAACTTACAAGGGCGACCAGAATCGAACTCCGGCCACCATCACGGTGAGCGCGATGGACGAATCCGGACTGTTTGCCGAAGATACCTTCTTAGTCACTGTCGGCCCGCAGCGAACGTTCGAATACTCGCTGGTGTTGACGCGCACATTGACGGCGGATGTCAGCGCGACCGTCTTACCAACATCATTGTCGTCCATCGGCCCCGAGACCGAGTTCTTCGTTGAAGTCTGGATTCGCGATTTGCTGGTGGCAGAACGACCGGACTTCCCGGCCAGCCTTTCAACGGATCAGGCCAGCCAGGGGATCTTGTCGGCTGCGGTCGATCTGATCTTCGACCCGGCGCGTTCGACAGCTCTGGAAGTTGTACCAGGCAGCACAGCGTTCACGGATACATCGTCTGATGCACTGAATCCGGCAAGCGGCCTAGTCAGCAACTTGCGGGGAGTCGCCCCTGATCCGCTCGACGCTCCGCAAGCCGTCCGGTTTGCGAAACTGGGTGCCGTGAAGTTCCTATCTTCCGCCAACCTGGGCAGCCAGACCTTCAATCTCTCGCTCAGTGGCGACGAGGCGCCGACCGCACGCGTGGCGACAGGCCCAGCCAGCGGAACAGTAAATCCATCGCAGATTCAGCTGGGCGAGCCACTAACGCTTGGTATTGATCCTGGGGATCGAGTCGGTGTGACTCGCTTGTTCGACCTGCCGACAAATGTCAGCCTCGGTGGCGGAACGTCTCCGATTGGTGTGGTGGCCCGCGATTTTGATGGAAATGGAACCGTCGACATAGTCGCAGCGAATGGATCATCCAACAGTCTGAGCTTTTTGCGAGCGACACCGGGTCTCGGATTCACAGTCACGATCAAGCCGGGTGATTCCATTACTGGCTTGAATTTCGGGAATCGAGCACAACCCGGCGAAGTGCAAGGCAATGTGTTCCAGGACAGCAACGGCAACGGCCAGCAGGACGCCGACGAAACGGGTCTGTCAGATTGGCGCGTTTACCTGGACCTCAATGAGAATGGTAAATTTGATACTACCGAATCTGGTGAATTCGAACCTAGCACGTTAACCGACAATGGACGGTATGTCTTCTCGGGATTGTTAGCACTCACTCCACATACTGTCGGAATTGTAGTCGATGATGGATACAAGCTGTCGACTGCGACGCAATCGAAAACGCAAACGATTACACTGGCTGCAGGTGAAGTGCGAAGCACCGTGAACTTCGGAGTCGATTTCGCATCCATCGGTGGTGACGCTGGAGATACCGGCATCTCTGGTTACGTCTTCCGCGACGTCAACAAGAATCGCGTTCGCGACGTCGGCGAGGGGTTGTCGAACATCACGGTTTATCTGGATCTCAACCAGAATGGCAAATTTGACGCCAACGAACCAACGCGTGTCACAGAAGTGAACGCCACGGCAACGCCCGAGGATGAGGCGGGCCACTACCAGTTCACGAACCTGACGAATGGTAAATACGCGGTTCGCGTACTCGCTGACCAGGCCGGCATGCGGCAGACATCGCCATTGAATGCGAAGTTTAACACCACCTCTGTGAAGACAGAGATCGGGCCACAATCAGCAGTGGCCGGTGACTTTACGGGCGATAACAAGCTGGATGTTGTGGTCGTCAATATTGAATCCAGCAACCTCGCCATCTTCGGACAAACCGCTTCCGGCCTGCAAACAGCGAGCAAGAGCGTCTTCGATCTGGCGGACAAGAACGCGCATGGGGCCTATGCAATTGCTTCCGCAGATTTCGACGGCGACCACGACATTGATCTCGCGGTAGCAAACTTCCTCAGCTCAAACGTTTCAATTTTACTCAACGATAAAGGCACGTTCACTTTCGCCCAACTCAAGAGTGTCGGCGACTTGCCAACCAGCATCATCGCGGTCGATATCGATCACGACAACGATCTCGATCTCGTGACCGCTAATACGAATGGCAACGGCATCACCATTCTGAAGAACAACGGATCCGGCCAGTTTGCCGACGGCAAACTCATCTCTCTCGGGACGAGCGTGATCTCAATTGCAGCCTTGGATTTGAATGGCGATCAGAAACCAGAATTAGCTGCGGTGCTGCGTGACACAAACCAGGTCGCGATTCTGAACAACGACGGTGCAGGCAACTATACTCTGGGGACGAAGTTATCCGTGGGCCAGTTCCCGGTGCAGGTTGTAACCGGACAATTCAATGCCGATAGCCTGCTGGATCTGGCAGTTGTGAATTTCCAATCCCGCGACTTGTCGATTCTGCTGAATCAAGGTGGCGGGAAGTTTGCGGATGCGAAATCTATTCGTACGAACGTTGGGCCAACTTCAGCCGTTCCAATTGATATCGACCTGGATGGGGATATCGATCTGGCTGTCACGGACCAAATCACACGGATTCGCGCTTCATCGGATCCGACGACACTCGGACTTGGCGTCACCATTCTGAAGAACGATGGCTCAGGCCGATTTGCCGCGGAAGATCAAGACGGATCGGCAGCTTTCCCCGATGGCATTGCACGGTTCGGCCTCACTTCGGGAGATATGGACTCCGACGGAGATCTCGATCTGTTTGTGCTCGATCGCTCTCAGGACAGCATGTTGGTGATGGTCAACAACTTGGAAGCCAGCGCCGCGCGAGTTACCCTGGCGGCCGGTACAACGCTGTCTGATGTAAACTTCACGCTGGAACCCGATGTGACGGGCGATGTCGTGATCAACCTGACCGGAGATCAGGATGTCATCGTGACTGCCGTCTCGAACAAGTTGTCAGTCGGGATCGATGGTGTCGTCGATACGAAATATAGTTCTCTCGCTGCCTCTGACTTGAAGACGCTCACAATCAATGGCGGTACGGGTGATAATACAATTGACCTGCGCGGGGTCACGTCATCTGATTTTACCAATGCAGGCGGCGTGGGCGTCACAGTTCTAGCGGGCAATGGGAATGATCAGATCTTTGGCAGCAGCTTCGCGGACACCATCTCTGGCGGCAGCGGCAACGACACGCTGACTGGTGGACTAGCAGCCGACTCGCTCGACGGAGGGGATGGAACCGGAGACGTTCTCGTCGAGACAGCCGACTCGAGCATGACGCTCACCGCGACGACGCTGTTAATCAGTTCGACAAGCACGACTGATAAACTGGCCGGCTTCGAATCAGCGGTTCTTACTGGTGGTGCGGGAGCGAATCTGATCAATGCTTCCGCTGCCACCGGTTCTGTGACTCTCGTCGGTCTGAGTGGCAATGACTCTTTGATCGGCGGCAGCGCGAGCGATTCGCTCAACGGAGGAGATGGTAATGACTCGCTGGATGGGGGTGGAGGTACTGATCAACTTGCCGGAGGCAACGACAACGACACGTTGACTGGTGGAACGGGTGCAGACAGTCTGGATGGTGGCAACGGAACAGGGGATGTTCTCGTCGAAACCGCGGACTCCAGCATGACGCTGACGGTGACGACTTTGTTGATCAGCTCAACGAGTACCACTGACACTTTGGCCGGCCTCGAAGCTGCCGTGCTCACTGGCGGTGGCGGAGCGAACCAGCTCAACGCAACTGCGGTTGCATTCTCAGTCACACTCGTCGGCGTTGGAGGCAATGATACCCTGACTGGCGGCAGCGCTAATGACTCGCTCGACGGAGGTGATGGCAACGACTCCCTGCTCGGCGGGTCAGGAAATGATCAACTCCTTGGTGGTAACAATGATGATTCTCTAATTGGAGGCTTGGGAACAGACACACTGAATGGTGGCGGCGGGACCGCAGACATTCTTTTTGAGACCGCTGATTCCAACATGACGCTGACAGCCACCACTCTGCTGATCAGTTCAACGAGCACCACTGACACATTGGCTGGCTTCGAGGCTGCGGTGCTCACTGGCGGTTCCGGAGCAAACCAGCTCAACGCAACTGCGGTTACATTCTCGGTGACGCTTGTGGGTACTAGCGGCAACGACACTCTGACCGGCGGAAGCGCCAACGACTCGCTCGACGGAGGTGATGGCAACGATTCGCTGTTGGGCGGGGCAGGTAATGACCAGCTACTGGCAGGAAATGGAACAGACACTCTTTCCGGCGGCACGGGAACGGACACCATGGACGGCGGTGCCGGAACTGGTGACACACTGGTTGAAACCGCAGACTCCAACCTGACGCTGACTGCCACGACTCTCGTAACCAGTTCAACGAATACGACGGACACTCTCGCCGGCTTCGAAGCGGCACTGCTCGCCGGTGGTACTGGAGCGAATACTTTAAACGCATCTGCAGTCACGTTTGCGGTGACTCTGAATGGCTCCGGTGGTAACGACACACTGACGGGTGGTACTGGCAACGATTCTTTGGACGGCGGCGATGGAGATGACGCTCTAACCGGTGGAGCCGGGCAAGATACGTTGCAAGCGGGTAGCGGATCTGACCTCCTGTCAGAAAGCTTCAATGCAGATCTCACAATCACCGCGACGCAATTCAATTGTATCAGCGGTGGCGTCACAGAAACGGACACGCTGAGTAGCTTTGAGAAGGTATTGATTCTTGGCGGGGGCAGCGCCAACCGAATTGATGCGTCCGCAATCGGTGTCCCGGTGACGATTTTCGGCGGCGGCGGCAACGACGTTCTCATCGGTAGCACCCTGGCCGACACGCTGGATGGTCAAGCCGGAAACGACACCCTCACAGGGCTCGGTGGTGCGGATTCGCTGATCGGTGGTGCTGGTAATGATACCGTCAAGGAAGCGTTCGACCAGAATCTCACACTCACCAACTCCACCCTGCTGGCGTCGGGCAATAGTCTGCCTGAGGTCACCGACAAGATTACCACCATCGAACTTGCCGACCTGAGCGGTGGTCTGAGTCGTAACAAGATCGATCTCAGTGCCTTCACTGCCAGCCTGGGTACGACAATCAACGGCGGAGGTCAGACCGATACCATCATTGGCTCGCCAGGCCCTGACATCATCTTCACGTTGACGGGCAACGATTCGATCAATGGTTTGGGCGGCGCGGATGTCATCTCGGCGGGTAGTGGCAACGACACCATCAGTGGCGGCGACGGCAATGACAACCTCAATGGACAGAACGGTAACGACTCTGTTCTGGGCGACGCTGGAGCGGACGTCATCGTCGGAGGCGCCGGCATCGACGCGTTGCTGGGTGGCGCCGACAACGATTTCCTGAGTGGTCAGACTGATCCAGGCCTACTCTCTGGTGGAGACGGCAACGACGTCCTGCAAGGCAATGCGGCCAATGATACTCTCAACGGGGACGGGGGCGATGATCGTCTGCTGGGCCTGCAGGCGAACGACCTGTTGTCTGGAGGCGATGGTGCGGACACGCTCTTTGGCGGCGCTGGTATCGATACGTTAAGCGGCGGAGCCGGAGCGGATGATCTGCGCGGCGAGGGTGGTAACGACACCATTGACGGCGGCGCGGACAGTGATCGAATCAATGAGGTGCTCGACACCACTGTCACGATCACGGGGCTCAACATCACGACTGCCGGGCTTGGTAACGATATCGTTACCAATGTGGAGCGCATCAACGTCCTGGGTGGAGCAGGTGACAACTTCATCGACGCGCGACTGGCATCTGTTGTGGTGTTGCTTTCCGGCGGCGCTGGTAACGACACGCTGCTGGGCGGCTCGAAGGCCGACATTATTGACGGTGGCGAAGGTAACGATGTGATCTCAGGCGGAGCCGGAGTCGATCTGCTTGAGGGTGGGGCCGGTACCGATCTGGTCTATGAGGTCGCAAACTCAGATTTCACCCTGGTGGGAACGAAGATTTCGTCAACCACCACCGGGACAGAAACAGCGACCAACGTTGAAGGCTTCGTGCTGATTGGTGGTACGTCGAACAACAAATTCGATGCCAGCGCAGCCAGCGTTCCAGTGACGTTACTGGGTGCGGCCGGTAACGACACGTTGCTCGGCGGCACGCTCGCTGACGTGTTGATTGGCGGACAGCGCAGTAACTCGGCTGCGGGTACTGATTCCCTCGTGGGCGGGGCTGGAGCAGACATCTTCGACAACGATTCTGCGGACCAGCGCACCACAGGGGCAGGCGATCAAGTTCTGGCCAATGTCTTCGCTTCACTGCCAAATTGGATTGATGCGATCTAGCAATGCTTCGCGGACAGACACCCTGTAACGGTCAGGATGGGTCGTGTTGGTGCGTAATCAGTCGTCTTTGTCCTTGCGGAACTCTTCGTGGATGACCACCGCCCCCACGCCGACGATCACAGCCGCTGTCACGATGCCACCGATAGCGGCATTACTGAGACCTCGCACGGCATCTTTGGCCGTGCGCTTGTGCGAAAGTCGTTCTTCGTGAGTTTCCTCCACGCGTCCCTCGTCGGTGAAGCGAATGTGTTTCACCTGCTGAGTTGCGCGGCGCCCACGACGGTGAAGATCAGCAGGAGTGAAACCCAACGACGCCACATGAGACAACCTGCAGACAAAGAGCGGTATCTGACAGGGGAACGCTTTCCGGCAACGAGTCGCTCGATTCCCTTGAACCGCTCGCGCCGTTACGACCTTTCACACAATACGCCACCTTCCCGAATTTCAGGAAGAGCGTTTGAACAGGCAGATCGATTCCGCTTCTGACAACGGAGCTGGTGTGATGTCGAGTGACCCTATGCGCGTGTCTCGTCGAGATTCCCTGCGGGCAGTGGCAGGGTTGGGAGCATCAGCCTTCGCGGGCGCGGCGACTCATGCCGCGGACTCGAAAGCGAACCTCATTCAAACCGAGAACACCAAGCCGGGCACTCGCGATTGGATGCTGTCGTCCACGCGCATTGAGCCGTCGACGAAATACCGCTGCCCGTGGATCGAAGGCTACGCCTCGCGGCTCAGCGTGCGGGCTGGCGAGAAAATCGGCTTCCACGTCAGCACGAATCCCGCGTCGAGGTTCCGGATCGACCTGTATCGACTCGGTTACTACGGCGGCGACGGCGGCCGCTTCCTGCAGACGCTGGGACCGTTCGCTGGCGAGGTGCAGGCCGACCCTCTGATCGGCCCGAAGCGGCTGCGTAACTGCCAGTGGAAGCCGTGTGTGGAATTCACCATTCCCGCTGATTGGGTTAGCGGCGTGTATCTCGGCAAGCTGACCGCCGAGGCCGATGGCTGTCAGAGTTATGTCATCTTCGTCGTGCGCGACGACCGCAAGGCCGACTACCTGTTGCAGTGCAGCGACTTCACCTGGAACGCCTACAACCGCTGGCCCAGCCAGTTCTCGCTGTACGACGACGGCACCAACCCGTGGTACTGGGGCGGCAATGTCGATGTCAGCTTCAACCGCCCCTACGGCAAATACTGCCAGATCTTTGACGCCCCGCTATCGACGGGCTCGGGTGAGTTCCTGCTGTGGGAGTTTCCACTGGCGTTCTGGATGGAATCGCTAGGGTATGATGTCAGCTATATCTCCAACTTTGATACTCACACGGACCCGCGCGGTCTGCTGCGTGCGAAAGGGCTGCTGAGTGTTGGTCACGATGAATACTGGACCATCGACATGTTCGAGAACGTGTCGGCGGCGATCGTCGAAGGCGTGAACGTCGCCTTCTTCGCAGGCAACGCCGTGTGCGGTCGAGTCCTGCATCACGACGCGACACGGTCCATTGAACGCATCGGCGTCTTCGGTCCGGCCGGCGGCACGCGCGAGTTCCTCGCGATGAGCACTCTGCGTCACGGACGCCCGTACGCGAATCAGCTCATTGGGGCTCACAGCACCGGACCAGTTACTGGCGGAGCTGACTGGATCTGCACCGCGCCGGATCACTGGCTCTACAAAGATACGGGCATGAAACACGGCGACAGCGTGCCGGGTTTGATCGGCTGGGAATGGCACGGCGATCCCGCCAAACGCGACAACCTGGAGATCGTCGCCAGCGGTCCGACCCAGTCAGCTCCTGGCAAGCCCAACGGCGGCACTTACACGGCTACCGTCTACTACGGCCCTGACGGAAACTTCATCTTCAACGCCGCGACCGTCTGGTGGGCTGATGGCCTGAGTGCCCCGCCAGGTTATGTGAGACCGAAGGTCTACACCGAACCCAAAGGCCCGGATTCTCGAGTCCAGCAGATGACCGCCAACATCCTCAACCGGATGATCGCTCCGAGAACCAAGTGATGTTCGACGCCAGCCTATTCTAGAAGTCGACCTGAGCTCGCAGGCCGTAGATGTTGGCCGTACTGCCGCCGCGGGTGGGGCTGTCGAGGAACGTACGGATGTAGTTGAACTGAAACTTGCAGTAGTTGTTGACGTACCAGTTCAGCCCCAGAGTCATGTCGGCCAATCGTCCGCCGAGGATGTCCTTGTCATTAAGGTCGATGTACGAGTAACGCGCCGCGACTTCCCAGGCGCCCCAGCCGTATTCACAGTCGTCAGTGTGCACGATGCCAAAGGGACGTTTGACCTGAATGCGGTCGATCGCGGCCTGCTTGCGGATATAGGGACGATGCTCACCCGTCAGGAAGTAACCCACCTGGGCGTACATGCCGGGGAAGTACATGCTGGTGCCATTGGTGCGAGTTCCGAACAGCCACATGGCTTCGGACTGCACCGACAGCGGACCATCAACCCAGAGCACTTCTGTGCCCAGCAGATTGTAGTTGCGAACTCCCTGCGATGAGGTGTCGACGAAGAACGGCGTGCCGTTGATGGGGCCCGGTATTGCGGCGTTGGATGTTCCCGGTGTGGTACCAGCCTGCTCGCCGACGAAATATTCGGGGATCGTCCGAAAGCGAACCGTCTCATCCTTGGGGGCAACGAAGTTGTAGCCCACGCCCAGGTGCAAGTACTCAGCCCCTTCGCATTCCCACCACGGCAAGTAGGTCAGGCGGCCAACGCCCGCATAGCCACCGTTGTCCGAAAGCGAACCGCCGAACTGATCCTGTCCCGGTCGATAGAATGACGCGGCCCAGGTCATGCGCTCATCTTCGGAATAGTTCCAGAACCCAACGCCGATGTGACGGAACGGATCGAACGCCTGAAACAGCAGTGAGCGTTCCGCGAACGTCGTGTACCGGAAGCTCGACACCACTTCCAACGAGAATGGCTGCTTCCACTGGCCGACCTTCACGTTGCCGAGGACAGGCACTTTCGTGAATTCAAGCCAGAGATCGGTGAACGTTGGACGTCCGAACGCCGCGAAGTCCATCTGCACGAAATAGTTCATGTTCTCGGCGACGGCGCCGTTGGCGGACAAACGGGCACGGCGGAAGCTGGCGCCGTCCTGGATGTCACCGTTGCCGGGTCCGTCGAGATCATTGATCGTCGCTCGATTGTTGGGTGACTGATCAAACCAGGCGTCGTCCACCTGAAAGGCACCGTGGACTTCGATCGTGGGATACTTTGGTTTGGCAGGTGCAGCCTTCAGCGTATCGAGATCATGCCGCAGGCGCTGAATCTCGTTGCTGAGCCGCGCTTCGATGTCCGACATCTGCGCGTTGGCATCGTAAGCTACGGCATAGCCGGAACTTTCGGGTAACTGCGAGAGCTGGCTCCGCCCTTCGTTGCGGATGTCGCCGTATTCGGCCGCATCGTTGAAGGGGCCTTGGGCGCAGGCGACTGAGGCCGTGCCGAGACAACAGAGGGCAAGAACGAACGACCTAATTCGTGGCGCAACACGATCCATCATCATGCACCCGAAAGCTAAAGAATTTGATTGAGAACTGAGGCACAATGGTCCTCAGGCAGCGCACTCGTCCTTGAGTTCGCTACCTGAGGACAGACATCGACGGGGCGATCTATCGCTCGCGTCAATACCAATTTTCGACTTAAGGAAGAGAGTGATGTTTGCGGTGAAAGGCGGGTAACTCGGAAGGGGTGCTGATCGCGATGTGGGAAGGCCACAAAGGAGGGGTATGAGCGGCTCTGGAGGGGATCTCACGGAGGAGAGCAGTGAAGGGATGTGAGTGGTACGACGCCTTAGCAGTTCGGTCAATACGGTGTGCCGCCACAGGCAATTTCTGCACTCACTGAGCACGGGCAGAAACTCGTCGTGCGAGTCGCAGTTGCGGAGAGCAATGCCGTTGAGAACCGCATGGGGCGCGAAAGCGGATCTTAGCTTTCGCGCCGCGCGGGAAATCAGCGGCAGGTGTCAGGAATCCGGGCTTACATTGAGGTGCTGCGGACTTCGATGCCCTTCAGCTTCATCTTCAGCTCTTCGACGTTCGGCGAGATTTCAAACGCGGCGGCACGGCTGATGTACTCCTTCTGGATGAAGTCATACAGGCTGTCATTGAAGGTTTGCATACCTTCGGTGCGGAAGGATTTGATGCAGCCGTACAGCTTTTGATCTTCGCCTTCGAGGATCGCCTTACGAATCACCGCGTTAAAGATCATGATCTCTTCAATCGGTACGCGGCTGGGCTTATCCACGATGGTTTTCAGCAGCTTCTGCCCGACGATGGCCTGCATGTTCATGGCCATCGAGGCGCGGATGGCACCGTGCATCTCTTGCGGGAAGAGGTCCAGAATACGCGAGATCGTTCCGGGAGCACTGGATGCGTGGATTGTTCCAAACACCAGGTGTCCGGTTTCCGCCGCGTGAATGGCGGTTTCGAACGTTTCACGATCGCGCATTTCGCCCACGAGCATGATGTCGGGGTCTTGTCGCACGGCGTGCTTCATGGCCACGTGGAAGTCGATGACGTCTTGCCCGATCTCGCGTTGATTGATCAGGCAGTTGGTGGATGTGTAGACGAATTCAATCGGGTCCTCGATCGTGACGATGTGCTTATTCATGTTGGCGTTGATCCAGTTGATCATCGAACCAACCGTCGTCGACTTACCTGACCCCGTCACGCCAGCCAGCAGCACCATGCCCTGGTCGAACTTGCAAAGCTCTTCCATGATGGGCGGCAGATAGAGGCCCTCGAACGGTGGGATGGTCCGTTCGATCTTACGAGCGACCATGCCCACCTTGCCGACTTGCGTGAAGAGATTGATACGAAAACGCCATGCCTCGCCGTTGTGTTCCACGAACTTGGCGAAGTCGGAACCACCGTCGTTGTGGAAGATATCCAGCTTGCGCTGATCCATCATGGGGAAGGTCAGCTCGATCATTTGCGATTCGGTGATCGGTGCCATCTTCAGCGGAGTCAACTCGCCGCGAATACGAAAGATGGCCGGCTTGCCCACCTGCAAATGGATGTCCGAGCACTTCATGTCAATCGACGCCTTGAAGATCTTGTCGATCTCGATCGGCTTGTTGGGGACGTAGGTCGATTGCTTCCAGTCGCTGATTTGAACCATGGTTGTCCGTCGCGAATGCAGAGTGATGAATTGATTGAAATGAAAGCGAGAAGTGTTTCTTACCTACTCATCCTGAGTCACGCCGGAGCCAGCCGCATCGGCACCCCGCGTTCGGCCATGTAACGCTTCGTCTCCTGAATGGTGTATTCGCCATAGTGGAAGATGCTAGCAGCCAACGCGGCACTGGCATGCCCCGCGGTGACTGCTTCCCACATGTGATGAGGACTTCCACAGCCCCCACTGGCAACGACCGGAATCTTCACAGCGTCCGCTACAGCGCGAGTGATCTCAATGTCGTAGCCGTTCTTGGTTCCATCGGCGTCCATACAGGTGAGCACGATCTCGCCCGCCCCCAGCCGCTCGACTTCCTTAGCCCACGCGACGGCCTCCAGTCCGGTTGGCAGGCGACCGCCGTTGATGTGCACGTCCCACTTCTCAGAGCCATCCGGCAGCTTGATCCGTTTGGGATCAATATTCACGACGATGCACTGGCTGCCGAATCGCAGAGCAGACTCGCGGATCAGATCCGGCGTCTTCACGGCCGCCGAGTTGATCGAGACCTTGTCGCAACCGTTGTTGAGCAGCAGGCGGATGTCGTCAATAGTGCGGATGCCGCCACCCACGGTCACCGGCATGAAGCACACTTCCGAGGTGCGACGAACAACATCCAGGATGATGTCACGCTGCTCGTGACTGGCGGTGATGTCGAGGAACACGAGTTCGTCCGCGCCCTCTTTTTCATAGCGGGCGGCGATTTCCACAGGATCGCCTGCATCCCGCAGTTGCAGAAAGTTAACGCCTTTGACCACGCGACCGGCGTGAACGTCGAGGCAAGGAATAATGCGTTTGGCGAGCATGATGGACGGTATGAATCTTTGATAAGACAGGAAGTCAGACACATATCATGGTGGATCGCTTCCCCGGCGGAAAAGTCTCTAGGCCCGCGAGACGCCTCAAATTCCCAAGCTCGTGTCAGGGTGGCACGACCCTGACCAACGGGAAGGGCGTGGGAGGCTGGATAGCCACGCCCTTCGCTTTCAGCTCAGAGCGTGCCACCCAATCTTGCGGGCAAGAACGCGACGACTAGCGTTCAGTCCTTCAATCCAAGTAGACGAACTCATTCGTGTTAAGTGCCAACAGGCAGTACATCTTCATCGCGTCCGCCTCGGAGAGTTTGCGGGCTTGCTGCAAACGTTTGATGAAGGCGACGTCCTCGTTCACTTCCGCTTCGCCGGCGCTGCGTGATGTTGTCAGCTTGATCGCCAGACGGACTTGAGCTGCCAGATCCCCACTTGCTTCGCGGCGCAGGCGTTCGGCCAACTTGCCGGCTTTCTCGTTGGTGAATTCACCATTGAGCATGCCCAAGGACTGCGTGGGCACGGTCGTGACGTATCGGGCCGGGCAACTGGAATCGGTGTCCGGCTGATCGTGAATCTCGAGGATCGGCACCAGCAGCGAACGCTTCAGATGCACGTAGACGCTGCGGCGGACCTCGTCTTCGGCAGGCGACTTGCCCCAACCGGCGCCCGGCTGAGATTGTCCTTGCAGGACTTCACGCGGGATCGGCACATAGACGCTCGGACCGCCCGCCTTCAGATTGAGTTCGCCGGTCACGGCCAGGATCGAATCGCGAACTTCCTCACTCTGCAGACGTCGCGGGTTGAAGTGCCACAGCAGCGTGTTGCTCGGATCAACTGTCTGTGGATCAGCTAAGCCAGCGGTTGGTTTCGCGTTGAGGAACTCAGCACCGTTGCCTTGCTGATAGGTGTTCGACAGCAGCAACAGCTTGTGCATGCGTTTGATCTTCCAGTGGCCAGACTGCAGTTCCGCAGCCAGCCAATCCAGCAGTTCGGGATTCGTCGGTTGCTCGCCGAGCTGCCCGAAGTCGTTCGACGTCGGAACGATGCCTCGACCGAAATGCTGCTGCCAGAGTCGATTCGCGAAGACTCGTGCGGTCAGTGGATTCGCGGGATCAGTGAGCCACTTTGCCAGCGCGAGTCGTTTGCCGGAGGTGCCTTGCTTCGTCCGCTGATCACTCACGGGGGGCGACGGAATCTTGAGGGCGGCGGGAGTCGCCGGCTTCACAACCGGCCCCTTCAGATGAGGGTTGCCGCGCAGCAGCACGTGAGTCGTCGCGTTGCCTGCTTCGGTGACCGCCATGATCGGCGTGCCAGACTCCGGCGCCTTGGTCTTCTTGCTCTCGTCCAATTGCTTCACGAGTTGTGCATAACGCGCGGCGACATCGTTACCGAGCAGTTGCTTGCCGTCTGTCTTCATCACAGCCGCGAAGTCCACTTCCGCCGCTGTCGCTACGACGCCCACGTCGATGTACTGGCCGCCTCCGCGTTGCACGCAGTGCACGGCGATCACGTTGCGTCCGGGATGCAACGCCGCCAGCGCCGAAGGTGGCAGTCCGACGCGGGTGTACTCGCGCAAGAAGCCCTTCGCGGTGAAGACCAGCTTGCCATTGAAGTACACTTCGCAGTCTTCGTCGTAATGAATGTCGAGCGAGATCACTGGCGGGATTTTTTCGCCAACCTCGAACGACTTCCGCAGCCAGATATTGGAGTCGTTCCAACTGGTTCGCACGGTGGCTCCCGGCGTGCCGCGATGTCCGAAACCGCCGACACCTTCGTCCCAGGATGTCTCGCTGTAGTCCGGTTGAATCCAGTCGTCGGAAGGTTTGGTGGTCGTGTATTTCCAGACCTGGCCTTGCTTGCGCGAATCGGCGACGAGCACTGCACCATCGCCGCGAATGCCATCATCGCTCAACGCGCGACGTGGCACCTGCGGTCCCGACCAGCTCACCGAGAGCTTCGGCTTCGCGACTGTGTTGAAGTATTCCAGCCGGATTGGAACCAAGCCGGCAGCGAGCGTCACCTTGCCGCTGACCGTCGATGTTCCCTTGGCGGGACGATCAGCCACCTTCTGGCCGTTGATCAGCAGCCGGGCTCCGTCGGTCGATTCGATCTCAAACGTGTACTCACCAGCGGCAGGAACTTTCAGTTTGCCCTCAAACACCAGTCCAATCGCTTCGGCCCGCGATGCAGGTTTCAGGCTGAAGTAGTTGTCCGCGATGACGCCTTCAGCCTCGGCCCGTAGCGAATTGAAGTCGGGCAACGCGTCCCACGTATCGCGGTAGAACTTGAAACTCAGGTCGGTCACATCGGACGTCGTCGCATCTGCGTTCGGTCCGAGCTTCTCCTTCAACGCGAGCCGCAGCTTCTGTTCGATGCTGTAGATCTCGGAATAGAGCTTGCCGTCTTCCGCCTGACGCTCGCGCAGCAGCTTTTCGTGAGCGGCTCGATCCGCGTCAGTGGCGAAACGCCGCAGGTTCTCGCGGTTCATGTGCGTGACATCGTGAAAGAACGCCAGCATCGAGTAGTACTCAGACTGCTTCAGCGGGTCGCCCTTGTGATCGTGGCACCGCGCACAGCCCAGCGTCATGCCGAGGACCACTTCCGACGTCGTTTTGACGATGTCATCCAGGCCGTCGTAGCGAGCCTGCAGTGGATCGGCGGGTTCATCGTCCCAGATGCCCAGTCGGTAGTAGCCGGTCGCGGTCAGCGATTCCGCTGTGACTTCATCCAACTCGTCACCCGCCAGTTGTTCGGTCAGGAATTTGTCGTAGGGCTTATCCTGATTGAACGAGTCGATGACGTAATCTCGAAAGCGCCACGCCTGAGGCTTGGCGGAATCACGCTCGTAGCCATGCGTCTCCGCGTAGCGCACCAGGTCCAGCCACATGCGGCCTTGTTTCTCACCGTACTGCGGTGAGTCCAGCAGGCGATCAACGACGCGTTCATAAGCCTGCGGAGAAGTGTCCTTTAGAAACGCATCCACTTCAGCCAGCGTCGGGGGTAGGCCGGTGAGGTCGTAGGTCACTCGACGCAGCAGCGCGATCTTGTCGGCGGGTTTGCTGGGCAGCAGCTTCGCCGCTTCCAGTTTTTTCAACACGAACGCGTCGACAGGGTTCTTCACCCAAGCCGACGTTTTCACCGCAGGCGCTTCAGGTCGTCGAATCGGCTGATAGGCCCAATATGTTGAGGCTTCGTCCGCGGTGCTGTGCTCTTCAATCTGTTTGACGCCGTAATCGGCAGTGTTTGACCACGGCAGCCCCATCTCCACCCATTTGGTCAGGATTGCAATTTTTTCAGCGGATAGCTTCCCGCTGGGCGGCATCTTGAGATCGCCGTAGTTCACCGCTTGCAGGATGAGACTTTCGGCAGGCTTCTGCAGGTTGACTACAGGCCCGAGTTCGCCGCCCTTCAACAAACCTTCGCGGCTGGTGATCCGGAACTCACCCTTGATGCGTGGTTCGCCACCGTGGCATTTGAAACAGTTCGCCCGCAGGATCGGCAGCACCTGCTGCTCAAAGAATTTCTGCTGGTCGGCATCGGCGGCCAGCACCGAGTTACTTCCCAGAAGGACCAGGCCGATGAACCAGAAAGTTCGCTTGAATGTTCGCAGCATGAGACCGCTTGCTTGAAGGTCACAAGAACAGCAGATCGCTGGCGTACGACCGCCTGAGAAATCATCCCCACATGATAGGCGGGGAGCCATCGCAACTTCTATTCGCCGCTGGTCTGGTCGGGAAATTACCACCGCCCGTGGCGGACGCGTCCCGAGTCCGGCCGCTATTGATCAACGGCGGCGGGCATCATCGCAGACCGCTCACAATCAGATAGAAAAAGGCACCGGGAAGTTAGCGTCGCCCCTCACCCCGGTCCCTCTCCCCGCATGCGGGGCGAGGGGAGCGATCTCGTCTTGTTTAGTCTCATAGCTAACGGTCGCTCCAAGAGGTCTTCCGGCTAACCCCTGCCTGCTCCCCTGGATCGAAATCCGGGCAGATCTCAGAACTTCCAAGACGCCACTTCCGCACGGCTGTTCGCCGACTAGAATCCTTTCCGGCGGAAAACTCGTTTCCGACGTACTCTGTTCGCCAATTGGCAGGCGGAGTGCCGCAGTGCAGCTCAAGTCGTTGCGGGTGAAATCGGTCTTGAAACATCTTCAGACTCAACAGCAGATTTGGCAGACGGCGACGGTCCTGGGCGTCACTCTCATTGCAGTGTGTTTGCTGATTGTTATCGCGTTTAAGTTGCGTTCCTGGTATCGCGGTGATTCCGAGGATGCCGCCGACAGCGCTCAATGGAGGCTTCAATTCCGGGAACTGCACCGTCAGGGTGGCCTCTCGGAAGA
>CAYLTY010000035.1:0-6025 GCA_964386705.1 uncultured Planctomycetaceae bacterium
CAAGGCTCGGCTGTTTCGCCCAGATTGCCATAGGCCGCATCGCGGGCCACGCCCGCACTTGAAAGGACTCTGGATCCATGAACCCTTGGCACGACGTCACTCCCGGAATCTCCCTGCCGTCTGAGTTTACGGCGGTTATCGAGATTCCGATGGGTTCCAGCATCAAGTACGAACTCGACAAAGAGACGGGCCTGCTGAAGCTCGACCGCATCCTGTATTCGGCGGTCTAGTCTCCGGCCAACTACGGTTTCATCCCGCAACCGCTGGCGGAAGATGACGACCCCTTGGACGTCCTGGTGCTCTGCCAGGAACCCGTCGCGCCGCTGACGCTGGTCGCCGCTCGAGCGATCGGTCTGATGTCGATGGTGGATTGCGGTAAGCCAGACCACAAAATCCTGGCGGTTGCGATTCATGACCCGGAATACAACAGCTTCCAGGACGCTCGCGAACTGCCCATCCACAAAATGAACATGCTGCGGCGTTTCTTCCAGGACTACAAACAACTGGAAGGTAAGTCAGTCATCGTCAACGAACTGCAACCTGCGGAATCGACTCATCCCATCATCGAAGATTCGCTGCGACGCTATGACATGGCTCGTCGCAAGGGAATCCGATTCAAGATCTAGGCCGCATTGCCGCGCGTCAACCCGATTGTCAGAGGAGCCTTCTCGTGCCTGCCTTCCTGAATCGACCTGCTACGTTGTGGAAACGAGTTTGTGCTCTGCTGTGCTTCGCTGTGCTCGCGCAGGCTGGAGTGGTTTTCGCTGGTGACGTGGTACCCGTCGATCAGGCGAAGATCGACGGCGACACGGCGTGGTACGACATCCGCTTGCTCGGCGTCGAGGGGCAAGGTTTTCAAGACACGGCGGCTCCATTCGATCGCCTCCCCGCGCGAGCTGAAAAAACGGTGCGACCGCCGGTGTGGTCGTTGAGCCGTAACTCGGCCGGGTTGTGTGTCCGCTTTGTGGCGAACGCGACTGATATTCAAGCGCGCTGGAAACTCACATCATCAAATCTGGCGATGCCACACATGCCTGCCACTGGTGTGAGCGGACTCGACCTGTATGTGAAGTCAGACGACGGCAAGTGGCACTGGCTCGCCAACGGCAAGCCGACCGCTCAGGAAACAACGGCCAAGCTGATCGGTGGAATTCCCGCAGGCACTCGCGAGTTCATGCTGTACCTGCCGCTTTACAACGGTGTGCAGAGTGTGGAACTCGGGTTGGCGAAGAGCATCAAGCTAGAGAAAGCTGATCCGCGCAGGTCAGGCTTGAAGTCGATCGTGTTTTACGGGACGTCAATCACTCAGGGTGGCTGTGCTTCCCGGCCCGGTATGGTGCACACAGCGATTCTCGGACGCTGGCTCGATGCGCCGGTCATCAACCTGGGCTTCTCAGGCAACGGACGATTGGAACCGGAAGTGGGGCAGTACATCGCCGAGATCGATGCCTCAGTGTTCGTCCTCGACTGCCTGCCGAACATTGAAGCGAAGGACGTCACCGAGCGAACCGAACCACTGGTCGCTCAACTTCGCAAGAATCATCCGACGACTCCCATCGTGCTGGTCGAGGACCGGGATTACTCAGATTCGTTCCTGGTGACGGGCAAGCTGAAACGCAATCGCGATTCGCAGGCGGCTCTCAAGGCGGCCTATGAAAAGCTGAAAGCCGCAGGCGACAAGAATCTCTATTACATCACCGGCCCTGACATGCTCGGTGCGGACAACGAAGGCACCGTCGACAGTTCGCATCCGACCGACCTCGGGTTCTTCCGTCAGGCAGAATCGTTCCACAAAGTCCTCGCTCCGATTCTGAAGTAAGACGTGAGGAAGACTCGTGCCGCATTCCAAAGACGAAGAAGAGCTCGTCGATCTACATACGACCTCGGCGATTACAAAGCGCATCGAAGCGGCAACGCAGCATAGCTACCTCGGCGATTTCGTCCTCGGCGCCGTCGATGGCGCGGTCACAACCTTTGCGATCGTGGCGGGATCAGCGGGCGCGGGCTTCAGCAATACCGTTGCTGTGGTGCTGGGATTGGCCAATGTCATTGCTGATGGCTTCAGCATGGCGGCTGGCAACTATCTGAAGGTTCGAGCCGACACATCCGTCGTTGATCGGCACCGTCGCATTGAAGAGATGCACATCGAACGCATCCCGGACGGTGAGCGTGAAGAGATCCGGCAGATCTTCGCCAGCAAAGGATTCTCGGGTGAGTTGCTTGATCAAGTCGTCGAGGTCATCACGCAGGACCGGCAGCGCTGGGTGGACACGATGCTCACGGAAGAACTCGGGCTGCGTCTGGACAATCCAAGCCCGGTACGCGCCGCGGCGGCAACTTTTGCCGCTTTTGTCCTTGTGGGTATGGTGCCGTTGCTGCCCCTGTTCTTCGCGGGGGTGTTGTCGCCCAATCAGATCTTTGCGATCAGCGCCTGCCTGACCGGGGCAACGTTCTGTACTGTCGGCTGGGTAAACGGAGCGATCAACGATCGCAAACCGTGGCTAACTTTGCTGGAAACACTGGCTGTGGGAGGCACCGCGGCAACCCTGGCGTATGTCGTCGGTGTGTGGCTGAAAGGCCTGGCCGGCTAATGGCCTCGGACGGCGAATCGGCAAACTCAGTACGACCGTTCGCCAAACTGCCCGGTTGTCACGCGCATAGGTTGAAGGCGCCCTGCGGCGGCGCCAGAATGAAGTTGCCTTCCCGGCGTCGCGCGGATCGCTGACTTCCTGCGAATCTTCGCAACGCCAACCTTGCTGCCCGCTGTTTGAAACTCACGTCCAGGCCACGGCTTGCCTCTGCCAACCGACTCGGAGTGCTTGATGTCTTCGTCCAATTCGCGCACCTTCGACATCCCCTTCGCAGTGCCGTTTACGCATCGCCTCAGGTTCACAGACGACATCCTCGGTTCTGACCAGCAGGTATTGCTTGATGTTCTGGAACCTTCCGGCAACCAACTGCCGCGAGTGCAGTTCTGGGTTGATAGCGTCGTGGCTGAAGCCATTCCGAATTTGATCGAACGTATTGAGCAGTTCCGGACTCATCACCAGGACCGCTTCCTCAGCGTGGGCAATGTTCAGACTGTCGTGGGCGGTGAGGCCATCAAGAACGACGTGCATGTGCTGGAGTGCATGCTGAAGTGCATCAATCACGCGGATCTGGACCGCCGCAGCTACATGGTGGTGATCGGCGGCGGAGCCGTGCTGGACGCGGTTGGCTTCGCGGCGGCGATCGCTCATCGCGGCATTCGACTGGTGCGACTGCCCACGACGACGCTGGCACAGGCGGATTCCGGCGTCGGCGTGAAGAACAGTGCAAACCTGTTCCAGAAGAAGAACTGGATCGGAACTTTTGCGGTGCCGTGGGCGGTGATCAATGACGCCTCACTGCTGCACACGCTGCCCGATCGAGACTTTGTGTGCGGGTTCTCTGAAGCGGTGAAGGTGTCGCTACTGAAAGATCGACCGCTGTTTGAATCCATCTGCCAGAACGCCCGTCGCATGCGCGAACGCGATCCCGAGGTGACTGGTCCGATCATTCAGCAGTCGGCACTGCACCACTTGCATCACATCACGCGCGGTGGTGATCCGTTTGAAGCCTTGGAAGCGCGGCCACTCGACTACGGCCACTGGTCAGCTCACAAGCTGGAAGTCATGACCGGCTTTGCTCTGCGACACGGTGAAGCTGTCGGCATCGGAGTCGCCGTTGATACGGTGTACTCGTCACTGGTGCATGGTCTGCCTACTGAAGACTGTGACCGAGTGTTGCATTGTCTGGCAGATCTTGGCCTGCCGCTCGATCATTCGTCTCTACACGACACGAATCTGCTCTTCGAAGGTCTCGAAGAGTTCCGCCAGCATCTGGGCGGTCGCTTAACGCTGACAATGCTGCGCGGCGTGGGTGATCCCATCGACGTGCATCAGGTGGATGCCCCGAAGATGCGGCAGGCAATTGAAACAGTTGCCGAGTTCGCCAAGGTCCACTGCCGCTGCGATGAACCGGCTACGTGCTGATTTCAGAATTCTGAGGACACACGCCAGAAAGCGCTCAAGCTGACGTTTGCTGGTTCGCGGTCATTGCGACGGAAGTTGGGAAGTTTGGGATGCCGTTCCCTTTCGATCCGCTCTTCCGGGGGTCTTACAGGCGCTCGAAGCCGCAAAACCGTCAATGCCTGCAGAGGTGGGGTCGATACTAAGACCGAATCGCGCCCTCAGGGATACGGTGTTTCGTCGGAAACTGGGCGCTCAGAATCTCTCGTGCGGACGGCAGTGTGTCGAACACGGCCGCGCTGTGCGACAAGTGGCATTCGAGGGATCGATGCGACGGCTTTCATGGCTAGTAGCGTGGAGTGCGCTGTTCACAGGCGGGTGCGCGAGCACTTGCGGCCTGAACGGCGGTGCTTGCTCCAGCTCATCGCACGTTCCTCCAACTTCTGCCTGCGGCGGATCGGACTGTCAGGGTGCCCCTAAGTCAGACATCAAGCCCTGCTGGTACCCGACGCTGCACAAATACTCGCCGCACCTGGATGAATGGGCGACGAAGCACACGGCGTTGAAGCAGGCAAACAAGAAACTGTTCAGCTCGCAGTTGCATTGCATGCGTATGCTGCCGATGACATACAAGGATGGCTTCCGGCAGGCTTATATAGACGTTGCTAACGGTGGTGATGGCAGCACCCCTCCCGTGCCTCCGCCCAAGTATTGGAACACAAAGTACCGGTCCGAATACGGTCAGCAGCAGGTTTCCAGCTGGTTTGACGGCTATCGGGAAGGCGCGGCAGCGGCGCTGGTGGACCTCGATTCCATGCGCCAAGTGGGCTCGTCCGGCGACTGGCAGATGCCCAATAAGCCCTGCGACCGCAATTGCACCATTGGTACCGGCACCTCGCGATTCGCTCTGAACAACTGCCCGACTGGCAATTGCTACGCCGGAGGTGGCGGTCAGTCGATGTGTGCCAACGGTGCTTGCTCTGCAATGGCTCCGATGGGTGCTCACCACGGAGCGATGCCATCCGGCTACGGGGATGATCTGGGCTGGGCGCCGCCACCTATGGCAATGGCGTCAGGGGATCCTTACCAGTTCGACCAGCCGGATCCCATGTATGCGCCGCAGCCAGATCCACTGATGTTGCCGCAACCGCCCTATGCGCCGCCGATGGCTCCGCAGCCGCAGATTCAACTGCACCCCATGATGTCAGCACCGATGGTTCAGGCCATGCCGCAAGCTCCGGTGATGCACGCTCCGATTCCGCAGGCGCCAATCATGCCAGCACCGGTGCCACAAGCACCCACGATGCATGGTCCTGTGCTGCAGATGCCAGCGATGCCCCCGGTGCGTCCAGTTCCGGCGGTACCTCAATCTCAACCCACCATGGGTGGGCTGCAACCGGGTTACTCAACGAACCCGGCACCTCGTCCAGCAGCGTCAGGCAAAGCGACTGGTCCACTTCCGATTCTGACTCCCGGCTACAGCACTGGCGTAGGCTCGTCACCAGGCTCGAACCTGCCGCCTGAGCCGTTGGCTTACTGAACGGGACTTATTTCAACCGCGATCCGCACGACGTATCGAGCGACTCATGATTCAGACCAATCACAATTCACCTCGCCGCTGTCAGCCGATTCGTCTCGGCCTGAGGCTCTGCGTCGGCATTGGTCTGGCTTGTCTGCTGTCGATCACGGGTTGTGCCGCGTTCAAGCCGATTGATGCCGTACCAGCGCGATACCTGCCTGAAGAGTTCAAAGGTAAGTCGCGTAATGACGAGCGGATGATTGATCTGGCATTGCTGCGGCAAGCACCTGTGGCTGAATACATCGTGGACTCCGGCGACGTGCTGTCGGTCTATATTGAAGGCGTCCTGGGCCAGCGCGAAGCGCCACCGATCAATCAGTCGTTTGATCTGACACGCCCGCCGACGCTCGGCTATCCGATGACCGTGCGCGACGACGGCACGTTGTCGCTCCCGCTGATCAATCCCATCGTGTGCCGTGGCCGCTCGATCGTGCAGATCGAAGACGCCATTCGGTAC
>CAYLTY010000035.1:6035-48202 GCA_964386705.1 uncultured Planctomycetaceae bacterium
GACTACACCGATGAAAAGCGTCTGATGCAACCGGCACAGAATCGCATCCTGATTACGATGCATCACCCGCGATTGCATCGCGTGCTGGTGGTACGCCAAGAGCAAACGTCGGACGTGATCTCCACGGAGAACCTGCGCAACAGCATGCTGGGTTCTGCCAAGCGCGGCACCGGCAAGATCATCGCCCTGCCCGCTTATAAGAACGACGTGCTCAATGCGTTGGTTGCGTCAGGTGGCATGCCCGGACTGGATGCCGAGAACGTGGTCTATGTGATCCGTTCACCGCGACCCCCCAGGCCGCAACCGCGACCTGTTCCCGTCATGGTGCCGCAGCAGTACGCCCCGCAACCGACGTTGGCGAATCCGCCGGTAAACTATGGGGCTCCGTACACCGTGCCTCAGGGAACGCCAGTAGCACCCGTCATGCAACCCGGAGTCGGCAGCTACGCACCTCAGCCAGCGCCGGCCCAGCCGCCTACCGGGCGCACAGCTCAGGCTGAAGGTGGCGTTCAGCATATGGGATTCTGGACGACAGGTTCCAATCCCGGCGGAATGATCCAGCAGACCGCAGCCGGACCGTGCGAGGTCCCTCCCGGCCATCAACCGGCACCAACGTGTATCAACAACCAGCCGCGACCACCGGCGATCTACACGGGCCAGTTCAACGGTCGCGGACCCCGGACTGGTTTGACTTCGGACCCGTCCGGAGCCTTCACGCCGATCAACCCATACGCGAGCGACCCGGGCGTTGTTCCAACGAACTACACGGCCACGCCGGGCGGTATCTCGATGAACCCGTATGGCGCAAGTTCGGGCGGCATCGTCAGCGGCGGTGGAATGGTGCTCGATCCCGGAATGCTGGGCGGCTGGCAGCCACCGACAGCCTGGAGCGACGTGAACCACATCGCGGGTGGCGGCATGTGCGGACAACCTCACACCATTCGGATTCCGCTGCGTCTTGAGGGCTGTGAACAAGTCTGCTTCACCCCGCGAGACATCATTCTGGAAGACGGCGACATCGTGTTCATCGAGTCGCGCAGTGAAGAGGTCTTCTACACGGGCGGTCTGCTGGGCGGCGGCCAGTACAACCTGCCGCGCGATCATGACCTCGACATTCTGGAAGCGATCGCGATTGCTCAGGGGAATAACAACGGCGGCGGTGGTGGCCAAAACAGTGCCGGTGGCAAGTCAGCGTTGAATCAGGACGTCACCATCAGCGCCAGCGAAGTGGTGATCCTCCGCAAGCTGCCCAATGGCGGCCAGATCCCGATCCGGGTCGACCTCTACAAAGCGAAGCAGTACCCCAGCGAACGCATCCGCATCCTGCCGGGTGACTACATCCTGCTGCAGTACACGCGAACCGAAGCTGTCGCCGCGTTTGTCGAGAAGCACATCCTCGAAACAGCCCTGTTCGGAGTTGCTGCTGCCAGTGTGCAAAGCGGCAAGTAGGAAACTGGAATGTCGCCAGAAGACGCGGCGCTCCGCTATTTCTTCTTGGCCGAGTTCTTCACCAGCATCGGACCGAGTTCCTCGACGAAGTCCTGCACGTCCTGAAACTCGCGATAGACGGACGCAAATCTCACGAAGGCGACCTGATCGACGTCGCGCAGCATCTTGAAGATCTTCTCACCGATGTAGCGTGACGGCACTTCGCGTTCGTTGCTGTCGAGGATGTCCGCTTCCACGGCGGCCACAACGCGGTCGATCTGTTCTTCGCTGACGGGACGCTTCCAGCAGGCCTTCTCTAAACCGCTGCGGATCTTCTCGCGGTCGTATGGCACGCGAGTGCCGTCCTTCTTGACGACCTTCAATGCCGTCTGCTCAACGGTTTCCAGCGTCGAGAACCGCCGACCGCACTTCAGACACTCCCGCCGCCGACGAATCACCAGCGGTTCGGGCTGGCGCGAATCAACAACCTTCGTCTCATCATGCCGACAGTACGGGCAGTTCATAGGGTCCTCGAAGTCTCAGGCAGGCGGCGTGGACGAGAGATTACCGCCAATCCACTCAATGAGCGACCTTGCAATCTCTGACTTTACACCATTCCAGCTAGCTCGCACTTCGCCCTGACTGCCGATGAGCTGTACGTCGTTCGTCTCAGAACCGATGGCTTGCGGGCCATTCAATACGACCACATCACAATTCTTTGCCCGGAGCTTTTGCAACGCATTCTCGCGCGCGTTTCCCGCTTCCAGCGCAAAGCCGACAACCCAGCGGCTGCCGCGCATGCGTCCGAGTTCCGCGAGCACATCATCAGTCTCGATCAATTCGATGGTGATAGCGTCGCCAGTCTTGGTCATCTTGCCGACCGTACGCTGGCGAGGTTTGTAGTCACACACGGCGGCAGCAGCGATCACGCCGTCACAACGAGGAAAACTGCTGACTGAGGCACTCCGCATCTGCTCAGTGGTCACGACTTGATGCACCTCGCAACCGACAGGCGGATGCAGGTCTACGGGACCAGTCACGAGCACGACTTCGTGCCCGGCATTCAGAGCGGCCTGAGCCAACGCGTATCCCATGCGTCCGCTGCTGGCATTTGAAAGATAACGCACGTCGTCCAGATACTCGCGCGTGGGACCAGCAGTGATGAGGATACGCATGGAACTTGGAGCTCTACTCTCGATGGCGGCCGGCGATAAGCAGGCAGAGGAAAGTCAGACGCATGGAGACAACCGAATCAGTGCAACGCGATGGTAAGCGTTCATTCGTTTGTCCCCATTCGGCTGATTCAAGTCCTTCCATGGGCAGTCGTCAATCGGTCGTCATCAAGGAGCGACCACAACATTCCCTGCCCCGAAGATCGATACGATCTCAGGCGAGTACATCGACGTGGCCTGAACCGGCGGCAAATCAAAGGTTCCGACCGTCGTTGCGCGAATTGAGTAGCGGAAGGTCTGCTGCCCCGAATACGCAGTACCGAACAACAACACACGGTCATCGAGGAACTCGACACGATCAACGGTCTGCGACTGATCGCCATTGTTGGCTGATGTGGCCAGTCGTGGGTTCTCCACTTCAAAACCGGCGGGCAACGCGTCGACGATCACCATGTTCGGAATCGCCTCATTTCCTCGAGCCTTCAAGGTAACTTCAACTTCAATCAGATCACCGACTTTGAAGCCATCCTTCTTGCTCCACGTGCGGCGCACTTCCACGCCCTTATCAATAGGAACGATGGATTCTGGAGTCTTCAGACCGGTGGTTGTCAACGTGACGAAATAGGTTCCGGTTCCCTCCGTCTGAATCTGCAGCGGTTCGACGGGACCGGAGTATGTCAGCATCTTCATGCCTGAGTGATCAAAGAGTTCAGGCTCGCGCACGCCGCTTCTCACTGAGCCCTTGAACTGCGTCGGCTCGGACTTGGTGATCGCGGCAACTTGCGACAATGCACTGATCGCGGCTGCGTTCTCCAGAGTGGAATGCCACTGACCGTTCTTACGACTTGCTTCCACCTGCACCGTCAGCGCCGGCACCCATTCGTGGTCCGGAGCGATCTCAACGAGTGCCCGCAGCAGACCTGCTTGTTGAGACAATGGAGTCGTGATGCGACCGCTGTAGGAGTGCGAGCCAATGACCTCGCGACTGTCCTTCGTGAGAATGGCCAAAGCGCGATCACGTCGACCTGCCAGGAACCAGGCGCGTGCCAAGTCGGCTCGCCCTAGCGTGTCCAGCGCCGCGATGTCTTCCGACAGTTTCGACATCCAACCAACAGGCGGCTTGCCAAACGCAGCCAGAGTCCGACAGATGTGAGCTCGCAAGTCGGCAGACAAAGTGGCTTCGGATTGCCCGCGACCATTCAACGCTGCTTCCAGGAACTTGGTAAGCTCATCGCGGAAACGCTGATCGAGCCTGTAACCGCGTTGCTGGCACTCCGCGAGAATGCCACCAGCATAAGCCGTGCACCACACGTCCGGCTTCATGCCGGGCCAGTAGCTCAACGCCCCCGACGTCGTCTGCATGGACCACAACCGCACGATGCCAGCATTGATCAGTTCTTCAACAATGACCTTACGTCCGGCCTCGGGCGTCGCCTGTTGCAACACATCAGCCGCGGCCAGCAGAGCGGCCATGCGGCTGCTGGTCTGCTCCACACAGCCATACGGGTACTCAATTAGTGAGTCGATCGCGGGCAGCAACTGCAACTTTGGTTGAGCACCGATCGCTAGAACCTGCTTGGTCCGTTCGGGAACAAATCCATTCGGCAAAGGCAGCGTCACCGGCTGCCCGGCACGCACCACCATTGTTTGTGATTCACTGCCACGCAGAGCAGGTGCTCGCACGGGCAACGTCACCTGCTGCCGGCTGGTGAGTTCGCCGTGCTCCTTGGATTGGCTGATAGCCTGCACAATCACCGTTGCTTCGCCGATGGCATCGGCTGCGACATCGATCCAGCGAACCTCGGGATGCCCCGGCTTGATGATGACGCTGGCCGAGTCAGCCAGCGGACGCACGGAGACCGGCCCGACAGGCTGAACGTCCAGCTTCGCGACGAGTTCTTCTGTCGTCGAGTTGAACAACTTCACCGGAATCCGCAGTTGATCGCCCGGCGCCGCAAAACGCGGCCACGATGTTTCCACCAGCAGCGGCGAAGTGATCGTCGTATTGAACTCGGAGTGTCCGTAACGATCGTCCTGCACGGCAACTGCCATCCAGCGCAACCGACCAGTGTGTTCGGGAAGCTGAACATCAAGGCTAAGTTTTCCCGCGTCGTCGGTCGTCGCCCATCCGCGCCAGACCACGATGGATTCGCGCTTGCGAGACGGTTGAGGACCGCCGCGCAGATCTTCTTCAGCCTCATCGTCCCCGCCGATGCGGGCGATATTCGCAGGGCGCAGATTGTCCGGCAGCAGGTCGTTGAAAACATCGCTGGTTGAAATCTCTGACCGTTTCGCAGCCAGAAAGTGTTGATGCGGATTCGGAGTGCGGAAGGCTGTCGTCAGCAGGATGCCTTCATCGACCGCCCACACATGCACTCTAGCGGGGCGATTCTGCGACTCGACCTGCACACTAACCTTCGTGCTGGTTGCCGGTCGCGCCTGTGACGGTGCATCAATCGTGACGGGCAACCGATTGGCCGCATGATCCACCACCAGACGGGACAGGCCCGCTGCGCGGTGTGGCAGCCAGGTCTTCTCTTGAGGATTGATCGCTCGCACGATCGACGCGCTGATGAATGCACCGCCGCGCAGGTCAGCGGGCACTCGCAGGTCAACCGTTGTGCTCTGCCCTGTCAGCGTCACAACTTCCTGATGTTTCAGGTTCTCGGCTTCCAGAGTCAGCCAGGCTGTGCCTGCAAACGGGCTGCGAATCAGGACCTTGGCGGTCGATCCGGGTGCGTAGTTGGGCTTGTCGAGGATCAGTTCAACGCGTTCCGGACGATTCACGGACAGCGAACGGTCCGCGTACTCGGGCGAGCTGGCATACCATTCCAGTCGCGAACGCGCACCTGTTCTGGAATCTGTCGCGACCAGGCGGTAGCGACCCCATTCCAGACACGTGACCGTCGCGGTACCGGAGGCTGTCTCGGCTCCGACGGTCTGTTTCGAAACTGGTACGAGTCGCTCAATCGATTCCCACGTGGTCCCGTTGGATTTGTTGCGGAACACCCAGTCGTATTCGACGCGGCTCAGTTCCAGGTCAATCGGAGCGGGTTCGGCCAACTGGTCCTGACTGGTGCGAACGACCCAGTCGATCTTGATCGGCTCGCCGATCGGAGCGATCCCTTCCGCAGCAGAACGTAGACCGATGTGGCGCCCCGCGCTGTCGAGCGTGAAGCCGACTTGCTGAGACGTCGATCTGCCACCCGTTTCGGTGACCGTGACCACGAAGCGCCCTTCCCACCAGCCACGCGGCATGCCCGCTGGCTGAGCCACATCAAACCGCATCATGCCGGCGTCATCGAGCGTTGCCTCCTGTGCTTCTGCTTCGCGCGTGTTGAACGCTGTTCGTTCACCGAACGTGAAGCCTCGCGATTCCGTGGACCGAAACTCGCCACGTCGGAACTCACCACTCAGCCGCACGGGCAAGCCCGCAGCCGGTTGGCCGAACAGATACTTGCCGTTGGCAATGACAATGCCGTTCTCGTTTCCGGTCACGAGGGGCTTCTCGGCATTGGCCAGCACTTCGATACGCACCGGCTCAAAGGCTTCGATCAGAGTCGTCAGCGATCCGAGCACCTCGTCCGATCCCGGCAATGTGACCGTAAGCCGGTACGGTCCCGTCTGGAATGAATCGCGCGTCGGCACATCGAACGAGAACGTGCCGTGTTGATTCGCTTCTGGAGCCACATCAATCGTCGCCGCCACTCGGCGGTCTGGTCGAGTAACAGTGACTCGCAACGGGAACGCCGCGGGAGTCTGCCCGCGCACGTCGCGCACGATGCCCGAGACATGCACCGTCTCACCGGGGCGATAGACACCTCGCTCCGCGTACAACAGCACGTCGTAGTTCTGCGGGGTTGGCTTACCACCTTGATCGACGTCATCCAGTACCCACTGCGAGTTATCCAACTGCAGGTACGCGGCGTCTTCGCCCTGCTCGGCCAGAATCACCCATGCCTGACCGTCGGGATGCTTCGGATCGATTGCTACCTTCAGTGTGCCATCCGCCTGAGTCACTCCGCTGCCAAGCGTCTGATTGCTGTAGGTCAGCGCGGTGACTTGCACTCCAGCAAGTGGCTGAGCGGTCTTCAGCGAAGTGGCCCAGATCACCAGTCCATTGCGTTCGCGTTTGGCGGTCAGGGCGATGTCCGTCACCGTCACCACGCTTTCGTCACTGGTCCACGAGTGATCCGCGGCCGCAGCGCGAATGTTGAAGATGCCGTGCCGATCGCCAATCAGCTTGCGAAGTTCCAGTGCCGATGTGACGACTGTGTTGCGCTCGCGCTGCACGGCTGATTCGGATTTCGAGAGCGGTCGCGCAGTGCGTGTGGTCGGACTCTGATCCAGGTGCGCAATCAGGTTGTTGCGATGCACCTGAGCGGCCTCAAACTTCAGGCCGCTGACGTTCACAGTCTTGATGTCGAGCAGCAGATTGCCGTGCGGTGCCAGAATTCCACCGTTGCCCGTCGTGAAACGTACGGACGGATAACGCTCGGGGACTTCGACGGCAGTTGAACGCTGTTCCCCCAACGTGGAGCCATCTGACGCGAGCAATGTCGCGGGCACTTCAATGCGATACGAATCCTCACGGAAGTTGCCGATGAGCCGCAGTTCCGAATCGCCATACCGACCGAATTGCACCGTCAGCCCTTCGACGGGTGGAGTTACGGCGATGGCCGGCAGCTTCTGCTCGCGGTCCAGCGGCGCGCTGAAGTGGAGCTGGACTTCGACCTGCTCCGAACCCCAATGCGTTTCGGCATCGGATCGCAGCAACGTAAACCGGCGGGTCACTTCGACAATGCTGCTGTACCTCGTCCCCTGGGCGAGTTCGCCGCCGTGTCCTTTCAGCTCCGAATTCACGAACACCTTCAACTGGTTGCTGATCGGACGCTGACAACGCACCAGAATTGAGGCCGATGGCTTGGTCACCGGTGTGGAAGTAATCAACCCCGGCAGCTGTTCGAGATCGCCGCCGCCGGCAATCAACGAATGTTCGCTCTTGGTCAGCCCGGTCGTCTTTAGATCGACGATTTTCAGATGGCGCAGCAGATCACCCGGATCGACCGGCTGATTGAATGACAACGTGAGGTTGACGTGCTCACGGTCGACGGAATGAAACTGACAACCCGTGACTTCCAGTCGTTTAGTGACGATCTGAACCTCGCCGTCCGCCTGAACGACCTGCGAGCCATCCTGCCCATAGTTCGCGACAGGCACGACATGAAACTTGCGTCCCGGCGGCAGCGGTGCGGCCAGCACGTAATCCAGACGCATCGGCGTGCGCCATTCCCAGTAGCCCAGCGGCAAGGGTTCGATGCGCAGCGGAGCTTGAGTCACCGCTTCCTCGGGAGCTTTCGCGCCCGCGACGGGTTTGTCGAATTGGAAGGACAAGCGTTCGGCGTCATCGACGTTCTTGGTCGCCAGCGACACCTTCACGACGCCGTCGGCCGTCGGTGCCGGCAGATCCAGCAGTTCCTGTCGAATCCACAGCCAGCCAGCCATGTTGACGACGACTAACACCGCCGCCAGCGCGGCAAAACGACTCGAAAACTGACGCATCCCTTCGTCCCTTCCCATGTCACGCAGCAACGCGCGTCCTACGAAATGCACTCGTGGCCCGTTGTGCTGACCGCTGTCTACCAGACAGGACGTTGCCGAGAGAAGACGAGTCGTTAATCCCCCGTCAATCCGTACCACCGGACGAACTTCCGCATGCGGACTCGTCGGCTCAATCGCTTGAGTCGCATGACTCAGTGCAGCTTTCCAATCCGGTGCGAATGTCGCACTTTGACAGCGCCCGGGGTCGCCACAGAATGAAGACAACCGACTTGGTTGATTCGATCCAGACGAAAACCAGATTCGCTGGAACTTGTGCGAAATCTGGGTGGCATGCCACTCAGCATCGGCCTTATGACAATTCAGTGGAGACGCTCCTTATGAGCACCGTGGTGAGTGAACCCCGCATGGCCGAGCCGCAGCATGACCCGTCAGTTCCGGACGTAACCCTGCTGGAAGACAAGCTTCCAGACTGGTTCCGCCTGCCTGCGCGGTCGGTGGCGTTCGCCGGGATGATGGCGGTCGTCTACTGGTGGTACTCCATGCTGCCTATCTGGCACACGGACGTCTGGGGACACCTCTCTTACGGCAAGCTGATCTACGAATCCGCCTCGATTCCCGCGACCGAACCGCTGATGCCGCTCTCCAAGGGCATCCCGTTTCTGGATACCGCCTGGCTGTCGCAAGTCATCGGCTATCTGATGCATGCAGCCGTCGGCCGGGCCGGTTTGAAATTCCTGTTCGGCGCGGCGATCTCGTTGAGCACGGGGCTGCTCACGTGGCGAGTCTGGCGTCAGACGCACCTGGCCTGGATCGCGGCACTCACGCCCGCTCTGTTCCTGTGGGTGAATCATCAGCAACTCATCATCATGCGACCGCAAGTCGCTGGCATGCTGATCTTCTCGGCGTTGATCTGCCTGCTCACGAGCACTCGACACCACCGCAAGGCCATTTGGGCCGTGCCGGTGCTGATGGTGTTATGGACGAACCTGCATGGCTCGTTCACGGTGGGTCTGGCATTGCTGGGAGCGTTCACGCTCGGCCGCGCGATTGATGTCTATCGTCGCACCGGACGCTTCGGCGCCGTCGCTCGCGACGTTCGCTTCCGCTCATTCCTGGTGATGCTGGAACTCGGAGCCGTCGCCACACTGCTCAACCCATACGGCCTGACAATCTACGGTGCCGTGATTGATGCCGCTCACAACCCCAACATGCTGGGCGTTGGCGAGTGGCAACCTCTGACACTGCGTCAGCAGCAAGGCCAGGCGATGATCATTGCCGGCCTGCTGCTCGCTGTGCTGTACCGCGTCAGCCCGCGTCGAGTGACGTCAGCCGAAGTGCTGTCGATCGTCGGACTGGGAGTAGCGTCGCTGTGGTCTTCACGCTTCGTCGCCTGGTGGGCTCCGCTGGCCGCCGTCTATCTGCCAATGCACCTGGGAGCGGTTATTCGTCGTTGGAAGAAACTTGGCTTTGAGCCCGCGCCGCAAGCGCGAGCCAGCTTCTGGACCGTCATTGCCGTGGGTCTGCTGTGGGTGGGCTTTGCCCTGTCGCCGATGGGCGTGGTGGCGATGACCAACTTCGACGTGAAGGCCCTCGGCAAGAATCAGGCGAAGTATGTCAACAAGGTGGGCGACCAGACTCCGGAAGGCGTGGCGAAATACCTGATGAAGAATCCGCCGCAGGGTCTGATCTTTAATCCGTACGAATGGGGTGACTACCTGCTGTGGGAGAGTTTGAAGGACTCGAAGGACCTGAAAGTCTTCGTCGCGTCGCACGCTCAGTTCATCTCGCCAGAAGTCTGGGAAGACTACGTCTCCATCGTCGAGACTCGCTCGAATTGGGAAACCAACTTCGACCGCTACGGCATCAACACGATTGTGCTGGACGAGAAGTTCCGCGGTCCGCTGATTCGCCGACTGCTCGAGAGCGAAAACTGGAAGCTCGACTACCGCGACGAAATCGGCACGGTGTTGTCTCGAAAGAAAAAGATCTAGGTCCTGAGCCGACGGCTGCATCGACACGCTCGACTCTGAAGACACTGGCTTGCGATTCACACGTACTTTGACTGGACCTGATGATGAAACAACGTCCGAAGCTGGCGGGATTCCTGGCCGCTCAACTAGTTACCGTGGGTGCGTTCGCCGGTGCGTATGCCTCGCTGGCGCCTGAGAAGGCCGATGCTCTGCGTGAGGCCGTCACGGGGAAGATTGAATTTCACCCGCCGAAGATCGAACGTAACGAGCCGCTGGTCATCACCCCGCTGTATGACGATCCGGAAGTCGTTAGCGACGAAGAATTGGCCGCCGTGCTCAAGCAGGTGCAACCGCGCTTCGAGGCTGCGAAGCTCAAGCCGAACTTCGTTGAACATGCTCTGCGAACCTGGCACGCCGATGCCAAGTTCCAGAACCCCAAGCTGCTCGACGGCGCGGACATGCGCGACTTCCTGCTCGATCATGGCCGCTTCGTGCAGTCGTGGGGTGAGCGTGAAGAATCGCTGCTGGAAGCTCGCCCGGCCGGTGTGTTTGTGCGTTGGGGCAAGGAGTTCGCGAACTCGGCCTCGGTGCATCACGACCATCTGCTGGCCTGCCTGACCGAAGCCCGCGTGCACGCTGATTACCCGGTCCGCGCTCCCGGCCGTCCGAACCAGACCATGCGCGATGTCATCAATCAGGCCATCTACGACTTCGATCTGGATGAGCGTGAAACCGAATGGTCTGCGATGGCCTTCGGCCTGTGGCTGGCTCCGCAGCAGAAGGAATGGGTCAACGGTCAGCATCGCCACTTGAGCTTCGACCTGATCGCCGAACGTCAGTTGCGCGGACACAAGCAACTCGGAGTCTGCGGCGGCACGCACCGAGTCTACTCATTGATGGTCCTGCTGCGATTGGACGATGAGTATAAAATCCTCTCGCCCGAAGTGCGTGAGAAGACCGTGGCCCATATAAAATCTGTCCGCGACCTGCTGCTGGTCTCGCAGTTTGAAGACGGTCATTGGCCGTACAACTGGCCGGATGGCGAAGACGCCGTCAAGAAGCCCACCGAACACCCAATGTCACGCGCCGTGATTGCCACCGGCCACCATTTGGAATGGCTGGCGATCGCTCCGGAAGAGTTCCAGATTCCGCGTGATCGAGTCAAGAAAGCCGCGCGTTGGATCATCGACAAAACGGTGAAGTCGAGCCGCAAAGAGATCCGCGACAACTACACCTTCTTCAGCCACGTCGGCAACGCGATGGCCATGTGGCGCAAAACCCGCCCCGCCGACTTCTGGCACCAATGGGAAGCCACCCACCCCTACAACCCAGAAGAAGAACCCAAAGAAGAAAAGCCCAAGTCGAGCGGCAAAGCCAAAACCGAAGAATCAGTCGCGCACTAGTTTGCCTAGAATAGTTAGCGGAAAATCTTGAATGCTCGGCCATATCCATATGCCCGGGCACGGGTTGACGGAATCGCAAAAGGCAGAAGACTGAGCCATTAGTGTAAGATCTTGATTTGCGATTCGTCAAAAAAACCTTGCGTTGCGAGTTCGAGCGCCGCCACGTCAGGGTCGGGCGTAAAAAGCAGAACTCGCAAGTTGCACACCGCTCTTGAGAAGCAGACATACGCCAACTTTCGGCTGCGCTCTTGCTGTGTATCCTTCGACGAGCCCGCTGCCCGTGGCGTCAAAAGCTTTGAAAAGCTGTAGTTGTTCCAAGCAGCTTCAACATCATCAAACACAACAATCACGTCGTCATACTCCTCACCTTTTACGCCATGCTGAGTGGAGTAAGGTGAGTTCTCATCTAGGAACTTATAGTAGTTCTCAATCTCACTGCCGCGCATCACGAAGAATGCGTCTGCCAGCCAATCCCCCTTCTCTGTCAAGTGCTTTTCTTCTTCGTACGCCTCTTGGCGCGGCGGACGGTCGAGATGCTTACAAAGATTCTCCGCCGCATAAATAACTCCGTGGTCGCGACAGTACCGCAAAATCCGACCTGCGTCCTCCGTCGCAAATAGCTTGATCACAGAGGTTGTGACCTCGTTCGCGATCGATCTTACTTCGCGGATCGACTTCCTTGAGTGAGTTCCGTCAGAACGAAACGCCGCGGTGCTAGTGGTGAGTACACGCATCACGGCGCCAGCGTCTCCAGTGCGGTGCGCCATGACCAAGGGGATAATTGTTTCAACAAACGGTTTAAGAAGATGATGTGTTCCTGCTTCATACTCTGTGTTTGCACGACTGGACGCATAGGTACCATTAAATAGATCGTGCAGATCCAAGAATCCTTGGCGCCGGGCTATCATTCTTCTGGCAAGAAAGAGCCGCTTCGCATTCTCATTCTGCTGCCATCCCCAATCATTTAGGGCCTCTGCGAAACGATCTTGAGCGCGCTGTAGTTGGTCCTCACTGTATCGGCCTCGTGGCGCGCTGGGCTTCTCCGCGGCCACGAGCGTGATGCCAACGCTGCCTGGAACCAGAGCATTACTTCCCGCCGCAAACTGCGCGACGTCTTTACGGAATGCATTCAATAGTGAAATGACTTCAGGCGCACATCGAAAATTTTCGTTCTTCGTTATCACTCTCGTTCCAGATGCCCTTCCGAAGTCCCCCATTCCGTCGTCGTAGATCTGCTGCATGGGATCCCCGAAGTAACCCACGATTGGTGGTCCCTTGGCAACACAAAGCGAGTTGAACGCCGCCACGATGAAAGGAGATGCATCCTGTGCCTCATCAACAAAAATATACGGATACTTCTGCCCGAGGACGCGGCGAAGAGGCTGACTGGCTTGAATCATGCCAGCAGCCAGCAAGACCAAGTCGTCGTGGCCGATCTCCCCGTCCTTATAGTTGCTGTAAGGAGTGTCGTTGCCGTAGCGAAAAGTCGGAACCGAATCGAGTTCCGCTAGTGCGGCCTCAAGATCTTCAGCTTTCCTTCTCGCCTCAAGCGACTTCTTACTGCCACCTCCGTCGTCATTGCCTCGTTGCTTCGCGATGTGTTTTGGCAACACATGAAGGCGCAGGCCTTCACGTATGCTTTTTTGAAAGTGCCGAATCTCGCCCCACAAGAAGCCGTGAAGCGTGGATACAACAAACAACGGATTATTGCGCAGCCGCTTGCTGATTACGTCTACTGCCCGATTGGTATACGTGATGCAAACAACCTGTTGTCCGTCACGTAGCATTCGCGCCCCGTCAGTCTTGAGGAGCGATGCGAGCGCGTCCACTAAAGAAGTGGTCTTTCCTGATCCAGCGCCAGCGACCACCGAAAACGACAGTTTTGCTGCGAGACATTCTCTGATCTCTGCGTCAGCCTGTGTTGGCACGCGCGTCATTGTATGTTGGCCTCCTGTTGCGTGCCAAGGACGGTGGCTCTTAACTCGCCCTCAAGCCACTTTAGGCCATCCGAAATGTACGTCGGAGTGACCCATTCCGTATCTGACGACGCCACCAACAATGCAAACTCGGTCTTCTTGAACGTAGATGAGTTTACGGAATCATATACTGCTTTGTATTCATCCTCGAAACTCCGTGGTGCAGTCCACTTCTTCGATAATCGAAGCGTTCCGTTACGGAAGAGTTTGATGTTCTCGTAGGCAAACGCTTCCTCAAAAGTCCGGCCGTGCATTGTTGATGTTTTCTCGTACCCATCCACTTCGGTAGGGCATTGATACGCGACGTAACATCTACGTTCATTCAGGTGCCGAGCACTGCTATCTAGGGCGCGCAAGTCAGCAATCGACGAAGCTTTCAGAAAGAATTTGATCGCCGCATTTGCCGAAACCGCGCCAGGAGTGTCCGGCCGACAAGACGATCTATTCTGTTTCGGATCAACCGAGTCAATGTCAGTGATCACGACGTAGGGAATCGAAATAAACTCAAGCAGACTCGCGAATCGGTGTGAGTATGCTCCACCAACCTCAAGGACGGTCAAATAGCGTTGCCGCAGCCCAGATGCTTCCAATTCGATCATCTTCGGCAGCAGAAGCTTCTCGACCGTCCCTTCGACTAAAACCGCAGCGTCCGCAAAGAAGAGATCGCAGTGTGTAAGCGTGAGATACTTCTTCAGAAAATCGAGTGTCGCACGAGCTGCCTCCTTTGGATCGGTGCTGTCTGATTCGTTCGCGGTATCGCCTGAATCACCGGCTGATTCAGTGCTTGAATCGCACAGCGGATTGAATCGTCGGAGGTTCAAAACACTCGACGCATTCAAAGTTGTCGTGACCACGGAAGCTTCACCGAGACTGTGGGTACGGCGAAAGTAGCGCACCTTGGCAAAGTCAACAGTGTCCAGAATGTGAGATGAGTGAGTCGTGACGACGAGTTGCGGTGTTTTCTTGTCTTCCCCACATTCGTGAGATGCTTCACGGATAATCCTCCACGCGTTTTGAATAAACGTTTGCTGGGCCTGAGCGTGCAAGTGGACTTCTGGCTCTTCAATGAATAGCAGCAAGGCAAGCGGTCGCTCCTGCTCAGTTGTCATCCAACTAATCTGAAACTCGCAGATCTGAATCGCTAGATAAATGAGATTCTTGACGCCTAGTCCGTTGTACTTTTCCGGCAACTCGTGCGCGTGAGCGGGGTCCACATAACTCAATGTGGCATTGTTCTGTAGCACTGTTTCCGGAACCAAGGCCGATATGACTCGCAAAGATCGATCATTAACGGACGGTACTCCCAAGCTTTCGATCACTTTTAGCAGATTTGCAAATACCTTGTGATAGTGGCTCGTCAGGTCATCATTATGCTTGTCTATGATGCTATTGGTCTCATCTGCAGTTTCCGCTTGAGTCAGATTGCGCTTGTAGTATCCAGTAAATACTTTTGACAGCCGCGTGCTGCCTGTCTGCTCGTGATCATCAATTCGTCTTTGGGCATCAACGAACTCAACTCGTAGCAATGATTTTAGCAAGCGCTTACCGTCATCCGAGGGCAGTGGCTTTTCGTTAGCATCCTCGGCTGAGCCATTTAGGGCAAAGTACGAGATCGCGAAATGCTGTTTGATCGTTCCCGGAAGTGACAAGTAGTGAGTGAGCGGTTTTCTTGGTGGTTTTCCGTCCGTGGTGTTGAGGCGTGCTAGGTAGCTCTCCTTTAGTTTTTCAGGATCATCGATCGTGTAGCGAAGGCGAATGCCGACCTTCTGGTAATCCTGCTCCGTGTCGGGAAGCAACAAGCCTGCCCGTCCAAACTCGGTCTCCGGATCAATCGAGAACCATAGGTCAAGCTCAATGCCCGGCAGCTTTTCGCCTTCGATTCGGCCGTGCCCATACTCGTCAAACTTTGAGACTTGCGACGCGGAGAAATCGTAGATTGAGAAATCGCCCGACCTCAAGAACAGGCGAAAGATGTCTGTCGCCGACGTCTTACCACAATTGTTTGGACCGACAAAAACGGTCTCCGACTCTTCGAAGTCGATGGACACATCCTCCAGCCGCCTAAAATTCCTTACTCGTGCTTGAATTAGCTTCATATTGACCCGCATTCTCCGTGTATTGAGTAAGCAGTAGCCGTTCTATCGAGTGACGTTGGAGCACGAGTTATCCCGCAAGCGGCCAGGTCGAGCATCGAGCCTCAGGACTTTAGAACGTGAAGCGAGTAGTGGTCAACAGTGCTGTAATTGTCCGTGACTGCTTCCACGGGTGCCCAGCGAGCGGGTAGCTCACTCGGCGAGCGTTGTTACGATCAAGCTCCGCGTGAAACGGTTTGACGTACTGAAAATTCAGGATGCCATCATGAAAACTATCTTCTGTTTTGTCTTGTCTCTGTGTTTGTTCGGCAGCGTGGCTCTGGCGCATGATCCGAAGCCGGATGCTTCGAAGAGTTCCGGCCTCAAGGTGCTGGTGTACTCCAACACGGGCTACTACCGGCATCCGGAGATTCCCCGGATCAATCGGTGGCTGGTGTTGCTCGGGCACGAGAATGGGTTTGAAGTCGATGTGACCGAGCATTGGAAGGACATGCAGACGGCGGAGCTGAGCCGCTATGACGTGCTGGTGTTTAACAACGCCAATGAACTCGACCTCGTCCTGCCGGAAGCGCAACGCAAATCGGTGGAGACCTGGTTCACCACCGGCAAGAAAGGCATTGTCGCGTTGCATGCGACTATGGTGCGTCAGCAGAAGTGGCCGTGGCTGAGTCAGCTCGGCGGTTGCGACTTCAACAGCGACTCGGATTTCCTCAAGGCGAAGATCACGATTGATCCGGCTGCCAAGGATCACCCCACCGTCAAAGGACAGCCCGCCGAGTTCATCTACGAAGCAGACTGGACGAACCACGACCGTGCTGTCACTGGCCTGCCTGGCTTCAAGGTGCTGATGCGCGTTGACGAGTCGACTTACGAACCCGTGCGCGACTACTTCAAGACGCGAAATGGCAAGCCGATGGGCAAGGACCATCCCATCGCCTGGACTCACGAGCCCGAATCCGGCGGCCGCTTCTTCTACACTGAGTTCGGCCACGATCTGCGTTCGCTCAACACGCCGTTCGCCCGCCAGCACGTCCTCGAAGGCATCAAATGGGCCGGTAACAAACCCGCCCCCACCACGAAAGCAGCCAAGTAGCACGACGAGTCACTCCGCAGCGTTCTCCCTGTTGCGGGGAGTTCCCATGAGCCGCACTTCTCAGACTCTCATGTGGTACTCCCTGGCCTGCCGGTCGAAATGAGCAATCGCCACATCAGGCTTTGAGGATCTCTTTCACGACGTGGCCATGCACGTCGGTCAGGCGGTAGTCGCGGCCGGCGTGGCGGAAGGTGAGGCGTTCGTGATCGAGGCCAAGCAGATGCAGAATCGTCGCGTGGAAGTCGGGCATCGTGACTTTGTTCTCGGCGACGTAGTAACCGAACTCATCGGTCTGGCCGTAGGTCGTGCCGCCGCGGATGCCGCCGCCGGCCATCCAGAAGCTGAAGGCGTGCGGGTGATGGTCGCGACCGTCATTTCCCTGCGCGGCGGGAGTGCGGCCGAACTCGGTGGCGAAGATGACGAGCGTGTCATCGAGCATGCCGCGTGATTTCAAATCCTTCAGCAATGCAGCGACTGGTAGATCAACCCTGGCGGCGTTCGACGTGTGATTGTTGCGGAGGTCTCCATGAGCGTCCCAGTAGTTGCGGGGATAGCTGAAGTTGACCTGCACAAAGCGGACTCCGGCTTCGAGGCAACGCCGCGCGAAGAGGCATTGCCGACCGAACTCGTCCGTCGGCTCGGCGCCGACACCGTAGGCTGATTGAGTCGTTGCTGACTCGCGGCTGATGTCCATGACATCGGGAGCTTCGGCCTGCATGCGGAACGCCATCTCGAACGACTCAATGCGGGCTTCGAGTGCTGAGTCCTCACCGATGCTCTGCAAGTGGCGTTCGTTGCGTCGCTTGAGCAGATCAAGTTGCAGGCGTTGCAATTCAGGATGTTGCGCCGGTGAGAGGCTCGACAGGCGGGCGTCTTTGAAGTGCGTGTTGCCATCACCGAGTCGCGTTCCCTGAAACGTCGCCGGGAGAAACGCTGAGCCGTAGTTTTGTGCTCCGCCGTGATACAGCGACGGGCTCAAGCTGAGGAAACCGGGCAGGTTCTGGTTCTCGCTGCCGAGGCCGTAGAGCGTCCAGGCGCCGAGACACGGTCGAGCAAACACGCCACTGCCCGTGTTGACGTTCAGCAAGGCCGGGCCGTGTGAAACCAGGTCGCCGCCGTTCATCGAGCGGATCACGGCGATGTCGTCGATACAGTCGCCGATGCGCGGGAAGAGATCGCTGACCTCAATGCCGCTCTCGCCGTACTTTCGAAACTTCCACGGAGACGCGAGCAGGTTGCCCGTCGGAGCGAATTCGAACTTCGGCTTTGGAAACGGCAGCGGCTGACCATTCATCTCCGTCAGCTTGGGCTTCGGATCAAACGAGTCCACATGCGAAACTCCACCGTGCATAAAGAGGAGCACCGCCCGTTTCGCCGTGGCCAGGAAGTGCGATTGTTTAGGAGCGAGCGGCCCCGATGCAGAGCTGCGAGAGCACGCCACGCCCGCCAGCAAGCTCGACAACGCAACGCTGCCAAAACCGACGGCGGACTGCTGCAAAAGTTGTCGTCGTGTCGTGGTGATTGGCATGGTGTTGATCCTCAAGCATCTCGCCTTAAGGTGAGACGACGCACTACTCCACATGCAGAAACTCGTTACTGCACAGCAGCGACTGACAGAACGCCTGCCAGGCTGCTTGTCGCTGCTCGAGCTCAGACTTGCTCTTCAGCGCCGCTGACTGTGTGAACGACTTCAGGAAAGCATTCGTATCTTCATGTTCGACGGGACTCGCCGAGCGACCGTAAGCCAGGCGATGTGCCAGTTCGATGCGTCGTTCATCTGAGAGCGCCGCGTCAGACAACAGACGCTCGGCCAGCGCCTTCGACTGGTCGCGGACAAATGGGTGATTCAGCAGGAACAGCCCCTGCGAGGCGACTGTCGTCTCGTTGCGAACCGCAGTGACTCCGTTCGGGTCGGCGGCGTCGAAGAGCGTCAGCACATCAGGCAGCATGTTGCGGACGATCGGCAGAAAAACCGACCGCTTCCGGAATGACGTGTAGAACTCATCATCCGCTCCGACGCGATTCGGTCGAATCATCGCGTTGATGTCTTCAGCTTTTGAGAAGAGGAACTCTCCGCTCTCGGAACTGCCCGGTGTGAGGTCCAAGCGACCGCTCACCGCCAGCATGGCGTCGCGAAGTTCTTCAGCGGAAAGCCGACGACGCTGAACGAGCAGCGGCCCAAGCTGAGGTTGCTCGCGTCCTTTCGATGACGAAGCGTTCTGCGAGCGATAGGTGTTCGACAGCACGATCAACCGGTGCAGCTTCTTCACGCTCCAACCGTCGCGGATGAATTGCGTCGCCAGCCAGTCGAGCAACGCGGGGTCGGAAGACCGCTCACCGCGCGTGCCGAAGTTATCCGGGGTGCCAACGATGCCTCGGCCAAAGTGCAACTGCCAGACGCGATTGACGAGCACTCGCGCGGTGAGCGGATTTGTTGGACTGGCGATCCAGCGAGCGAGTTCGAGCCGACCACTACTCAGTTGATGCGGATTGATGATTGGAGTGGAACTGTCTTCGGCCGAAGGACTGACCGACGCGACGATCCCCAACGCGCCGCGCGGGACGATTTTTCCCAACGTGAACCGATTGCCGCGCAGATGCACTCGCAGGTTCCGCGACTGAACCTCTTTCGGAGCCATCACGATCAGCGGTTCCAGCCCGGCGCCTTGAGGCACCGGATACTCCCACCACATCGACGCGTTACGGGCCTCGTTCTGAAACGGTTCGGTGCTGCGGAAGATGCCTGCCAGCGCGTAGTAATCAGTCGTGCGAATGGCATCGAACTTATGGTCATGACAGCGGGCACAGGCAACCGTCAGCCCTAGCATCGCCCGGCCAGTCACGTCGATCTGATCGTCCACAATGTCGAGCCGCGATTGCTCCTTGTCAGTCTCGGCCAGCGCCTTCGATCCGATCATCAGGTAGCCCGTCGCAATCGTGCGCCGAGTGTTGACGGCGACCGATTCAGTCGGCGGCAGAAGGTCACCCGCCAGTTGCTCAATAAGGAACTGGTCGTATGGCAGGTCGTTGTTGAAAGCGTCGATGACGTAGTTGCGATATCGCCAGGCAAAGCGCATCACCGCGTTGGCGTCGTTGGCGGTCGTCTCCGCATAGCGAACGAGATCCAGCCAATGCCTGCCCCACCGTTCGCCATAACGCGGCGACTCGAGTAGCCGATTCACGACGATCTCAAAAGCCTGCGGAGAAGTATCAGCGAGAAACGCATCCACATCTTCGGGTGTGGGAGGCAGGCCAGTCAGATCAAAGGTGACTCGCCGCAGCCACATTCGCTTATCGAGTTCAGGCGGTGGTACGAGCGACTGCGACTCGAATGCCGCCAACACAAAGCGATCGACCGGCGTTCGCACTTTCTCCTCTTGGCGGACCTTGGGCGGCGAGACGTCGCGAACCGGTTGATACGCCCAATGGCTTTTCTCGGTGTCGGTGTAGACGGACTTCGCGGCGAGCGAGCGTTCGGCATCGATCCACAATCCGAACTTCTCACCAAGGTAGGTTTCGATACCGAGCCGCTCAGCTTCAGACAACGCGGTGTTGTAGAGCAGCACCTCGCCGACATCGCCCTGAATCGAGCCGCACCAACTGAGGACCTTGCCGAGGAACACTCCGACATCCGGGCGATGCTGGATATCGGGCACGGTGTCACGTCCGGTCAATGGCTTGTCATTAGTTGGCCCGGCCAGCTTCCCGTTGATGTAGAAGCGAGTGGTCTCGCGAATCGGTCCTGGCCTCTTGACGATCGTCACGATGACCGGCTTGCCAAACAGCGGCTGATACGAACCCGGAGCGAGAATGGCGTCGTGCCCCCAACCGCCCGCGAAGTCGAGCGAAAACTGTTGCGGCTGGTCGATCTCAATGAGCGCCGCGAGCGGCTTACCCGGATCACCCGCATACGCCGGGTTGCCGACGCAAAAGACGGTCGAGTGAGGATGCTGCCCCTTGAACTGAGTGAGGTTCATGACGATCGTCATCGTGAGGGCCGCGTCCCCTCGAATCTCAACCGGATTCCCCGGCGAAGACGCGAGGCCAGTCCATTGCGAGAACCGCACCGCCGGCCGGCCGACCAGATTGCTCTGCGCGACGAAATTCCCCGGCCCGCCGACACCGCCTTCACGAACCCCCTTAGTCGCCGAGAGATCGCGACCATGCCCACTCTGATCAGGCCAAACGGGCACGCTTTCACCATCCGCCAGCTTGAGAGCATCGGCCCGCAGCCACAGTTGTAGCGCGGACGCCAATGACCCGCTGTTCGGAACCTTCGGTGCGACCACCGACGAGAGGTCGGCATTTTCATTCGTCGTCGCAGTCGTCGCTCCCGGCCAGACAGCACCGTCGCGAATCCACTTGGCCAGCGCGTCAACCTGTGCCGCAGTCAACTTCCCGTCCGGCGGCATCGCCAATCCGTTTTGATGCCGCACCGCCTGAATCAACAAACTCTCTTCCGGCTTCGCAAGAACAATCGCTGTCCCGGTCTCACCGCCCTTCAAGAGACCCTCACGCGAATCCAGCCGCAGCCCGCCTTTGCGCTCCGCTCCCGAGTGGCACTTATAACAACGCTCAATCAACAGCGGCCGCACATGCTTCTCAAAGTGATCACCACCTTCATCCGCCGCCGCTCGCGACGCCACCATCGCCAGCACGAAGACTGCCATCGTCAACAGTTGCGCCCTCATGCGGAGCACATGACGCGTGCGGCAAGTCGGATGAAGTGCGATGTTCGTCATGCCAACAACTCCTTCACACCAAGTGGCGCCGTCACGTCGTCCCACCCTACGGTTGCTCTCGCGGTCGCTTCTTCAGCGTGATTTCCATGAGCTTCACTTCCTGCTTCTCCCCGTCCTTTTCGACGAGATCGTAGAACACGATCGTCTTAGTGGCGTCGTCTACGAGCGTGATGGTTTCCTTCTGCCGCTGCTATTTCCCGGACTGGTCCACGATGATGTTGATCATCGTCAGTGATTTCCGCTCAGCGTCGTATTGGCCGCGCGATTGGTACGGCGTCGGGACGAAATTGCTGACGTGAGTAGCCGTGAATTCCTTCGAGCGCGCGTCGAAGCCCATCAAGCCATGCCCATCAAAGCCGATACCCTTCAACTTGAACTTGAACGACGTCCGCAAAGCCGCACCGCCGCAAACAGCTTCAGTCGTTTCAACACCAGTCGATTCCGTGACCGGCCCATCCGCGCCTCGAAAGTACGACTTCACCGAAGCATCCCACGTCCCCGCAAACGCCGCCAGAATCTTCTTCGCTTCGGCTGGCTTCAGTGGCGGAGATTCTTGACCAAATAATGGAGCTGCAAGCAGCAAGAGGGCAATTAAGGAAACGACGCGTTTCATGGTCACATCTCCTTTTCGGCAAGGGGGTTCTCACACGGCGTTCAAAGCGATCAGTATGTCGGCTTGCAGTTTACACACCGGTTAGCCCGTAGTGTCATGATTGATTCTTTCTGGCTTGCTTCGTGGTTGGTGGGCCGGCGCTGTGCTTGTCCCACCCTACGTTATTCGCCCCATTCGGGATCGTCCCAGCCGGGTGTTGGATCGGTGCCGCCCCAATCAATGTCGTACTCGCCTTCACGCACCATCCTATGAAAGGACGACCATTCCCAGTCACGCACTCGTGCGGCCAGCTTGTGCTTGCGCGGATTCCAATGCGTGTAGTCGACGCACCGCTTGAGGTCGGCTTCGTCACGAACGGTATGTTCCCAGTATCTCCTTTGCCAAACACCTCGTTGCCGATGCTTCTCACGGGACTCCGACTGAGCAGTTTCTGCTCCGCCTGCTTCCAACCAGCGCTCCGTGAACTCTTCTTTGATTCGCATCCAACGCAGCGGGTAGCGATCGTCGCCTCGCGGCAAAGTCCACACCGTGTGCCAGTGATCGGGAAGCAACACAATCGCGACGATTTGAAAAGGATGATCGGTACGTACCTTTTCAATAGCTTCGTGGAGACATTTTCGACCGAGGTCCGTCGTGAGAATCGGTCGTCGTTCGTGAGTGACACACGTAAAGAAGTACGTTCCACCGGCCACGAAGTAGCGCCGATAATCTGACATGTTGTGGCCCGTAGGGTGGGACCAGCGCAGCGCCGGCCCACCATGCTCCTGATTGTGTTTGTTGGTGGTGGGCCGGCGCTACGCTGGTCCCACCCTACAAGTGAGTACAGATTACTTCGACTTCTCGACCGTCAGCTTTCGCCGGTAGATCTTGGTCCCGTGCGCGATGTAGAGCGTGCTGTGGTCGGCGCCGGCGAGGACGCAGGTTGTAAGAGGCTGATCCTTGTCAGGTTTCGGCAGGACGCCGCAAGGGCGGCCGGTGGGGTCAAAGACTTGCACGCCGAGGTCGCTCGTCACGTAGAAGCGGCCCACTTTGTCGACCGCCATGCCGTCGCCCTTTGAGTTCTGGATGTATGGAGGCGGTTCGTTGAATTTGAATTCGCCCTTCTGGTCGATCGGCAAACGCATGGGCATCGTCGGCATCTTCGCGTCCAGCACTCCGCCAGCGTTGACTCGGAACGTCCAGGTGTGAGTTCCGCCGTAGTCGGAGACCGCGAGCGTGCCTCCATCAGACGACAACGCGATGCCGTTCGGTTTGCTAATGCCCTTGTCAGCAGCGGTGACTTCGCCAGTTTGCGGATTGATCCGGGTGACCTGCTGCGCTCCGGTTTCCGTGATGAGGATGAAGCCGTCGGTCGTCACTGCGAGATCATTCGGCTTCACGCCCTCCGCGACGACTTTCACTTCGCCGTTGCTCGGGTTGATCGAGATCACGCGGTTCTTCGAGCCCTGACACGCATAGAGCAGCGTCCCCTCGGGATTGAATTCGAGGCCGCTGACGGACTCCTTGCAGATCTCTTTGCGAGTTCCATCAGCGCCAATACGAACAACCGACGGTGCCTTCATGTCGCAGAAATAAACATTACCCGCCTTGTCGGCACAGAGAGCGTCCGCGAAGCCGAGTCCTTCAGCGACGACTTCCCAAGACTCGCCGCGAATCAGCAGGTTGAGCAACGTCAGGTCGCCGCCGAGATCGCCCTTGGTGTCGATGACCGGAGTGTGAGCTTCCTTCCGCCACAACCACTTCATCGCTTCGGGAAACTTCGCACCACCGAAGTCGGAGTTGTGTGCGTAGCCTTCGGCCCAGTCGAAGCGAACGTCGTAACCCATGTACTTCAACGCCGATGCCATCTGCTGGTTAGCCCACGGCCAGCTTCCGAAAGCGTTGTCGACGTCACCGCTCGTGTCGGCCATATAGATGCGGATTGGCTTCGGTTCGGTCTTACGAACGAGCGACGGATAGACGTTGCCGCCGCGCAGGTTCGTGAAGCTCCCGACGCTCGAATAGACCTTGCGGAAAGCATCGGTGCGTTCCCAGGCGGCGGTAAAGGCACAGATCGCGCCGGAACTCGAACCACCAATCGCATGCATCTCGGGATCGTCCGAGATGGAGTACTTCTTGCGAACCTCGGGGATGACCTCTTCCAGCAAGAAGCGGACATAGCGATCACCGAGACTGTCGTACTCAAACCCGCGATTCGAGTGTTTTCCGTTTTGTCGCGGCTTGTCCTTGTCATGACCTGGGTTGATGAAGACAGCAATCGTCGGCGGCATGTCTCCGCGAGCGATCAAGTTGTCGAAGACTGTCGGCACGCGCCAGCGACCAGTGACGTTCTTCATGCCCTCGCCGTCTTGAAACACCATCAGCGCGGCGGGCGCGGCGGCCTTGTATTGGGCCGGCACGTAGATCGACCAATCGCGAATCGTATTAGCAAAAATCTTCGACTCGAAGACGGGCATCTGTTCGACAGTCCCCTTCGGCACACCTTCCTTGGCGACCGCGTCCGGATGCGGTTCCCAAGCGGGCTTCGTTTCGACAATCGGGATGTGCGTGCTTTCGGCGTTGTCGTCCCACAACCACTTCAGAGCTTCTGGCAACAAGTCGCCGCCCCACTTGCCACTGTGACCACCCTCGGTCATTTCGAGCTTGTACTTGTAGCCCGCGAACTGCAGCGCCGCCGCCAGATCTTGATTCCCGAGTGGCCAATTGCCGTGCAGATTGTTGAGGTCATCGCGACCATCCTGCAGATAGACCTTGATCGCCTTCGGCTTGTCCTTCGTTCTGCGCACAAGTCCCGGATAGGCCCATCCGCCACGGATGTTCGTGAAGCTGCCGATGTGGCTGAGGACTTTGCCGAACTGGTCCGGCTTCTCCCAGGCGAGCGTGAAAGCACAGATGCCACTCGACGAAATACCGCACGTCGCGCGCTTCGCGGGATCTTTCGAAACATTGAGTCCCTTCAGCGCGACCGGCAGGAACTCATCCACCATAAAGTTCGCGTAGCGATCTCCCATCGAGTCGTACTCGTATGACCGATTGCTGCGATCCTTCGCTCCCTTCACGGTCGCCGCGACGGTGCCCGGATTCACAAACACCGCGATCGTGACCGGCATCTTCTTCTGATGAATGAGATTGTCGAAGACCGTCGGTACTCGGAACCCGCCCTTCACGTTCGAATACCCACCGCCGTCCATGAAGACCATCAGCGCGGCCGGCTCGTCGGCCTTGTATTGAGCCGGCACATAGACGCTGTAGTCGCGCTTCGTTCCGGGAAAGATCTGGCTGTCATTGAACTGCCCCGCCGTGACTTTTCCTTGAGGCACACCCGGCTGAACCATGCGATCGGGGTGCTCATTCGACTGCGCTTCCGCAGGGCGTAACGCCGATGGGGAGAGCGACAAGATCAGGGCCACCAAGGCCGCCCCACCGTATTGCAACGACTTCATGAAGAAACTCCCAAAGTGAGTGGCAACGCTCGACCTGGAATCACCGAGTGAACCGCAATTGTTACCAAGACACCACCGATTTGCCTCTCTGGCAGATGAAAGTGAAACGTCAATAGGCCGGTGGTGTTACGACCGGTTGACGGACTGTCTCCGATTTATGGCTCGGACAGTCATGAGCCTTCCATTGGCCCCATAAGCAGGTCAAAACGATTCCATTGCTCCGTAATGGATAACGGCTCCAGCCCCCGGGGCTGCCGTCGTGCCTGTTGATTACGCCGAGAGGCTCATCGAAATTCCTAATCGGCGGGGCACCCCAACGGGTCAATCCTCGTTCCCGCGACCCGTGCAACAAGTTGTGGGGGCCACCCAGCATTGATCATTAACGTCTGAATTCAGGAACAGTTTTACGGTTTTAACTCGGCATTCGCGATGCCGCTGGTGCCTGGGGGGAAAAGGTTGTTGTAGAAGTGCAAGCCTCGCGGGGCGTTTGGTTCGCCTTCGATGCGAACGGCGTAGCGGTACCTTGGCTGGCCCGTGCTGTGCAGCGCATTTCCTTGAATGATCACGTCGGAGAGTGGCGGATCAGTTGGCTCCTGTCCGTGGTCGAATCGGATGGGAGAATGTTCATTTCCCCAGATCCAGCTTGCATCGCCGTGGCCGAAGCTGGAAATGATATTGTTGGAAATGATCGAGCCGCCGTCTGTATTCTCCGCGTGAGATGCGACACCCGGCATTAGACCAATCGCCCACAGACTGTTCTTGACGAACTGATTCCCAGTAATGAGCACGTTGCTTGACCCATGCATCGCCTTCATACCAATAAACGAATTCGCCACCACGTTGTTGGCGACGATGACTCGATCACAGTGCAGATCAATGCCCTGCGCGGCGTTCTCGACGTGGTTTCCGAGAATGCGAGTGAGGTCACTTACCTCCGGCGCGGTGACAATAATCGCTGAGCCTTGCTGCCAGTTATCAGTATAAGCAGTGTCCCACAATTTCGGATTGACCAGGCGGCCCTTCATGGGATTCTTCTTGACCCAATCTCCGAGCTTGTGTTTCTGCTTGATCTCTGGCGTCGGCCGCAGGTTTTCTTCGATGACGCGATTGCTCTCGATCAATGTTCCCTTGGAATGCTTCACGCCGATGCCCGTGCCGTCGGTGCAATTGAACGCGTAACCCCAGTTTGCGTCGGCCGTGCGGTCATCCACAGAAACGCGCATATAATTACGGATGAGACAGCGGCTGATACGGGCTCCCACGCAGTCTCGCAGAGAGATCGCGGCAGCAACCGTCCGATTATCAACGACTCGCACGTTTTCGATAACGAGGTGACGACAGTTGATCGACAGAATTCCTTCCTTGGAGGTGTCCTGATCTCCTTCCGGACGAGTCAGAGTCAGATCCCGCACTTCCACGTCAGCGGAGTTCTCAATCTCAATGATCGGCTGCTCCGGGTTCTGCTGAATGATTCGACCGGGCCCAAACAACCCAGAGCGATCTTTGTGGATGCGTATCTTCGCCGAGATCGGATAATCGCCGGCCGGCACATAGACCATCCGGTTCGGGTTGGCGTCCACTGCCGCCTGAATCGAAGAATATGCGGCGACCGATACATCCCCGCGCTGAAATTGATCGGCAGCAGCCAGCTTGAAAGTTCCAGCTCCCAGTATGACCACGGTGATCAACAGCAGAGAGCGGAATCCACACAGATGCTTCATGAGTTTTTGAGTCGGTTCGAGAAAGAGACTCGTCGTGCACAGCCACGTTGCAGTCCGCAGTCATGATCGTCTTCCCACGCGTCTGGCGAAAGTGTTAACCGCATTCGCCACCGTTCGAGCCCAACGGCTGATAGAACGCATCCCGAAAAACATCTGGCTGTTGCGCAGGGTGGCCCAGACAACGAGTTGAGGGCGTCCGGGCCACCCGCGATTTCATGTCTCGATCAACACTGCTCTTCGTCCACGCACTCGTTCTCATCAAAGATTGATTCTGTCAGTAAGGTATTTTCATACCCGACTTTGGCCGGGTCTCCGTAAGGATCATGCGGAAACGGCGCGTGCGTGGTCTGTGTTTGACTTGAACTAGTTGAAGTCGTCGACAGCAAAATTGATACTTGTGTGTTCATGGAATTGAAAATCGACTCGAAATTAGCTCGCAATGTAGCTTGAGATGCATCCAGTAGCTGTGTGCAGTAGTATTTCGAAATGCTGGATTAAATGCTCCGTGAGTTTCGCGGGATTGATCAAAAGGTCTCCGTTCTCCGCTTTCATAGGGATATTGAGGTGGCGTGTTATCCCAAACCGCTTTTTCAGGAACAGCGAGTGAAACATGCCACATCGAATAGCTTCGTAGATATCTAACGCAGTGTCGCGATCTATGGGTCCGGGCAATGGAGGCTGCATCACAGTCATGAATCCATTCACGAATGACCTTTTGGATGCTCCATTGCTCGAGATGCCTGTGGAAAACTGCTCATACATCTCAAAATAGCTGAAAACTATGCTCAGAATAGCAAAGCCAGAACGTGAAAGAGGCTCGTCATCGGTGCTGTTAGCAAACTCAATTCCCAGTCTTTCAGCTATGCGCAGGTGGCGTTCCAGTATATGGCGGCTAAACAAGGCAACCTTGTCTTCTAACGTCATGGCCCACAACTCCACATCATTGATTCGACATGCAACTGAGTCTTGATAACAGCATCCGCGGAGCGGCGAGAGCAGCACGACTCAGTATGGATTGACGCTCACACAACCTCAACCCTTTTGTCGCTGCGCGACCCCGATAGACCGCTGGCGGTCAATCGGGGCTACCCGTGGTGTGGGAGACCTCCGCGGTCGTCGCGTGTGGCTCGGTCTGTGTAGAGATCGGCCACAACGGGGTGTTCGCGATAAACTGACGGCAATTTGCTTGTGCCGTAGTATCCTGGACGCCTCGTCCGGGCTGGCTGGCGTTTAGGTTTTGCTCGGACGAGGGCGTCCAAGCTACGGACCAATGGATACGACCGGCATCCTATACTGAGAGCGTTAACCAGCTGATTCATCGATCAGGCGCACGTCACTGGCGCTGTTGCTTTCGACTTCCTCATCATCGTCGTCGCCGAAGGATTCGCGCTTCAGGTTTTCGCGTTCATACGAGTCCATGACTTCCGTATGTTCCGAACCACCTTCTTCTCTGGAGCGGTCGTCGTCGGGCCCCAGGTGAACTCGGAAACGCGCATTGGCAAAGGCGAGTTCATCTCCGGGCAGCAACGCGCCGCGCACGACCTTCTGGCCGTTGACCTTGGTGCCGTTCGTGCTGCCGAGATCGCGGATGAACAGTAGGCCGTCTGTTTTCACGATGACGCAATGCAGCTTCGACACGCTCGAACGATCGATGTACACGTCGCAGGTGCCGCGTTTGCGACCCACGACGGTAACGTCTTTCGTTAGAACGATCGGCTTGTCGCCGTCGATCGAGATGAGCTTGGCCTGCATGGAGGCATCCCAACTTTGGGATAGAACGTGTCAACCGCTACGCATTAATTAGAACTCAGGCATTCTGGACACCTGAGCCACCCTGTCAAGCAGGGCTTGTCAGATCGCACAACTCGCCTCCGTGTGCTTGGACAGCCGCCCTCACCATCGTTACCAACTGCCAACTCGCGTTTTCACGACTCACGAGACCGTAATGCCGAACGCACAGAGGCCAGCCATCTTAGGTGGCGAACCGATCCGACCGAGCGGTCCGCCGCCTTGGCCGGGACACCAATCTGCCGTCACTGAGGCCGTTTTGGCGTCTTTGCGCAGCGGAAGCTGGGGGAATTACTGCGGCCCCAGCCACGCGCTGCTGGAGCGGGAATTGGGCGAGTTTTTCGGTTCTGAGCACGTGATCTTGTGCGCCAGTGGCACGTCGGCAGTGGAGCTGGCTCTGCGGGGTGCGAAGGTCGGGCCGGGCGATGAGGTCATCCTCGCCGCCTATGATTTCAAAGCCAATTTCCAGAATGTTTTGGCTGTCGGAGCGATTCCGGTGCTGGTTGACGTACGGGCTGACGACTGGCAGATGGACGCTCAACAGCTGGCCGCCGCGACCACCGAAAAGACGCGGGCGATCATCGTTTCGCATCTACACGGGGCGTTTGCAGATATTGATGCAGCCCTGCAGTTTGCCTCGGAACGCGGCCTGGTGGTCATCGAAGATGCCTGCCAGTGTCCGGGTGCGACTTTGGCCGGACGACGTGCAGGATCGATTGGACATGTAGCGGCCCTGAGCTTCGGAGGCAGCAAGTTGCTGTCCGCGGGCCGTGGCGGCGCCGTGCTGACGAGTCGCCCCGAGATCACTCAGCGGATCAAGCTGTACACACAACGCGGGAACGACGCGTATCCGCTTTCAGAGCTGCAGGCGGCGGCGCTTGTGCCTCAGGTGACGCTGTTAGACGAATTCAATCGCAAACGGCTGAAGACAGTGCAACTGCTGGCTGCGGAACTTGCCCGTGTCGGAGCGCCGCTCCGACCGATTTCGCAGTTTGCTGCGACTGCTGCAGCCCCAGCCCCGCAGCCCCCGCTCACCGAAAACTCCCCTCGCCCCGGTACTCCGGGGAGAGGGGGCGGGGGTGAGGGGCCCGGCAACGACAGCTGCGGCCCGTCTTCAGAATGTTCTCCCGGAGCGATTCAAGCATCTGCCGTTGATTCCGCATCGATGGTACCCCTCACCCCCAGCCCCTCTCCCCGGAGTACCAGGGCGAGGGGGGCAAGTTCTTATTTTGCGGAAGATTCCGGGCTCAACGCTCCCGCGTTCTACAAAGTCGGCTTTCAGTACGATTCATCCCAGCGTGGCGGTCTGAGCCGTGACCATTTCGCAGCGGCGATGCGGGCCGAGGGCATCGCTCTGGATCCCGGTTTTCGAGGATTGCACCTGATTCACAGCCGACAGCGTTTTCGTGCGGTGGGGTCGCTCAGTGAGGCGTCGCGAGCTGACGCAGGCATCCTGATTTTGCACCATCCGATGCTGCTGGAGGGGGCTTCTGCGGTGTCCGAGTTCGTCGCGGCTTGTGGACGAGTCTGCGCACATGCGTCCGACATCCGGGAAGTTGTGCTGCCACCCGCTTGAATCTGATTCCCAGCTTGTTACCGTTCGCCCGTTTTGCGCCCGAATTCAAACACAGTGTTCGGCGTGCCGAACAGCTTCATCACCGCCATTGGACGCAGCGTGCGCAATGGATGCCGTTCGAGAGCTAAGGATATACGTCCCATAGTTTTCCGGCCGATGCAGCCCTTTCGACTTCTCCAGATAGAAACCGAATCGTGCCCCGTCGTACCGACATCAAGAAGATCCTGATCATCGGCTCTGGCCCCATCGTCATCGGCCAGGCGTGCGAATTTGACTATTCCGGTGCTCAAGCCTGCAAATCCCTGCGTGAAGAGGGATATGAAGTCGTGCTGGTGAATTCGAACCCAGCCACGATCATGACCGATCCGAACATGGCGGATCGCACCTACATTGAACCGGTGACGTGGAAGTACGTCGAAAAGATTCTGGAGAAGGAACGACCCGACGCGCTGCTGCCCACGCTGGGTGGTCAGACGGGCCTCAACACGGCGATGGACCTCGCCCGCAACGGCGTGCTCGAGCGCCTGGGCGTCGAAATGATCGGCGCCAACGAAGCGGTCATTCAAAAAGCGGAAGGTCGTGAGTCCTTCAAAGTCGCGATGATGTCCATCGGGCTCGAAGTTCCCAAGAGCCGCACTGTTCACACGATCGACGAAGCCCGCGAAGCACTCAAAGAAGTCGGTCTGCCGGCGATCATCCGTGCCAGCTTCACGCTGGGGGGCAGCGGTGGCGGTATTGCTTACAACCGCGAAGAGTTTGAGGACAAGGTTCGCAAAGGTCTCGCCCTTTCCCCGGTCAGCGAAGTGCTGGTCGAAGAGTCGGTCATCGGCTGGAAAGAGTACGAGATGGAGGTGATGCGCGACAAAGCGGACAACGTCGTCATCATCTGTGCGATTGAAAACTTCGACCCGATGGGCGTGCACACAGGCGATTCGATCACGGTCGCTCCGGCCCAGACGCTGACCGATAAGGAATATCAGCGGATGCGCGACGCAACGATCGCCTGCATGCGCGAGATCGGCGTCGAAACCGGCGGCTCGAACGTGCAGTTTGCGATCAATCCGAAGAACGGCCGCATGGTCATCATCGAGATGAATCCGCGCGTCAGCCGTTCGTCGGCGTTGGCTTCGAAGGCGACGGGCTTCCCGATTGCCAAGATCGCCGCGAAGCTGGCCGTTGGGTACACGCTCGACGAAATCCCGAACGATATCACTCGCGAAACGCTGGCCTGCTTTGAACCGACGATCGACTACGTCGTCACGAAGGTCCCGCGCTGGACCTTCGAAAAGTTCCCGGAAGCCGATCCGACGCTGACCGTGCAGATGAAGTCCGTTGGCGAAACGATGGCCATCGGTCGTACGTTCAAGGAGTCGCTGCAGAAGGCTCTGCGCGGTCTGGAAATCGGCCAGTTCGGACTCGGCGGCGGCCCGAAAGATTTGTGGGGCACAGACCGCGAACCAAACGAAGATCAGATCGACTCGAAGCTGTCGATTCCGAACGATCAACGCATCTTCTACATCCGCTATGCGTTCAAGGCCGGGCGTTCTGTTGAGTACGTGCAGCAACTGACGAACATCGACCCGTGGTTCCTGTGGCAGCTCAAGGGCATTGTCGATGCCGAGGAAGAGCTGCGTCGCGTCGGCTCATTGAGCAACGCGTCCGATGCTGTCGTCCGTCGCGCCAAGCAGATGGGCTTTTCGGATCGGCAACTGGCTCACTGGTGGGATTCGACCGAGCCGGAAGTGCGAGCTGACCGCAAACGTCGCGGCATCATCGCGACCTTCAAGCAAGTGGATACCTGCGCCGCCGAATTCGAGGCTTACACTCCCTACTACTATTCGACCTACGAACAGGAAGACGAAGCCCCGGACAAGAAACCCGGCACGAAGCGGGTGATGATTCTGGGTGGCGGACCGAATCGTATCGGTCAGGGCATCGAGTTCGACTACTGCTGCTGTCAGGCCGCGTTCGCGCTGCGCGAATTGGGCATTGAAAGCATCATGGTGAATTCGAACCCCGAAACGGTTTCGACGGACTACGACACTTCGGACTTGCTGTTCTTCGAACCGCTGACGACCGAAGACGTGCTCAATATTTGCGATCGCATGCAGCCCGATGGAGTTATTGTGCAGTTCGGCGGTCAGACCCCGCTGAACCTGGCGCGTGGCTTGGAAGCTGCCGGTGTAACGATCATCGGCACGAGCCCGGACATGATCGACGCGGCCGAAGACCGCAAACGCTTTCAGCAGATCCTGGAAACCAACGGCCTGCTGCAGCCGCCAAACGGCACTTCGCTGAACATCGAAGGCGCACGGCAAGTGGCGGCTCGCATCGGCTATCCGGTGCTGGTGCGTCCGAGCTACGTGCTCGGCGGTCGCGCGATGGAGATCTGCTACGACGAAGCGCAGCTCGCGCAGTTCGTCGATCAGGCGCTCGACGTTGCTCCCGGTCATCCGGTGCTCATCGACAAGTTCCTGGAAGACGCGATCGAAGTGGACGTCGACGCGCTGGCTGACGGCGAATCAACGGTCGTTGGCGGCATCATGGAACACATCGAGGAAGCTGGCGTGCACTCTGGCGACTCGGCCAGCGTGCTGCCTCCACACTCGCTGCCCGATACAGTGATTCAGAGTATCCGCGAAGCGACCCACAAACTCGCTTCCGCGCTGCAGGTTCGCGGGCTGATGAATATTCAGTTCGCGGTGAAGAAGCACAACGACGACTTCACGGTCTATGTGCTCGAAGTGAATCCGCGTGCGTCGCGCACGTCTCCGTTCGTCTCGAAGTGCACGGGGCGTTCGCTCGCCAAGATTGCTGCGAAGATCATGGTGGGTGTCACTCTTAAGCAGCAGGGCGTGACAGCGGAAATCTGGCCGACGCATACCGCCGTGAAGGAAAGCGTCTTCCCATTCAACCGCTTCCTGGGTGTCGACATTGTTCTCGGCCCCGAGATGAAGTCGACCGGTGAAGTGATGGGCATCGACGATTCGTTCCCCATCGCGTTCGCCAAGAGCCAGGTGGGTGCCGGTGCGACGTTGCCGACCAGCGGCAAAGTCTTCATCAGCATGTCCAAGGCGCACAAAGAGGTCATGGTCGATCCCGCTCGCAAGCTGATCTCGCTGGGCTTCAAGATCGTCGCCACGCCAGGAACTGCTCGAGTCTTGCAGGACGCAGGCGTCGAATGTGAAGTCGTCAAGAAGCTGCAGGAAGGCCGTCCAAACCTGCTCGACTACATGACGAACGGAGACGTGCAGTACGTCTTCAACACCCCGAGTGGTAAGGGGGCCCGCACCGACGAAGGCAAGATCCGAGCCGCCGCCGTCGCCTACGGAATCCCCTGCGTCACCACGCTGCCCGGTTGCTTCGCCGTTATCACCGCGCTGGAAGCTCTGTCACAGAACCCGGTCCCGCGAGTGAAAGCCATCCAGGACTGGATGCCGAACGCGGACAAATAGCGAGTGATTGGAGTTTCACGCGAAGGCGCTAAGTCGCGAAGGTAAGATTGAACCTTCGCGGCTCTGCTGCCGCTTAGCTGTGCCAGGAACGCTTCACTGGCGGCTTTGTTCGTTCCTTCTGTGCCTGCGATGGTGTATCCATCAACGATTAATTCGTGAGTAGCGTTGCTGAGTTGAGATTTATCCACCGATGCGGTTTCCTATGTGGGCTGATCACTTGCTCGGTTGCAACACATAGGACGCTCTCATGTTGAACTGCGAAGCGTGGTTAAGTCAGTGGACGTTCCGATTTCTGGTCGGAGCAACTGCCGTCCTGGCGTTGGCTCAGACTGATGTGCAAGCGGAAGCCAAGGCCGTTGGTCTGGCCAGCACCTTTGCGGACTTCGCGTTGAACCCGGAAACCGGGCAGGTCGCAGCGATCGATGCAGAACGGGGAACGGCTGCGTTGTTCACTCTGAAGGACTCGAAGGCCGAGCAGGTCGCGACTGCGACCGTCGGGTCAACTCCAGTATCAATCTGCTTCAAGCGTTTTGGTAGCAAGTCATACTTCGCGGTGGTGTGTTCCCAGGAATCGAACTTCACTCTACTGAATGCCGCCGACCTGACGCGCGCCGCGAAAATACCAACCAGCGGCGCCGGGACGTCGCTGGTGTTTTGCTCGCTGAACCCCGAGGACCCTTTTGTCTACTACACCTATGGGTCGGGTCACGATTCACGCTGCGGAGTGATCGACGTACGGAACATGTCCGACGCGGGAACCGCGTTTGCCAGCATCATGGATGGTGCCATCTCTGCCAGTGGGCGGTTCGGTTACCAGCGGGGGCCTTGGTCTCCGTCGGGCTTCACCAGCTTTCGGATGACAAGTTCGTTTGCTGCGAAGAAGCCTGTATTTCAAATTGAGTTCTCCGAGCATCGGAGCGTTCATCCTTATTTGCCCGACCCGTTTGATAGCTATACCGCGGTGGGAGGCGTGTTGCACACAGCGGATCTGACGCGGCAGGTTGCCAGCATCAATCTGAACGTGGTGGCGTTCGCGTCGGCCCGGCCGCTCGTGTTTGGGATGCACGTCAACGATTCGTTTGGCCGCGCCGATCAGAACAAACCCCTCGTGTTGCAGGCGGCCTCTTACAATACCTTCCAGATCACTGGTGAGCCGGTCACCCTGCCCGTTTACTTCGGAATCGCCTCGACGTCTCTGCCTCGTGGCGTAGCAGGACAAGCGGACTTCAAAGCCGTGGCAACCAGGAATCGATTCCTGCCGGATGACAAACGGCAACAACTGCTGTGCTGCAGTCGCAATCAGATCGTGCCAGTGCCGTATGACGAATTCAAAGCAGCCGAGGAACCGTTCCTGCAACTCGCGATGAAGTCGCCGGAAATCGTCCGTATTGGCACAGCATCGGAGTTCGCGTTTTCGCTGACCGACGACAAGGTCGAAGTTGAATTCACCGGCCTGCCAGATGGTGCCAAGGCCGAGAAACTGAAGGTCACCTGGTCACCCGAGCCAGCTCAGCTCGGAACGCACACGATCACCGCGCGGCTTAAAAGTGGCGACCTCGAGCGACTTCAGACCTTCAATGTTGAAGCTGCCAACGAGTCGATCCTGTTGCCATTCAGTCCCAACGGGATGGTGATGAATCCGGCCGGAACGATAGGTGTTTGCTGGCAGTCGCTGCAGAACAACTCTGACGGTGTGGTTACCGAGACCAGGCTGGCAACGGTGGATGTGCGGGGGCGGAAGGTTCTGGCATCCAAGGCAGACTCGCTTCGCATTCAGGGCGCAGCCGTCAGCGACAAGCATGTGTTTCTGTATGAGCCCAATGGATCATTCATTCAGATTCATGACCTGGTTACGCTGGCGCGCGTCAAAACGGTCTATGCTGACGACCTCATTTCGCGACTGACCATCTACCGCGACGATACGCTGCTGGCTTTGGGGCCAGCTCGAACTTCAGTCTTCAACGTCTCCAACTTCTCGCGGAAGAAGCTGCCCACGGACGCCACGCTGGAATTGTCTTCGTTGGGACCGGTCTGGGGGCAAGCGGTTCTTGACGACAACCTGGAGAAGCCCCGTCTCCTGCTCGGAGCTGCTGGCGTTTTCTCGCTGGATGGTGAAAGCGGAGCACTCAACCGCTCGAACTTCAGTCACAAGATGCTCGGCGAACCACAACAGCAACCACCACAACAGAACGTTGGGCGCAGAGGGCCTCTTGAACAGGCTGGTGTGCTGGCGGATCAACCTGCCTACCGGGCGCGCATCGAGTTTCAAGCCGTGCCGAATGGCAGAGCGTCCACCAATCGCTTAACGGTGCTTCTTCAAGACTGGGTACGAGGATCGCTCATTCAGAAGGTGCCGGTAGCGGTACGTTCCAGTTACCAGAATCCGCGCGGTGGAAGTAACAATCGGCTGATTGTTCCGCTGGCCGATCAAGTCCTCGTTGGGTGGGAAGACGAACTCTATCCCATCCCTTTGCCGAAGCCGCTGCCTCCGGAATTCAGAACGGGCATCACGCTGCGGCCCGACCATTCGCACCAGACGTTCCAAGACGCGAAAGACGGCGTGCTGACTCTGCCGCATGTCGCGACCGGCGGCTCTGGTCAGAAGACATTCTCCCTCCGGTTCGCTCCGTCCGGTTTGGAGATCGACCAGTCGACGGGAGTCGTCACGGCTCGGTGGTCTGAGTTGAGCCCACGGGTTGTCGACTTTCTGCAGAAGATGATTCCGGTTGGCCCGGGGAGCGAACCTGCGGCGAGCATCGCGAACTATCGGGCGGGAGCGGCTGAAGCGTTGAAACGCCATTTTGGACGGGAGCCTGATGGAGTTCCGATCCTCCTGCCGATCGCGGTGCGAGTGCAGGACGAAGACGCGCAATCCACGGAACTGCGCTATTCCGTGCTGATCGAGGCGCCCGTTGAGCCGTTGATGGAAAAGCTGACGAAGGTCTACCAGACGGAAGTTGCAAAAGCGGCCACTATGAAGACGTCGGTCACTGCGCCGCAGCAGGGAGACAACCCGCTTCGTCCCAAGCAACCGGCTGCCGACGCTGACGAGGTGCGCAAACTCCGCGAAAAGATCGAAACGCTGGACGCACGCGTTGACCTGCTGACCCGACAAATGGCGGAACTGATCAAGAAGTTGGATGAGCAGAATCAAAAGAAGTGATCACCCAAATGAAGATCCCAAGTTTTTGATTCCCGAAATGAACAGAAGCTCGCGAAGACCGCAGAGGGCTCAGGCTGAATCCTTCGCGGTCTTTGCAAGCTTCTGTTTCAAAGTCTTTGAGCACTTTGGTGCTTACTCGCCGCCGCCAGCTGAGTCGGCTCGTTCCTGAAGGGGTTTGGTGTTGCCCGCGATGCCCGGCGCTTCGGGACGCTGGAGCGGGTACTTCACGACCGCTTCCGCCGCGAAGTTGGCGGCTGGGTACTTCTCTCTCGCGGCACGGACAGCCAGGCCTTCGGCGTTGTCGTCGGCCTTGTACTTCAGGTGCGACGTGCGGTGCTGTTTGGCCTTCTCGGAGTCACCCAGCTTTTCATAGCACAGATCCAGACCGTGATGAGCGGCGACGTTTTCGCGGTCGATCGTCAGGGTCTTCTCGAAGCGGGCGACGGCGGCGCTCCACAGTTCGCGGGCCTCTTCCGACTTACCTTGCCGTTGTCGCTGGTTACCCAGATCGAATAGTGACTGCCCCAGCAGATTGATGACTTCGTAGTCCAGGCCGAAATCGAAGCCTCGATCAACCATCGCGGGAGTCTTGTCTTCCAGCACGCTGGTCAGGTTACGCACTGAGTCATCGAAGTGGCCCTGCTGAGCTGCCACCCAGCCGCTGAGCCACGCCCAGGTCCAGCGCGGGAACTCGGGTTCGTCCTTGAACGCGTTCGCGCGGTTTAGAGCATCAACAGCTTCGTCCAGTCGGCCTTCGACGTTGAACACTCGGGCCTGATTCAACGGGCCATCCCAGCGTTTGAGTTTTTCAACTTCCACAAACGCATCGGCGGCCTGACGCAGTTCGGCTTTGCCCTTCAGCAGCAGGCCGATGCCGTAGTCATTCCAGCGTTGCCACACCGGGAACTCGACTTTGGCGATCTCGACTGCCTTCTCGACGCCTTCCACCGGAAACGTGATGGTGTCCGTCGCCAACGTCGTGATAGGCAGTTCGTTGAAGTAATCCTTGCCGGGTTGATGACCGCGAATGTTGGCGTTCAGCTTCTCGGTGGCTTTGGCCACGAAGTCCATATATCGCTGGTCGAACTTGCGATACTGCAGTTTCACCTCGGCCTTGATGGGCTCGGTAACGTCGTCAGGCACTTTGAATTCATAGTGCAGCGAAGTCGCCGCACCCGGCGGAATCTGGTGGTTGTAGAGCGGCGTGAAGATGTCCTGAGGATTGCGGCGGTCGATGCGGTTGCCGTTGCGATCGAGCATGAAGACGTTGATGAAGTGCGCCCACGGGTCAACTTCGTTGCCGCGCGCAGCATCGAGTGCCCCGTTCATCCCGATGACTCGGTCACCGGACGTCAGCTTCACTTCGACCCAGACTTCATTGGAATCGACTGTGCCCTGCGTAAAGGCATGGCCCATCTTGAGCGTGCGAACCACGGTCTCCAGCAAGTAGCGCTCATTGCGTTTCAGAGTCGGCACGGCGGGACGCAGCGGCGCGTTCAGCTTGCCGTCGATCTCGCCGCCCTCACGCACGCCGAAGATGTCGACGCGCATCACGCCCTTCTGGAAGTCCTGATGAGCTTGAATGATCTCCGGCTTGTCGCGCAGCCAGGCAATTCCGGTGTTGGCGGCCGGGAAGAGGTGATTGTGAATGCTGGGCTTCTTGGCATCGGCGAAGAGGCGTGCGCCGAAGTCGTTGGATTCCTGCAGCGGCATGTGGCAGGTGTTGCAGTTCTCGCGAGCTTTCGGCGGGTAGTAGAAGCTGCGGGCGCCGTGGCCCGACACGCCGCTCAGCAGGTAAGCGTCGTAGTGGTTCTGGCCACGCATGAATTCTTTGTAGTGATTGAGTTCGTACGGCAGATGCACCTTGTGGCACGTCGAACAGAACTCGGCCGACTTATGGAACGGCTTCAGGAACGTCTTCTTGTGGAAGGCGGGTTTCGACTTCACCAGCACGTTGTTCATCCACTGCAGCGTCGCGTTGTCGCTGTAAGCGAACGGGTAGTGCAGCGGTTCTTCGATCACGTAGTCCGCGTTGCCCTTGGTGCTGTTCACGTGGGTGATCGCGTGGCAGACGGTGCAGGTGACACCGGCCTGCGAAGTCGGGTGTTTCTGCACGTCGAAGTTTGGATCGTCGAACGCGCCGCTGAAGAACGGCACCGGGTCATGACAACCCGCACACCAGCGAGATGCCTTCACGCTGCCGTCGCGTTTCAGGGACACGTTGCGTGTCTCCATGACGCTCGACAGATACGGCGGATTGTTGAACGAGCTGATGCGATGCACGCTGGCTTCCCAACCGGCATGCACGTCCGCGTGACACTTCTTGCAATACGCGTCATCCATCAGCTTGTCAGCCGGGATGAAGTTGCCGGTCGAAGTACGAGCTAGAGACGGCTCAAAGTACTTCACGCCTTCTTTGGACCCGGCGACGTTCCACTGGCGCGGATCTTGAGCGTGCAGGCCCGCCATCAGCGCGACCACAGCAGCAGTTCCCAAGGCATAGACAATACCGATCTTCCACTTGATGCGTGGCCCGGTCAGTCGATGCAGCCAGTACATCCAGACTGCCGCCAGCGGGGTCACAACGTGAGCCCAGTAAGTAATCGTGCGGACTTGCGGACTGCGGATATCGATCACGCCCTCAATCCGGACCAGCATCAACCCGCTGACCAACACCGCGATGCCGATGGCGAACAGGGCATAGCCCACCTTGACCGCGCGGCGGTTGCGCCGGTCTTTCGCGGCCAGCAGGTGGAACGTCCCAAACGCCAGAAACGGCAACAGTAACAAGAGGCCCAGCACCAGATGAGCCAGGAACATGAACTGGTAGAAGTGGTTCTCGTAGGTCTGTCCGGTCAGCCACTGCAGACCAGTAATCGTCGACAGGTAGGCTCCGTTCGCGCCCAGCAGAGCGACGAGCGCGAAGACTACGTACAGCACTTTCTTCAGCCGACCGCTGACGGCCGGCACATACTTGCGAGGCGCTGCAGGCGGTTGTGGTGGCTGAGGGGACGTTGGTGCTTCTGTCGACATGCTGGATCCTGCTAAGAAGCTGCCTCCACGAGGGCAGCGAACTACGACGCTGGACAGGTTATTGCGAGCGAGTCCTCATCTCGAAAACGCGCGATCAACAATTCGGCCTCAGCTTAGCGTTAAGTTGTTTCGGTTTCGTGTACCTGTTGTTCCCATCGCAATCGTAAGTTCAATAATGCAACCCACCATCGCAACCGCCGCAATTCTTCCCGACCACTCGGCCCAGCCACAGAGTGGAGCGCGAAAAACAGGAACGCCCTGCGAGATCAGTCCACAGACTGGCCAGATCAACATGGCTGAAAGAGCCATACGCAGCCGCGACTCATCAAATCGCGGAACAACGAAGAATATCCTGAGCCACGCGAACACAAGTGCCACGCCCGCGACGAACGTGTGGAGTTCGGAATTCGGCCGGTTCAACGTCATCAGGTTTATGACGCCGCCGCCGCCGTCAATCAGGAACAGGATCGTGACCAATGGTAGTGGTAGGCAGAGAACCACGAGGCACGCACTGGCCATAAACCTGGCGACACGAGGCCGTGTACCGGGTACAGGATCGAGAGGTTTTGAGGATGGCGGGTGCGAGTTCAAAAGTAACTCCTGCCCTTGTGTGCAGAACAAGTTTTGACAGGAACAAGCTTTAATGTGTTGTCGCGGCGGGTCAAGAAAACTGACCAGCGACCTACGCGAAAACGGGGATTCCGGTCGGTTAGAACGGTTCTGCCAATCGACCTGCCGACTGCTAGGCACTCTGCGGGGGCGTCACTAACATCCGCCCGGTTCACCCGCAAAATTCGCGGCAGACGAGTGTCCGCTGCGTTGTCGGATTCTTGATCACGACCGACCGTCGTGACGCCCTCAGGAGAGACCTTCCATGAAAGCTCCCATTCGAGTTGCCGTGACCGGTGCCGCTGGTCAAATCGGTTACGCCCTCATCTTCCGTCTGGCTTCCGGTTCCGTGTTTGGTCCCGATCAGCCGGTCATCCTGCACCTGGTCGAAGTTCCGCCGGTCATGCCGGCTCTCGATGGCGTGCAGATGGAACTGGATGACTGCGCGTTTCCGACGCTGGCAGGCATCGTGAAGGCGGACAACAACCATCTTGAAGACGGCTTCCGCGACTGCAACCTGGTCCTGTGCGTCGGCAGCATTCCGCGTAAGGACGGCATGGAACGCGGTGACCTGATCAAGATCAACGGCGGGATCTTCACCACCACTGGCAAGGCTATTCAGGCTGCCGCAGCCAAGGACGTCCGCGTGATCGTCGTGGGCAATCCGTGTAACACCAACTGTCTCATCGCGATGGCGAACGCTCCGGACATTCCGCGTGATCGTTGGTACGCGATGACTCGCCTGGACCAGAACCGCGCCGTGTCGCAACTGGCTCAGAAGGCTGGTCGCCCGGTGAGTGCCGTCTCGAACGTGACGATCTGGGGCAATCACTCCGCGACTCAGTATCCCGACTTCTACAACGCCAAGATCGACGGCAAGCCCGCAACCGAATCCATCTCCGATAAGAACTGGTTGGAAACGACCTTTATCGACGTGGTTCAAAAACGCGGCGCGGCAGTCATCAAGGCTCGTGGTGCTTCGAGCGCCGCGTCCGCTGCGAACGCCGTCATCGGCAACATTCAGGACATCTGGTTCCCGACGCCAGCTGGTCAGAGCTTCAGCTCGGCCGTGTGCAGCGATGGCAGCTACGGCATCGACGCCGGTCTGATCGCCAGCTTCCCGCTGACCAGCGACGGCAAGAGCTGGAAGGTCGTGAAGGACCTGCCGCTCAACGACTTCGCGAAGGACAAGATCGCCAAGACCGTCGCCGAACTGCGAGCCGAACGCGACGTCGTGAAAGATCTGCTGCCGAGCTAGTGGATCACGCGAACTCAACGACGTCCAACTCCCCTCGCCCCGCTTGCGGGGAGAGGGGTCGGGGGTGAG
>CAYLTY010000036.1:0-47535 GCA_964386705.1 uncultured Planctomycetaceae bacterium
TGGCCGTTGAAACCGCCACGAAATTCAAAGAACGGCCCGTCACGACCGCTATTGTCTACTCTAAATGGGTTCGTCGTGTCCTTACTGAATCCCACAGGTCGGCCATCCTTGAAGCGACCGCTCAAGAAGAAAACCAGACACTCCGGGCCGTTGAGAGTGACTTCTTCGACCGGTAAGAACTTGAAAGTTTCATCGGCCACATTCAACTGAGGCCAAAGCTGGCGCAAGAGCCGACGACTGCGAGCACCTTCTGGGGACATCCAACCCTTGTGATGTCTGAACAGGGTAATCGTGCTTGGAGGCGGAACGCCAAATCGCGCTTTGAATCCCATAATAGCCATAGAAAGACGCTCAAACTCGCTCTTCACCTGATATACACGTTTCGGTGGAGGTGTTGACCGAATGGCCGGTAGGAGTAGGCCGACGGCGAGAATCACAATCACAGCCACCAGGATCGCTGTCACGCAGCCGCTCGATTGGGCATCGCGTGGGGCCGTGGAGTCGCCCGGCTGCGACGGGTCGTCCGAGCGGATGGGCTCATTACTGTTTGATGGTTGGTCTTCGGCTGCGGAGTTCACGAGCACGGCTCCATGGAACTACAGCGATGTAAGCGTGTCGGCACGCTCCGGCTGCTAATCACAGAAGAATCATATCGGCGCTGCCAACGTCATGCTTCGTTGATGCATGTCCGCGCAGTCGATGACACCTCGGCGAGTCATTGACTAGACTTACGTCCTAAGGACGCGCTGCAGGCATATGAACTCGTCGCCAGACGCGAACTGCAGCAGGTTCGACTTTCAATCTCCGTTTTGGCAATTCGCTTGGCAGGTATGACTCAACAGCGTTCCAAAGATCCTCTGCACGGCGTCACTCTCGCGTTAATGCTGGAGCGGTTGGTTGAAGTCTGGAGCTGGAACGACCTGGGCCGCATCATTCCGATCCGATGCTTCAACCACGATCCGAGCATCAAATCCAGCCTCACGTTCCTGCGCAAGACACCGTGGGCCCGCGCAAAGGTCGAGTCTCTGTATCTCGAAATCCACGATCAGTTCAGTTCGCAAACGGATGCGTCAGCAACTCCGCCAGTATCGCCACAGCGCGACGACTAGTGTCGAAACGTCCGCAGACTTACGGCTGAGACATCAATGAGCAAAGATGCCACGCGGTCGTCATGAGGCGGCATCTCAGAAGTTCCTCAAACGGGAGAGCGGCTTGGCCAGCGAAGGAGTCGTGGCGTTTGCCATTGATTGGATTGAGCGTGGACTGGTACCCGACGTACTGGTTCGCGCGGGCATTCGGTCGCTGTTGCGAGCCCGTCTGCGAGCGGAAGAATCTGAGAACTGCGAAGAGCATGCCCGGAGGTTTCAGGAGTTCGTGGAGCAGACTCGCAGTAACCCGATTGCGCTCCTGACCGACAAGGCCAACGAGCAGCACTACGAAGTTCCCGCGGCGCTGTACCTGAAATCGCTCGGCCCCAATCTCAAATACAGTTGCTGTCACTACGAGCCCGGCACAACATCGCTCGAAGCTGCCGAAGAGTCAGCCTTACGCATCACGTGCGAACGTGCGGGGCTCGCCAACGGGCAGAACATTCTGGAACTCGGCTGTGGTTGGGGCTCGCTGTCACTGTGGATGGCGAAGCACTTTCCGGGCAGCACGATCACCGCGGTTTCGAACTCACACTCGCAACGTGACTTCATCATGGAGCGAGCGCAGAGCCGCGGTCTGACCAACCTCAACGTGATCACCTCGGACATGAACGACTTCGCTACCAGCGACACGTTTGATCGAGTGGTCTCAGTCGAGATGTTCGAACACATGCGGAACTACGAACTGCTGCTATCGCGCATCGCAGGCTGGCTGAAACCAGGCGGAAAGCTCTTCGTCCACATCTTCTGCCATCGTCGCACGCCGTACGTCTTTGAAAGCGAAGGCGCGAGCAACTGGATGGGCCGCTACTTCTTCTCCGGCGGCACAATGCCGAGCGACGATTTGCTGTTTCACTACCAACGGGACCTCTCGCTGGTGCAATGGTGGCGTTGGAATGGACGCCACTACGAGCAAACCTGCAACGACTGGCTCCGCAACTTCGACGCCGCTCAAGTCGAACTGCGTCCGACATTGGAAGCGACCTACGGTCGAGAAAACGCCGCGCGCTGGTCGATGCGTTGGCGGCTGTTCTTCATGTCGTGTGCGGAACTTTTCGGCTTCAACAACGGCAACGAATGGTGGGTCTCGCACTACCTGTTTGAAAAGCAGTAGCGCGGCTTCGCATTGAAGTGGTGCTCTGCCAGTAGGCCGGACAATCCTGTCCGGCAGTCGGACAAGATTGTCCGACCTACATACAGACCTGCCGTATCCACTCTGATGAACCGCTAGCTCGCGAACGAGGGGCTGCGTGCGGCGAGATCTTCAAGACCTTTGCGAGCACAAAAATCTCCGAAGAGCTCTTTGGGCTGACGTTCGGCTTTGAAGTAGGCCAACAGCGGAGCAACCGTCTTACCGACTTCATCAACCGGAACCATGTCCTTAAAGATGAAGCCGATCCGGGAACCGATCACGTTGCCGCCGACGTAGAGCGTGTACTTGCCTCGGGCCTTGCCGACGAGACCGATGTCCGGGCTGTAGGGACGGGCGCAACCGTTCGGGCAGCCGGTCATGTGCACGGCGATCTGCTCATCCTGCAGGCCGAGCTTACGCAGTTCGACTTCGATGTCGGCGACGACCTTCGGCATCACGCGTTCGGAGTCGGTGATCGACAGATGGCACGTCGGCAGCGCCGGGCAGGCGATTGACAGACGATGCAGCGGCAGCAATTTGTCGGCAGGAACAATCCCGTGATCGGCGAGGATCGCGTCAATGGTTGCTCGGTCCTGTTCCGCGATATCGCACAGCAAAATGCTTTGCAGAGCGGTCAGCCGGATATCCATCGGGAACTTGGTCAGAATGGCTCGCAGCGCGGACTTCACGCGCACCGAGCCTTCGTCTTTGATGCGGCCGTTCTCGACGTTCACACCCAGGAACCACTTGCCATCACCTTGCTCGTGCCAGCCGAGGTGATCTTCAACGGCATAAGGTTCTGCTGGATGCGGCTCTGGCAACGCAGCTCCGTAATACTCTTCGACCTTCGTCTTGAATTGAGCCAGTCCCCAATCGCGCAGCAGGTATTTGATACGCGCCTGCTGACGATCCGAGCGATTGCCATGATCGCGCCAGACTTTGACGATCGCTTCCGAAACCGGAATCGCCTGCTCGGGCGTCACAAAAGTCAGCTTCTGGCCGACAGCGACGAACGTCTTCTTGTTGGCCGGTTTCATGCCCTGACCACCGCCGACGTAGATATTGTAACCCTTGAGTTGTCCATTCTCATGAATGGCCAGCAAGCCGAGGTCGTAGGTCAGAATGTCGACGCAGTTGTCTTCCGGCAGCGCGACGCCAATCTTCCATTTGCGCGGCAGGTAGTGCGTGCCGTAGATGGGTTCTTCGATCGCTTTGAATTCAGCGACTTTGGTTTCCTCGGTGACGCCGTCGGTCAACCAGATCTCGCGATAAGCCGACGTCTTCGGACGGAAATGCTCAGCCAAGTCATCGGTCAGCTTCTGCATCGCTTTGCGAACGGGATCGTTCCGCAGCGGCGCGGGGCAGCAGCACACGTTGCGGTTCACGTCACCGCACGCGCCCAGAGTCGTCAGCGTGGTGCGTTCGTTGATGGCTCGAATCGTCGCCTTCAAATTGTTCTTGAGCACCCCATGCAACTGCAGGCCCTGACGCGACGTGATGCGCAGCGTGCCGTTGCCGAATTCATCGCACAGGTCGAGTTCGCGGAGCAGGTCGCTGCTGGTGAGCTTGCCACCTGGAATACGCGAACGAACCATCATGATGATCTGATGAGCTTCGCCCTGACCACGGACGTCACGGTTGTCCTGCTGGTAGGTGCCGTGATGCTTTAACAGATTCGCGTTGTCTTCGCTGAACTCGACGATCGAGCCGTCCAGTTGTTCCAGAATGGTGCCTCGAAACTGTCGGCTGGTCTCCTTCAGAATCTCAACCTTGCTTGGTGGGGCTACTTCCGACATCGATCTCTCCGAAGCATTCAATTGATTTGACGAAACGAGGCCGAAGTCTCGTGATAGTTGAATCGAACCGGACAGCCATGCCCGTTCGCGAATCCGTTGTATCCCGCTGCACTGAAGGAACTTCGAAGTTCAGGCTTCAACAATCCCTGAAATGCAGATGGCTCAGCCGAATAGTGGTGGAATCGCGGAACAAGTAAAGCCGACTTTCCCAACTCGAAATTGGGCCACAGACCGCAAAATCACCCCTGAATCCTAGACGAGTTCGCCGGTCGCAGGTTCGGGACAGCAGCGGTCTTTCCGAGTTCTGAGAAAGGGTCTCTTGTAGTTTGGAGACCCGGCTGAACGGCGTCTATGCCGATTGAACTATGGCAGCACTTCGGCGACCTCGCGATAGCTCGTGCGAATCAACCGAAACCCCAGCGAGCGATAGAGTTCCACTGCGGGCTCGTTCTCCGCAGTGACCTCCAGAAAGACTCGTTTCACGCCCCGATCCCGAAAGCCGTGCAGCGATTTGAGAACCATAGCCCGACCCACCCCCTGCCCTCGACAGGAAGGGATCACGCCCACGTTCTGGATTGATCCGAGCTCCTCTGAATAGGTGAGGCCCTGAATCACACCGCAGTCCTCGCAAAAGCCGCGGCGATCAGGCTCGCGAGCAATGAGCCAGGTGGCTTCCGGCAGAAAACCCTTCTGAGTGACGATGGCCACCATCAGCTTGCGGCAGCCGTCGAGGTCACCCAGGCACGGAAAAACTTGCGAGTCTAGTTCATCGCGAAAGCTGTTGAACTTGGCAACCGCATGACGCTCAAGCTCGCGTGGATTCCAGCGCAGAAACTCGAACCCAGCGGGGAGCGATGGCCTGGCCAGCTCGTACTCGCTGAAGTCGAGTTCCATGCGAAAGCGGCGAAAGTACTGAATCATCCCGCGGTCCCAAGAACACCGAGCCACACAGCTCGACCATGCCCTGCTGGAGTGCCCAACCCGAGTCGGCGCCATCGGCGACACCGCAGCGCAATACGGCTGCACTCCGAGAATCTAAACGACTTGAAGGGCCGAGACCACAACGCGTCACTGGTAGATGTTTCTTCGCAGTTCAGCCAGTGGGTACAGCGTGTCACGCCAGGCGACACCACCTCGTTTCAGGGTGATGAACGCCGATCGCCAGAACGCAAACAACACCGCGGCCGCGCCTGCAACCTGAGCTGGCGCCACGCCGGGGCCGCCACCGAACGCAATCGCTAATCGCGCGAACGTGATATGCGTCAGCAGCCAGTTGGCGAGCAGACCGTAGCTGGCGGCATGCGGCCAGAAGGCGAACCCGGCCCACGGCGCAAAGAACACGAAGAAGTACAACAGTGTGAACCCTAACAGCTGAATCACTGAGTAATTCAACGCCGCGAACGCGTTCTTTTCTAAGCCGCGCACGACGCCCCACGCCGAATTCTGCCATCGCACGCGTAGTTTCTGGCCGCCCAGCAGAAACTCGGCGCGATAGCCGTGTTTGTAAAGCAGTTTGCCGAGCTTCACGTCGTCCAGGACATCGAGACGAATCGGTAGATGCCCGCCGACCTGGTCGTAAGCCGAGCGTCGGACCAGATTGAACGCCCCTACTCCGTAGTACGACTGCGGCAGTCGCAACCTCTGAAACCACGGCTGAGTACCGAACAAAAACATCATCCCAAACAACGACACGATCGCCCGTTCGAAATAGCCCGTAGTCACCATGCTCGGGAGCAGGCAGAAGTGGTCGAGGTTCCGGGCCAGCACGTAACGCAACGAGAGTCGCAACGAATCAGGCTCAAACATCACGTCGCCGTCAGTGAACAGTAGAAACTCACCCGTCGCGCGTTGGGCTGCCCGGTGCATCGCATGACACTTTCCCAACCAACCTTCAGGCAGCGACTCGATATGCACGACCGTCAGGCGACTGTCCTTACGAGCGAACTCATCAGCGATCTCGCCGGTTCGATCGGCTGATCGATCGTTGACGAAGACAACTTCCAGTGCGGGATAGTCCGACGCCAGCAGCCCGCCGAGAGCCTCAGCGACGCTGGGTTCTTCGTCCTTCGCGGCGACGATCACAGAAACTCGCGGCCAGTTCTGCGGTTCCGGCTGTCTCAGAGAAAAGTCCTGCAGTCTGCGACGTGGAAAATAGATCAGCGCGGGCAGACAGAAGAACGCGCCAAACGCGAACAGGCACCAGCCACCAATCTGGATGATCCGTAACCATTCGTCCGACAAGGTTTTTCTCCTGCAATTCCGCGCCTGCAATCAGCCGAATTGTCGCGCATGTTGGCCGCTTGGCGACAGCATTGCATCCGTAAGCTTGCGAGTCGCGCCGCCGCCACGATCATGCGTCGTTTGTCGCTGATCGCTCCGCGATCAGAACGCGTGACTGTCCAGCTGTCAGCGACGCCTTCATCGTTCTCAGACCCAAACAACCTCATGGAACAATTCGATCGCGATCTGCGCAGCTATCTCGCCAGCTTCTTTACTCCGCATCGGCGTGAACTATTCCCGCGCGTGCTGATGAATCGCACCCGGCATCTGACCGTGGCACTGGAAGACGTCTATGACCCGCACAATGCCAGCGCGTGTCTCCGCAGTTGCGACTGCTTCGGCGTGCAGGATGTCCACATCGTCGAGCAGACGAACGAGTATCTCGTGAACGAGGAAGTGGCGCTCGGTTCATCCAAATGGCTGACGCTGCATCGCTATCAGGATTCTGCCACGTGCCTGAAAGCTCTGAAGGCTCGGGGATACACGATCGTCGCGACGTCGCCGCACGAACCAGACTGCGAACTTGAAACCTACGACATTTCGCAGCCGACGGTGTTGGTCTTTGGCAACGAAAAGGACGGCATTTCAGACGCCGCGAAGGAACACGCTGACCATCTGATGCGCATCCCGATGCACGGCTTCACCGAGAGCTTCAACATCTCGGTCGCCGTTGCGATCAGCCTGCATCATCTCGTTTGGCGCATTCGCCAGTTGGGCCTTGCCTGGCAACTGTCTCACACGGAGCGTGAAGAGCTGCTGACGATCTGGACTCGAGTCGCCAGCGAAGGCCGCCTGAAAGCCTTGGAACAGCGATTCGGCGAACTCTGGACACCAGACGGCCCGCCGCTTGCGCCCGTCTGGCCAGATTGGGAACAGGTCAGCCATGAACCACCCGCAGAACGCGCCAACCGCCGCGACCTCTGAAGTAGTGTCCATACTTTCGCACACTGACCGCCGAGGTTCAAAATCTGGGCAGCAAAACGCAATCAGCCGAGTTACCAGTAAGGCAACTCGGCTGATTGCGTTTCCGACGTACAACCTGCAGGCTGTCTAGGCTGAGGCGCCGTTGGTGTTTTTGTCGCCAGCTTTCGGAGCTGGTTTTGAGATCAGGAAGATGACTCGCTTAGCACCCTTCATGGCTACCGGAATCGCTTTCGCGTCCGCTTTCTCAGCCTTTTGGGTCAGCAAATCGAGTTCGCTTTCGGCCTTCACGGCAACCGTTTGCTGAGTGTTGTCCGCAGCGTCTTTCGCCCCGGCCAGAACCTCTTGTACCTTCGGATCCGAAGCTTCCAAAGTCACCGGCGTCGACATCGATTCGATGCCCAGTTCCTTCTTCATCTTCTCCAGAGCGGAAGCAATCTTCGCAGCATCCGATTGCACATAAACCGCCACCAGACCGTTGGCCACTTCCTCAGTGTCGTTCGTGAGCGGCTTGATTTCCGCACCTGCCAGCAAGGCTCGCAGAGCGGTCGCTTCCTGCTTCAGATCAACCACCGTCAGACGAATCACGGAGACGCCATCGGTCGAAGTCGCTGAAATCTGATCTCCCGGCTTCGCGGTTGCCAGATCCTGCGGGTCAATCTGAAACTCTTGTGTCTTGTTCGGGGCTTCCTGGCCAACGACAGATTGATTCTTGTTGGCCAGTTCCCTGCTCTGCTTCACAGACATGCTAACCGGCGATGTTTCGGTGTTATCGTTCCGAGCAACCTGCTGGTTGTTCCCGAAGAACGAACTCGCGGCAACGGCAGCAACGAGTCCACAAGCAGCGACCGCGACGAGGTTTCGCCAGCGGACCTTGCGTGAGGTAGGAGCCTCAGTCGCTGGCAGCAGCGTTTCACGCTCGATTCCCCGCATGATCGACGGGAAGAGCTCAACGGGCGCCTTGGCCTGCGGAATCTGATGCAGCAGATCTGACATCTGACGGAAAACCGCCAGCTCCGATCGCAGCTCAGCCGAGGCAGCGAGTTCTTGTTCAAATGCAGCACGTTCTTCGAGCGTCATTTGGTCGTCGAAGTACGCGGACAAACGGTCGTCGGTAAATTTGCCGTTCATGGCTTCATCACCCTTTCGATCTAAAACCGATCCGGATCATTCGAGGCGAAAGTCAGCCGAGCCTGCTGAAATTGCTCAAAATCGCCAGAATCGGCCCAATCAAGTCCAAATTCAGAGAGGTCGTCTGACCTCAAGAATCCGGCTTTAGCTGAGTACGTGAGTGGGACTTTATCGGTCCGATTGGGGAGGGGACAGTCCCGCGCCGGCCAGGTGCCTGTCATCGAACTGGCCAGTTTGAAACTGTCCCCTCTCCAATCGAGTTGGTTTTCAGACGCCGACCGTTCCGGGCCAGTTCCGGGATCTTGGAGCTTCGGCATAAAAAAACAGTTCAGTCAGGAACCAAACCTCGGGCGACTTGGCAAACCAGGTAACCAGAGAATCGTCAAAACCGTGATATTTGGACGGGTCCGCAAGATCGTATCGTCCGGCAATCTGCCAGATTCCGATGTCGGTGAACGGGTTTGTGCGCTTGCGCACGAACTCCCGTCGACTCGTTGAATCAACGTGACAATTCGCGGGGAACAGCAGCCAGGTGCCCCGCGTCCAACGTCGATCCACTGTCGCGGGCAGTGCCAGTGTGCTTATTGAGGAGACAAGACGTGTTGTGGTGGCAATTAACCCATATTCGTCTGAAGCATCTGAAGCGACCTCTGCAACGCCGCCAGTCATCTTCGTTTGGCCAGGCGAGCATTGAAAATCTGGAAGCGCGGCTCCCGCTCGGGAGCATCCCGACTCCCACGGGCACACTCGCGGGAGAACTGCTGCCCGTTGAAGCGATCAACGATCTGACGCCTGTCCAGACTAAAGATCAGCCAGCGGTTGAGATCGCTCTGCCCGAAGGCCAGCGCGTCAATCAAGTCAACGTCGACGCAGCCTTTGAAGACATTGAGCGGATTCAGAACGAAGCCGAATCAGCTGCGGCCAAGCAAGCCAAAAAGCTCGTTGAGGATGAAGCCGTTCGTCAGGCTCACGCCCCGCAACAGACCGGACAACCGGCTGACGAACCTTCCAACACCATTCAAGTGAAGAAACCGGCGAAGCCGCGTGCGATCGAGATCAACCTCGACGATTCGGAAGCCCTTGGCGATGAACAGTTGGGCGACGCACTGGCTGAAGATGCAGCCGCAGAAGCCGAAGCAACTGACGGCGAGAAAGCCACCAACCCGAGTTCTACCGATCTGGCGAAAGAACGGCTCGCAGCTTCAAGCAGCGAGTCGAATCCTTATCAGCCGCGCGACAACGGCCCCAGCGCGGGCTTGAGCCACGCCATCGATATCACGTTCGCAGCAACTGGTTCCCCGTCGGAAACGCCCAAGCCAACATCCGCAGCCGGACCAGTCTTCGCCAGCGGCGGTAACAGCAACGACGAGCTCGCAGCCGAAGCCTGGATGCAGGCGCTGGAGCACGCGTACTTCAACGGCACTTCTTCCAGTAGCGCCAATGCCTCGGCTCCGACGGGCGAAGCCTGGTTCTCGCAGGCCTCGCAACCCGTCGTGGTACGTTACGACTTCCGTGACGTGGACGGCATCGCAAACCAGATGACCACCGCCGAGAAATCAGCGGCTGAATCTGCGTTGCAAGCCTGGACTGACGCGACCAACGGCCAATTACGGTTCGTACGCGACACCGCGGCGTCCGACGATCAGGTCATCACGATCGGCAAGGGTGATCTCACCGCGATGGGCTACGAAAGCGCCGACGGCGGCACGCTCGCCATCGGTGGCGGCCTGGCAATCTCCGATCCGACGGGGAATGCCAGCTCAGTCACGGGTCTGGTGTGGCTCGATCAGGCGGATACGTGGGACACCGCCATCGGCAACACCGGAGACAATCAAGGCTACGACGTCTTCACTGTTGTGGCGCACGAAATCGGTCACTCACTGGGCGGCGAGGACGCCTACAACACCGGTTCCGGCGACATCATGAATGGCACCTATGACACGGAACGGTCAGCTGCTGCCATTCGTTATTCCGCTGAGAACTACGAGTTCGCGGCGCTGTCGCCCAGCGATGCTGCGCAGGTCGAAACGTACGAATTACACGCCATGTTGACCGGAGCTCCGCAGCTGACAGCGGCTGAAGTCCGCGCCCTGCTCAACTTCGCGACGGCCGTGACCCCCAGCCGCGATGCGATCATCGCTATCGTGGACCGCGCCGGAAACATTCTCGGCGTACGCATGGAGGATGGACTCGCTCCCGGCATTCAGGGCAATCCTGAACTTCGCACATTTGCGATTGATGGTGCTGTCGCGAAGGCTCGCACCGCCGCGTTCTTTGCGAACAACGGTGTCGACTTCCGAGGGACAGGAGCGGGTACTCCGCTGACATCGCGCACAATTCGAAATATCAGCCAGTCGACCGTCACGTATCGCGAAGTCGCCTCAAATCCCAACAGTACGAATCAGTTCATCCGAGGCCCCGGCTTTGTCGCTCCGATTGGTGTCGGCGGTCACTTCCCGCCCGCCGTGGCTAACACGCCGCCAGTGGACCTGTTTGCTATCGAGCACACCAACCGCGACAGCCTTGTGCACCCGGGACTCGACGGCAATCGTCGTACTGCAGGTGACAACATCATCCTGCCTTCGCGGTTCAATGTGCCGCTGAGCAACCTCATCAAGGACATGGATGGCGATGACGTTCTGGAAGTGAATGCGATGGGCGTGCCCGAAGGTACGGTCACGATGGCGGTCGACACTCCGATGAACGCGCCGGAGTCTTACGGCACGGTGTCGGGCGTGTTCCCAGCCGCTCAGTCACGCGGCATCGCCACCCTCCCCGGCGGCGTACCGCTCTACCGTGATACCAATGGAAACGGCGTGGGCGACACGCTCATCGGCGGTGTCGGGGTCTTCTTCCCCGGCGTTGCTGGTACCGCCGACTTCGAACAAAACTTTATTCCCGGTATCGGTCAAACAGAATTTCAACGCACCAACGCACCTAAAGTGCTCGAGGCCGAGTTCATCGCAGTGGCAACGGCAGGCGGCAGCATCACCGCTCAGAACATGGGTGCCGCCGGCGCTGACATCACGGTCAACCCGGTGCCGACATTGGACATCCCCTTCGGACGGCTTGATCTGGTAGGCATCTCACTGGAGGTCGCGGGACCAATTCCGGGCATCCTGGGCGTGCAGCAGCTTCTGCAATTCGGTCGCGGATTGGGAGCTGGAGTCGCGAACAGCCGATTGACGGCAAATCCTGCTGTCCTGCCCACTGACCCAGCCAATGAAATCGTCACAACGGGTGGAGCCAGGTCGATTGACGGTAAAGGCGTGGCGAGCGGCTGGCTCGTCGCTCCTCACAATGGTGGCGACTTCGACGGTGTACCAGGACCAGATATCACCACCGCGGACGTCATGCGAATCGTGCAGCAGGGCATCACTGAAGCCAACCTGGACCGCGCTGCGATTCGATTGCCGCTTGGCCAGCGAACTCAGATGGTCTTTGCTGTGGCGGACAAGAACGGCGACGTGCTGGGCCTCTTCCGTCAGAGCGATGCGACGATCTTCTCCATCGACGTAGCTGTCGCGAAAGCTCGCAACACGGCCTACTACGCGGATTCAGCCGCCATTCAGACGGAAGATCGCGTGCGGGCCGCGTCCAGTCAGGCGGCCAGTCTCTTGCCAGCCGGAGCGGCTTTCACGAATCGCACCTTCCGCTTTCTGGCTGAGCCGCGGTTCCCGTCGGGTATCGACGGCGCTGCCGCGGGCCCGTTCAGCCAGTTAAAGGACATCGGGCGAGTGATCGGAGTCACTCCGGTTGGTCAGGCCAACAAAGTCGCGATTGTCGAGTCGACGGCATTCATCAAGGTCGGTGAGTTCAACAAGAAGGGACTGCCGCTGGCGCCGAATCAGTTGTTTGATCCCAATACGTCTGTGTTGGGTCATGACGCGTTCTTCCCGGCGTCGAACTTCCGCGATCCGGGCAACATCGCCAACCAGAACGGCATTGTGTTCTTCCCCGGCAGCACGTCGGTCTACAAGGGCGGGCGTTTAGTGGGAGGCTTTGGCGTTTCTGGCGACGGTGTCGATCAGGACGACGTGGTAACCTTCTCCGGCGCGCAGGGATTCATGCCTCCCTCAGCGGTGAGAACTGCCGATCAATTGTTCGTCGACGGTGTTCGACTGCCGAACTTCAAGTTCCTACGCAACCCACGTGGTTAAGCTGCGGCCTTGTCCCGCGAATGAGTCGCGAAAAAACAGCATCCAACCAACGGGCTTGAATCCCTCGTCAGTGAACCACGCCAGACAATCGCTTCACAGACAATTTGATGTGTGAAAAAGCCCCAGGTCTCACGCACCTGGGGTTTTTCATATCCGTACACAAATGATTCGTGATGCGTTGAGTCTCGTTCCCAGCCGCCGCGTTGATAGGGAGATCATCATGCTGCGCACAGTCTGCTTTGCAGTGCTCACGCTGAGCGTTTTTGCCACTGCCACTTCCGCTCAGGATGATGAGTCGGCGTGCTATCCGTGGTACAAGTTTGATCTCAATCCGCGCACCGGATTCTTTGGGTATCATCTCTGGGAAACCTCCAAAGAGCCGCTCCCACGCGAAGAACAACTCGGCCGGGCCGGTTGCCCGCACGTCGTCGCCCCTTGGGCGCGCTGCCCCGATGATCGCCACTATACGGGCTACTACGTCGGCGGTGGAGCTGCCTATGGTGGTGAGAACCGTTGCTATCAGTGCGAAGGCACCTGGGGCCACGACTACAAACTGCCGTGGGCTCGAGTGAAGCTCCAGTGGTTCCACGGCCTGCGACGTCAGGGCGGTGAGGGTCAGTACGAGCCCGACCACAAAAATCATCCGCTCACTGACCTGAAGGACCGCTAGGAAGTCTGCTTCGGGGCTGATCGGCTTCGCGTTCATTCCCGCAGCTTCCGCAAAACCGGCATCGTCGTCATAGACAGCCAAATCGGCACCGTGTTTCCGCTGCCAGTTCACCGGGCGTGACCGACTATGCAGAAACCGTGAATTGCGATCCGGTTGCTTCACATCCCGCATGCAACCCTTCTTTCCGATTGGCATTCGGTGTGCGAATCGGTTGGAATTCCCTCGCACCTGACGGAGCCGCACGGGCTCGGCACACGGGCAGGTGCCGCGGGCGCGAAGGGACGATTTGCATGACTGCGGATCACTCGGTGACGCATTGGATCGGTGAGCTGCGCGCGGGGAATCGCGAAGCGGTTCAGCGGCTGTGGGAGCACTATTTCCAGAGGTTGGTCAGCCTGGCTCGCAAGCGTCTGGGCGACATCCCGCGTTTGCCGATGGATGGCGAGGACGTTGCGCTCAGCGCGTTTCACAGTTTCTTCGCCGGTGTGGAAGCCGGTCGTTTTCCTCGGATGGATGACCGCGACAATCTGTGGCGGGTGCTGGTGACTCTGACCGTCCGCAAAGCCGCCCGGGCCGTGCGCGACGAGCATGCATTGAAGCGCGGTCAGGGCCGGACCTTCAGCGAAGGTACCGACGCCCCATGTGAAGACGTTGCGGCTCCCTGTCTGGACGACCTCATCAGCGCCGAGCCGACTCCCGAATTCGCCGCGCTGGTCGCCGAGGAATATCGCCGCCTGATGGCCTTGTTGCCGGATGACGAATTGCGAACGGTCGCGCTGCAGAAGACCGAGGGCTACACGACTCAGGAGATCGCCACGCGGATGAACCGTTCGCTGGCCACGGTCGAACGGAAGCTGCGAGTCATCCGCACTCTGTGGGAAGCGTGAGCATGTCGGGTTCCAGCACGTCGCTATCGCCTGAGTTTGCGTTGCGCATGGATCAAGTCTGTGACGACTTTGAATCCGCGTGGCGTCACGGCGATCGGCAGCGCATTGAAGACCTGATCAACAACTTCGACGGCTCCGAGCGTGATGAAGTCCTGTTGGAACTGGTGCGGGTGGAAGTGGACCTGCTGCGCAGCGCGGGTGAAAAGCCGAAGCTGGCGGACTACCAAAGCCGCTTTCCGAACGTGAACTGGTTGCCGGTGTTTGGCGATTCCGACACCGAGCTGTTCGCGATTCCGTCCAACGGCGCGCGGACTCTGCCGAAGATCCCCGGCTATGAGATCCTGCGCCGATTGGGTCGCGGGGGCATGGGAGTGGTCTTTCAAGCGCGGCACCTGCGACTCAACCGCATGGTCGCCTTGAAGATGGTCGAAGGCACCAGCCGCAGCGACGAGCTGCTGTCGCGGTTTCAGCGTGAGGCGGAAGCCATCGCCCTCCTGCAGCATCCGCACATCGTCCAGATTCATGAGGTCGGCGAATCAGACGGTCAGCCGTTTCTCGCGCTCGAGTACATCGACGGCGGCAATCTCGCCGATCGCATTCGCGGCGAGCCTCAATCAGCAACTCAGGCCGCCCAACTTGTCGAGACTTTGGCCCGCACCATTCACAGCGCTCATGAGCGGGGAGTGGTGCATCGCGATCTCAAGCCGGCGAACATTCTGCTGGTGAACCCCGACGGCGCGAGCGCTTCTGGTTCCAGTTGGACCAACGAACGTACCGCACGCGCGGGAACGACGTATGGCGTGCCGAAGATTGCTGACTTCGGGTTGTCGAAGCGTCGCGATGACGAACGCGATATCACGGTGACCGGTGCCATCTTTGGCACACCGAGCTACATGGCTCCCGAGCAGGCCGTTGGTGACACGTCGTCGCTCGGGCCGGGTGTCGATGTCTATGCACTCGGTGTGATCCTGTATGAGATGCTGACTGGCCGCCCGCCGTTCAAAGCACCGACCGCGTTCGAAACGATTGAACTCGTCAGGTCCGCCGACCCGTTGCCCCCGACCAAGCTGCAGCCACACATTCCGCGCGATCTGGAAGTTATCTGCCTGAAGTGCCTGCAGAAGGAAGCCTCTGCGCGCTATCACTCGGCGCTCGAACTGGCCGATGAACTCGGACGTTTCCTCAACGGCGAACCCATCCTGACGCGCCCCGTCAGCGCCTTCGAGCGCGCGGTGAAATGGGCTCGCAGACATCCGGCGGGAGCATGGTTGATCGCACTCAGCAGCGTCTCGGTGCTGGTGCTCATCGGACTGTGGGCCGGGTTCACCAGTCGCCTCGCTGAAGAGCGTAAGTTCGCGGACAACGCGCGCATCAGCGCCGAGAAGTCGCGTGACTCAGCCACAAAGTCGAGCGGCGAAGCGATTGAAGCCCGCATCGATGCTGAAGCCGCTCGCGACGATGCTTTGAGTGCCAAAGAGCGGGCTCGTCGCACAACCTACGCGTCGCACATCCAATTGGCGTACCGCGAGTGGCTCGACGGCAACGTCGCCCGCATGCGGTCCATTCTGGACGGCCCCGGCTGTGTACCGAAGTCAGAGGGCGAACGCGACTGGCGAAACTGGGAGTGGTACTTCCTGTCGTCGCTGCGCGAGACCTCGTTTCGCAAATTCTCAAATCCGATTCTGCGCGGCCCTCGTCCCAGAGTGATCCCTGCCGAAGACGGCTATCACACCACCAGCTTCAGCCCCGATGGTCGGAAGTTGCTGGTAACTGATTGGCTCGCTGGGCGCGGCCTGCACGTGTTCGACGTCAGCACGGGCACGTGCGAGAAGACACTCACCGAACACGAAGGGCCGGTGCAGTCAATCGACTTCAGCCCCGATGAACGCTGGCTGGTCACAGCGGGACGTATCAATGCCGGTACGTTCCTGCGCGACGCGCACACTCACCAGGTGGTCTACGAATTGCCGCATCCAGATCACGTCAGCAGCGTGGTCTTCACTCCCAATTCCCAGCGAGTGATCACGTCGTGCTGGGATAGCAAGATCCGCATCTGGGATGTGGAAACCGGCAGCAAACTCGCCGAATGGCAGGTGTCGGACAGCCCGCTGTTGAACCTGCAGCTGTCACACAACGGCCAGCATCTGGCAACCTGCGGATTCGATTCACTAGTGCGGCTGTGGACTCCGGCGAAGGATGACACGACGGGCCTGGTCTGGGTCGAAGAAGCGAAGCTGACCGGTCATCGCAATCAGACCAGCGGCATGGCCTTCAGCCCCAACGATGAGCTGCTGGCATCTTCTTCGGAAGACGGTGAGATCCGCTTGTGGAATGTTCGCGAGCGACGACTCATCACTCCGTTCCGACATCATCAGCGCTGGGTGTTTCATCTGACGTTCAGCCCGGATGGTCGCTGGCTGGCGGCGGGGTCTGATGACGGCACGATTTCACTGATTGACCCGCTGACGCTGCGAGTTGACCGCACGTTGCGCGGCCATGATGGCTCTGTGCGCGATGTGAAGTTCTCACCCGATGGCAGTTGGCTGGCTTCTGTCGGCCTGGATCGCCAGATCAATCTGTGGGATCTGACGCGTACTTCGGATGAGTTCGATGAATTCGCCGGTCCCCGGCAACGCATGCTGGACGTGCTCATTACTCCGAACGGCAAGTCTGTCGTCACTGCTTGCCGCGATGGCCACATTCGTCTGTGGGATATCAACTCACGAACCCTGCTCCGTAACGAAAAGATTTCCACGAACGAATTGCTGACGCTGGCTCTCAGCCCGGACGGTCGGCTGATCGCAGTCAGCGCGTTTGAGAGCGTGCCCGTGCTTCGAGTGGTTGATACCAAGTCGTGGAAGGTCGTCGCAGAACTGCGAGGGCATAAGACCTATGTAAAAGCGATGGACTTTTCGCCTGACAGCCGGCAGCTCGCGAGCGGAAGTCTGGACGGGAAGCTCTTTGTCTGGGACATCAGCCAGCAACAGATCGTCCAGGAGGCATCAGAACCGTTGGGGAAGGTGGTCGAAATCGCGTGGCGTCCCGAGACCCAGCAACTCGTGATCGGCACTAACCAATCGGACGTCATGATCTGGGATGTCGATCGGCAGCAGATTGTGAAACGACTGCCGGGTCATGCCGAAGGCGTTGAAACGCTCGCGGTGTTCGATCATGGACGTCGAGTCGTTGTGGCATCCGGCGATCAGCAGATTCGCGTGTGGAACCTAAACAACGGGCAGCTGGAGCATTCGCATTTCGGTCACGCTGCTGCGATCTCGAAGCTGCGAGTCAGTCCCGACAATCAGCGGCTGGCAACGGCGAGCTACGATCACACGATCCGCCTGTGGGACCTGCCAACCGGCCTGGAACTGATGGCTCTCGAGCCATCTACGGAAGTCGAATACGCACTCGCTTTCGACCCGCAGCGCGGTCGACTGATTGAAATCTCGGCGGGCGGCGCGATGCGCATCTGGGAAGCTCCGCAGGACCCGCTTCGGCATCATCAAAAACGTCGCGAACGTCGCATCGAGTCACCGCCCAAGCACGAAGCTTCGCTCTTGCACTGCCTCGCGCAAGGCAATCTGCAGGGGGCTCAGGTTTATCTGAATCATCTGGCTGCAACAGATCCTGAACACCCGTCTCTGCTGCGGTACGAAGCGGATATCGCGGTACGCTCGCGCAACTGGAAGGTCGCGGCTGAAGCCTATTCCGCCGAGATCGAACGACAGCCGCGCAGCTCACAACTGACACCGGACTTTCGCGACCTGTTCCATCGCGCCTCTTACTGCTGGCAACGCTCCGGGATTGAAAGCGGCCACCTGCGAACGCTCCAGCAGCAGCTCGACTGGTTCGGCCACAACAGCGATCAAATCACTGCCAACGCCCTGGCGTGGAACTGCTGCTTCGGCCCGCTGGACTTCGACATCGCGCGGCGAGGAGTTGCCCAGGCTCAACGATCGGTGGGCTTCGGCGCGAACGACTCGAACCTCAACACGCTGGGGACGATTTACCTGGTCGTGGGCTACGAAGTGGACGCCATCGCCGCCATCGAACGCGGTATGGCGATCAACCCCAATGGGATTGGCTACAATCTGGACTGGTACGTGCTGGCAATCGCCCACCATCGACTGGGCAACGACCTCGTCGCCCGCAAGTGGTTCGACAAAGCCCACGCCACCTGGCAGCCAGTCGCAACCCTGCACAGCAAAGAACCGATCCTGCCGCCCTTCACCTGGGAAACCGCCGAGGTCGAACTCTTCGACGAATGGGCCACAAAAGAACTGGCCACGCCGATCAAGCTGCCGCGTTAGTCAGAAGAACGGACTGACCGGAAAGCTCCACAAATGGCCTCGACGGGACTCGAACCCGTATGGGGAGTTAACCCCGGCGGATTTTAAGTCCGCTGCGTCTGCCGATTTCGCCACAAGGCCAACTCTCTGTCACGTTGTTCGCATTTTTACCAAAAGGTGGTCCTTCGATAAGGCTGGAAGCGAGCGATTACCCCGATCCACCGCGGTTTCGCCCGCCATGTAGAGCCTTCGGCTTCGGACAACTCACTCGCTAAGCAAGTTCGGAGTTGTGGCACATGTCCAATCGCTAACAGGATCGGAAATACGCCCAGCGGACTTAAAATCCGCCGGGGGTGGCAACAGGATCGGGGACGAAATACCACCCAAAATCACGCCTCTGGGTACGGAGACGTCAGGCGGAACTGAGGATTCTTTTCGAGGTAAGTCTGGACGCGGTCGACTCGTTCGAAGGCTTTGGGCAGGAAGTTGATCGCCTGAGTGATGCGGTCGTTGGGTTCGGCGCAGCTAAAGCGGAGGAAGCCCTCACCGGCTTCGCCGAAGCATTCGCCACCCAGGCAGGCCACGCCGAATTTGTCGTCGGCACCGTCCAGTAAGTAGAGCGCCAGGCCGTGGCTCTTGATGCCCAGCTTGTTGCAGATCGGGGCGACGTTCGGGAAGACGTAGAACGTGGATGTCGGGTCGAGCGTCTTAATACCGGGGATCTGGTTCAGGCCGTTGGTCAGCAGCACGACCTTCTCGCGGAACTTCTGCATCACGGCGTCGCGTTCAACGGAGTCTTTCTCCAGCGCGGCCTTACCGGCCAGTTGCACGATCGGCGGCGTGCAGGACAGCGTCGTGTTGACCATCTTCGACACGGCGTCGGTAATCGCAGCGCCGGCGATGCTGAAGCCCAATCGCCAGCCGCTCATGCTGTAGGACTTGCTGAAGGTGTAAGCCGCCATGCACTGATCCATCATGCCCGGTTGTTCCAGCAGCGAGCGGTGACGTCCCTTCCAGACCATGTGGCAGTAGGGTTCGTCGCTGAACACGGCCACGTTCTTGCCGCGGACCAGATCGGCGATATCGCGCAGGTCCTGCTCGGTGGTCACGCCGCCCGTCGGGTTGTGTGGCGAGTTCAGCATGATCGCCTTCGGCGCCTTGTCAGTGTTCAGGAATTTTTCGATGTCCGCAACGGCGGGGCGGAACTCGTTGCTTTGCTTCAGCGAAGCGAACACCGGCCGCGCACCACGACGCAGAATGTTGGGAATGTAGGTCGGGAAGTAGGGACTGAAGACCAGGCAGCCGTCGCCGGGATTCAGAAACGCTTCGCAGAAGAACTGCTCGAAGACCTTCGCACCGGGAGCGACCACTACGTTGGAAGCCTGAGCCGGGATGTTGAATTCTGACTTCACAAAGTTCGCAGCCGCCTCGCGGAATTCAGGCAGTCCGGGTGAGGGGCAGTAATGCGACTGGTTGTTGGAGATGGCCTGAGCACCGCTCTGCTTGGCGTTCGCCGTGCTGTCGAAGGGGCTGTCACCAATTTCGAGTTCTACAACATCTTTGCCTTGAGCTTTGCGCTGCTTGGCAATCGCGAGCACGGTGAAAGCCGTTTCAACATTCAGTCCTTGGGCGAATTCGCTGAGAGTGACGGACACGAGGCGTCTCCTGGATGAAATTGGTCGGGATGTATTGTTCGCTGCAGTTCGACCGTTGGCTTGCGCCTTAACGGAATTCAACCCGCAGCGTGGTGGTCGGGGCGGTCAATTAGCGTGATTCCAGCGCCTGATGCAACGGTCGCAGGACCTGCTCAATGACGCATTGCTCCATCAACTCTTCGCTCATCACGCGCAGTTCGCGGAGTGTATCGATGAACGACGCATTGTGTCCCAGGCTGCCGTACTGCCGGACCGTGAAGTACACGGTGATATTCTCTTCCGGGAACTCCTGACGGCGCACCTGATAAGCATTCGTTCGCGTTTCAACCAGCAAACGGGCCTGACGGCGACAGGAATCTTCCAGAGCGAGCGTCAGCGTGGGCTCAAAGTTGAGCATGTGAGCACCGGGCAGGTGGGCGAAGGATGCGAATGCCTGCGGCACTCCCAGCACGTCGGTCACCAACTGGTCGTGATTGCCGCGATACTCGTAGTCGAAGCCCATCAGGTAATCGAGCGCTTCGCAGTCGAGCTTGCTGACCGACAGCATGTAGGGAATCAGGTCGAGGATCAGTTCATGCTGCTCCATCGCTTCTTCGATGGTCGGCGGGTTCAAAAAGCCGCTGCAGATACGACGCGGTTCAATGGAGAGCCACCGCTGGTGGCCGCCTTCCTTGTCCTCTTCCAGAACGAAATCGCCACTCTCGCGCGTGAAGAAGTTGCGCATGGACGGGTAGTTCTTCTGCACACGCTCGAAGAAGCCAAGAATCGTTTCACGTCCGGCGGGCAACGCCATCTCGGTGTTGAGATGCATGTTGCAATAGAAATCTTCCGCCAGCGTGGCATACGGCAGCATCAAACACCTCGAATGTGAGCAGACAGGAACGAGGTTTCGGCTATGTCGCGGCTCACCTGAGCCGGGCCGACGAGTCAAAAGTCTCGCCCCGCGAAATCTGGCCGGATGATAGGCCCTGGCCCTGGCGGCGGTCAAAGAGGCTGTCGTCGGCAGAATCGTTAAGGCCCGAGCAATTAGCCCGCAAACGGGAAACAGGCGGAAGAACGCTCAAGACGGGCGTCGGCGCGGTGGTCGATACAGGCAGAAGCCTGCCATTTGAGCCTGTCATTTAAGGCCGATTGAGGCCATCGATTAAGGGCAACGCCATGTTGAGACGAGCGGTCATGATGACCCTGCTGGTCACGATGAGTGCATTCATCGGGCAAACTTTGACGGCACAGACTACGGCCACTTCCACGGAAGGACCTCGTCAGTGGATCAGCGACTATTCCCAGGCGCGACGCGAAGCGGAACGCCTCGGCCTGCCGATTGTGATCCACTTCGGAGCGACCTGGTGCGGCCCCTGCCAGCAGATGGAACGTGAGACTCTGAACACGCCTGAAGTCATCAAGCAGTTGGGCGTGAAATTCATCGGCGTGAAGATCGATAACGACGAACAATACGAACTGGTCAAGGCGTTCGGAGTCGAGTCACTTCCCACCGACATGATCATCTCGCCGGACGGACGGATTGTTGCCAAGACGTCGGCTTACCGTTCGTCGGCCGATTATCTCGCGTCCATGAAACAATGGGGCGGAGCGTTCCAGAAGGAACGTCAGACGGCGATCGCGAAGCTCCAACCTCCGGTTGTGAAACCAGATCCCAAATCTTCGCCGATGCCGTCGGTGAACCCGATGAACGACAGCACGTTCGTCGCCAAAACAACCCGGCCTACGACTCCGCCGCCGCCCACTGAGTCTGAAACGAATGCCACGAAGGTCACGCAAGGCGAAAACCTGCTGGTCGGTCTGGATGGCTACAGCCCGGTGGCAGTGAAGCAGACCAAACAATGGGTCAAAGGTCAGTCGAACCTCACGGTGACTTATCAGGGCGTCGTCTACTACATGGCCAGCAATGAGGAAGTGCGTCTCTTCAAAGCGAATCCCGAGCGTTATTCGCCGCGACTGCTGGGTTGCGACCCGGTCGAACTGTATCGCTCGTCGCGAGCCGTACAGGGCAGCGTGGAATACGGAGCTTTCTTTGACGGTGAGCTGTATCTGTTCGGGTCGCTCGAGTCGCGTAACCAGTTCAAGTTCGCTCCGCAGCGTTACACGAACGTCCAAACCGCCGTGCGATCGGACGACATCGTGGGGACGCGTTTGCGATAAGCGACACCCGCGAAGTGGATTCAAAACTGACGAGGGCTGAGTCGATAGCCCGCTGATCAACACACGCCCTCTGCAATCACTATGAATACATTCGCGGCACTGCTGGCCACGTTGCTGACGGTCCTCAGCGCCGCTGAGCCGGAAGCGCCGTTGGACCCGTTCGCCGCCGCAACTGACTTCCTCAAGTTCTCCTTCGAGGAGATCGAGGATCAGGATGCCGACCGTCTGCCGGACGACTGGATTCGGCGGCGTGGTCCCGAGTTTCCGACGTACGTGAAAGCAGCGCTCGACGAGACTACCGCTCACGCGGGACGTAACAGCCTGAAGGTGCGCATCAATGGCGCGCGACTGACGTACTACTCGCCGATCACTCATGCGGCGCGCGTCGATCCGGACTTCAACTATGTGTTTCGCGGCTTTATTCGCACGGACCGACTGAAGAACGACGCGGCGATGTACTCCGTCTCGTTCCTGAATCATCGCAAGGAACGGCTGCAGCAATTCTTGACCAAGGCTGTGACAGGATCACATCGCCAGTGGGTCCATCTGGAGCTCGGCCCGATGGTGCCGCATCCGGATGCACGCTTCGTGGTCATCGGTTGCCACATCGCCAGCGGACAGGAACCCGATCTGACGGGCAGCGTCTGGTTCGATGATCTCTCCGTTGGGCGCTTGCCACGCTTGAAGATCACGGGTGACGTGCGTGAACGCTACATCGCGCCAGAGAATGAGATTCCGATCTCCGTTGAGGTTTCCGGCGTCGAGGTTGGAGTGCCATTCGAGTTGTTCATGTCGCTGACGGACATCAACGGCAAGGAACTGGCAAAACGCAGCGAGAGCCTGCAGCTCACGTCCGAACGCATGCAATCGCCCGACCGCCCGACGCGGTTTCCGTTTTCATGGACGATCGAGCCACAGGACCCCGGATGCTACTTCGTGCGGACGCACCTGAACCGGCAGGGCCGGCTAATGCTGCTGGGTGAGACCACAGTCGCAGTGCTGGAAAGTGCGACGCCGCGACCACAGGGTGAATTCGGCTGGTCGCTGCCCAACGGCTACGGCAACCTCGCGGCCCGAGATGTCTCCTATGTGGCCAGCCAGGCAGGCATTCATTGGTTGAAACTGCCGCTGTGGAAGGCCGCTCACAATGAGACTCCGCAAACACCCGCCGAGTTGTTGGGGCTCATCGAGTCCCTGACCGATCGCGCGGTGAACGTCGTCGGCATCCTGGGTGAGCCACCATCCGGAGTTGCGAAGCGGTTTGGTGAAGGCACGGTCGCAGCAAGTGACGTTTTCGGTCAGCCTCGTGACTTCTGGGGACCGTCGCTCGAACCAGTGCTGATTCGGTTTTCATCGTCGGTCGATTACTGGCAACTCGGTGCTGACGACGATCTTGGTTTCGTGGAAGCCGCGAACCTGTCAACGTTGTTCGACCGGCTGCGCGAGGAGTTCGGGCGCACGGGCCGACCGCCAAAACTGGGCGTCGCTTGGGAATGGCCGCAAGATGTGGCTCCGCCGAATGGCGCTGGCCGCGCCTTTGTCAGTTCGCTGATGAAGACTGATATTTCGGACGACCATTTGGCGCGTTACCTCGATCATCATCGAGGCCAGGCGACGGAACGCTGGATGACGTTGGAACTGCCATCCGCCAACCAATCAGTGGAAGAGCGCGCGGTGCGTTTGGCGAAGCAACTCATTCTGGCCCGGACGCATGATGCATCCGGCATCTTTGCCGCCAACGCGATGGAACCTGACCGGGGTTTGGTCCGCGAGGATGGTTCGCCGGGCGTGCTGTTCCTGCCTTGGCGAACGACAACATTGGCTCTGCAAGGCGCCAAATACATCGGGACGTTGCGGTTGCCGAACAAGTCAACGAACTACGTCTTCGAACGCAACAGCGAAGTGATGATGATCGTCTCGGCCGACGTTCCGACAACCGAGAAGTTGAATCTCGGCGACAAAGTCGAGCAGCAGGATCTGTGGGGAAAACGTGAGAAGCTGCCCCGCACAGACGGCGTGCAGACGATCTCCGTCGGACCGTCTCCCCTGTTCTGTATGAGCTGCTCCTCGCCGATCACGAAGTGGAACATTGCCGTCGGCTTTGAAAACGCCCGCGTGCCGAGTGCTCGCGGGACTCATCCAAATGCCATCCTCGGCCGCAACACGTTTTCCCGGTCGGTGACTTTGGAAGCCAAACTCAAGCTGCCGCGCGGCTGGGAAGCAACGCCGTCCAGTTGGACGGTCAACGTTGCGCCGGGCGATGCGTTCCGATTACCGACCAACATCCAGATGCCGGACGACACCAGCCTGGGCACCGTGGATGCCATCGTGGAATTCAAACTGGCTGCCGACAAGCAGGAGACCATCGAAGTCTATCGCTCGCTGGAAGTCGGTCTGGGTGACGTGGTGGTCGATGTCAGGACCCGCAAACTGCCGGACGGCCGTCTCGAGATCGAACAGATCGTCTTGAACAACACCCGCCCCGAAGAAATGCTGGAATTCCGCTGCAGTTTGTCGGTGAGCGGCCAGAAGCGGCAGACCCGGTTCGTCAGTGATCTGAAACGGGGCGAGGACCGTCAGTTCTATTACCTGCCGAGCGCAGATGCCCTGCGCGGACAGGCCCTGTGGCTCAACCTGGAGCAGATCGGCGGCAAGCGAAATCTCAACAAGCGGCTGATCATCGGTCGCGAGTGGGAATAGCGATCGCCGACGCCAAAACTCTTTCTTGCAGGTTCTGCGCCGACTCGCCCAACTCGGCGCTGCATCTCTCTTCCGCAAGTACTAATGTCCCCAGCCTGTGCCGTTCGAATTGAGACACCGGACGGAGAGACCGAGGTGCACATCGCGAGAGAGAAGAAAGAGACAGAGTCATGGCTGATTCGCCCAACCGCTACGATGAAGTTCCCTACGACAGTTTGCCCTTTCAGCAATCGCATCCGGATCGCCTGGCGACGGTCGCGACCGTCTTCGGCATGAAGCCCGCGAAGCTCGACAACTGCCGCGTGCTGGAACTGGGTAGCTCCAGCGGTGGCAACATCCTGCCGATCGCCGCTCGATTTCCGAATTCAGAAGTCGTCGGCGTTGATGGTTCACAGCGTCAGGTGGCGATCGGCGAAAAGCTGATCGCGAACTCCGGGCTGACGAATGCCAAAATTCTGCATCGCAACATTCTGGAGATCGGCCCGGACCTCGGAAAGTTCGACTACATCATCACTCACGGAGTGCTGTCGTGGGTTCCGCGCGACGTGCAGGAAAAGATTCTGGAAGTCTCCTCCCGCAACCTGTCCGACCAGGGCGTGGCGTACATCAGCTATAATACATTGCCCGGCTGGAAAATGCGTGGCATCATTCGCGACGCCATGCTCTACCGCGCGAATCTGTTCGGTCGCCCGGACGACAAGTTGCGTGAAAGCCGCGCGTTGATTGAGTTCCTGGCGAACTCGGTGCCCGCCGAGAACAACGCCTACGGCATTCTGCTAAAGAGCGAACTCAAGAAGATCGATTCCGCTCCGCCGTTCTATCTGCATCACGACCATCTGGAAGAGACGAACGACCCGGTCTACTTCCATGAGTTCATCACGCGAGCCAAGAAGTACCAGCTGCAATACCTCGGTGAAGCCGAGTACGACACGATGCTGCTGTCGAATCTGCCGCCGCAGGTTGTGACCGGTCTGCAGAAGCTGTCGAGCGACATCATCCAGACCGAGCAGTACATGGACTTCGTCCGCAATCGACTGTTTCGTTCGACGCTGCTGACTCACGAGAATCTGCAACTGCCACGCAATCTCAACGGTGAGACACTCCGCGGTCTCTATCTGGGGTCGTCGGCGAAGGTTCAGGAAGGAACCGATCCGCTGGCAGCGGGCGACGTGATCTTCCGTCGCGGCAACACGAACCTCACGTGCTCTGTGCCGATCGTAAAAGCCGCCATGCAGGTGCTGTCGGAAACATGGCCGAAGCTCATTCCGTTCGAGGATCTGTTGAAGGCCGCCTGTGCGCGGTTGTGGACCGGTTCCGAAGGCGAGCAGCCAGAACAGGACATCGCGCGGCACACGCAGATTCTTTTGCCCGCGCTGATGCGAGCCTTCTTCGCCAAGATGGTGGATGCGTCCGTTACGTCGACTCCGTTCGCGTGGAGTGTGCCAGAGCGTCCCCGCGTCACTGGCGTTGCTCGAGCCTACGCTGCCGCGAATCAGCAGGTCGCCAATCTGCAGCACGCGGTTTCGAGTTTGTCGGACTTCGAGAAGGTTCTGGTTCAGTTCCTCGACGGTGAACGCGATCAGGCGGCGCTCTGCGAAGCCATGACCGGTGCCGTCCAAGCCGGGCGTCTGAAAGTTCAGGACAACGGCAAGACCGTGAACGATGTGGCCGTGGTGAAGCAGGTTATGGCCCAAGCTGTTCCTGAAGGCCTCCGCCGCATTGTGAGCAAGGGTCTGGTCTGCATCGACTGACGGACCTCTCTCGCTCGGGTGTCTGCGAAGCCGATGCGCTGCAGCGAACGGGATCTGACGTCACCCCTCACCCCCAGCCCCTCTCACCAGAGGGGCGAGGGGAGCGTTTAGATTTAGATCGGTCGCTTCTTCGCCTCACAACGGCGAGATGAGGTCAAAGGTGACGGGGCAAGCTGGTCTAAATCTTCGAACTCGGGCATTTCTGAGATTCCGGCTCATGTTTCCTCAAGCTGGAATCGATGAAGCTCATTCGACATTGACGCCCCTCTGACATCAATCCACGGACGGATCATGTTCAGGCTCACGCTGAAAACCTGCCTGCTGGTGATCGCCACAACCTTCTGTGCCAGCGTTGCCCAGGCCTGCCCGTTCTGTGAGCCGATCCCGACGTTGCGGCAGGACATCGAAGATCATGTTGCCGTAGTCATCGTGGAACTTACGGGGGGCGAAGACGCGACCGAAGATGAACCCGGCACGAGCGTTTTTACGGTGCGGTCGACGATCAAGACCCATGAAGGCCAACCGCGGCTCAACGATGAGCTCACGATCCCCGGAGCCAGTTCTAAGCCGCTTGGCTCACGCCAACTCATGATGGCTCGCCGGCTGGGAACGAACATCGTTCGTCTGGACTGGAACCGCTCCTTCGATATCGACGACACACGGCTCAAGTACATCACCAGCACGCCGACTGAAGACGCAACCGGCAGCCAGCAACTCGCCTACTTTCTGAAGTATCTCGAACACCCGGACGTCTTCATCAGCAACGACGCCTTCGCTGAGTTCACGAACGTGCGGTTCGAAGACATTTACGCAATTCGCGACCATCTGCCGCGAGATCAACTCCGAGACTGGGTTTTCGGCGAGCGGACTCCAACCCCACGACGGGGGCTTTATGGAATGCTGCTGGGACTGTGCGGCAATCAGGCAGACGCTCAGCGGTTGGAAGACTACGTCCTGGCACCGGCGAACGAATGGCGTTTGCCAGCAGACGGCATGATGGGCGGCTATCTCTGGCTGAAGGGCGAAGCCGGACTGGCAGTACTCGATGCCAACAAGTTCGTACTGGAGAAGCCAGAACAGAACGAAACCGAGATTACCCCAAGAGAGACCTACTCCGCGTTGCAGGCGCTGCGGTTCATGTGGCAGTACGGTGGCGAACGCATTCCCCGTGAACGGATGAAAGTCTCACTCAGGCTGCTGCTGAAACGTCCGCAGTTCGTGGAGGTGGCCATCACCGACCTATCGCGTTGGAAGGACTGGACTGTTCTGGATCAAATCACGGCGATGGCTCTCGATCCGGCGGCCGAACCAAGCCTGCGAGTTGCGGCTAGCAGGTTCGTCTGGCAATGCAGCCGGGACATCCCGAAGACTGAGGACAAGCTGCCCGCGCATGTCGTTGACAGTCGTGCGGCCTTACTTCGGATCCAAGCTGCAAATCCGGAACTCAAGACGCTGCTGGAGAACCTCGACAAAGACGTCCGCACTGCGAAGGGCGACGTGGTGACTCAGCGGCAGTAGCTCTGGCGTTGTGTTTCCGCGACGTCCTGTTGACGGGCAACCTCGCGATGTTGCCACGACACCACACGCTTAGATGGTGTCGCCGTGAGGTGTAAAGTTGCTGAAACACAAAACAGCCTTTGTTTATAGGGATTGGCGCGCATTCTTCAAAAAATTGAACGCGCCAAAAGCGTTTGGCACCGAGCCTGCTTTAGCTCTCCCCCACACCAGCACGACACGCTGATCCCGGGAAATCAGCCACTGCCGACCGGTGAGACTCACGGAAGCCAATTCGCACGATTCCAGCAATCGATCGAACCCGCGAGTCAACCACCGTTCTTCAGAGTTGTGTTGGAGTGAACGCCATCCACACCAAACATCAACACAAAGGTCCGATCCATGAAGCTCACCATCACCAAGTTGCTCCGCGACGAAAACGGTTTCATTGTTTCCGCTGAACTGATCCTCGTTGCCACGATCGCCGTTCTGTCGCTCATCGTCGGCCTCGCCGAAATTTCTCACGGCGTGAACCAGGAACTCGAAGACGTCGGTTCAGCAGTTGGAGCTGTGCAGCAGAGCTATGTCTTCAACGGTCTGTGCTCGCCCAACAAGGCCGCCGTCGTTGGCAGCTACTTCAACGACGAGCGTGACCTGTGCGACAGCCAGTTCGACCTGATTACGAACGGTGCCGCTGGCGAGGGCCACTACGGCCACGATCGCGACTAGTAGACCGGCTAAACGGGAAGGGCACGCAGGCCGGACAATCTTGTCCGGCTCTCGGACAGGAGTGTCCACCCGACACGGTTGATCGAAGCCCCTCGACTCTGCTTTCGCGTCGAGAACGCCTCGCTATAGTACTGCCTCGTAGATTCCGGTTGGCTGCGATGACATGCCTCGGAGCCGTTTACTGACGGCTCCGTTCATGTTTTTGATCACCGCCAGCCGCCGCAGGAATACCGAGGGACAGGAACGATGGCTGGCTACGACAAATACGATGAACGCGTGGACGAACTGGTGGTCGAAACCAAAACCTTTTGGGACCCCAGCGTCGGCAATCTGACGCCGGAAGACCGAGCGCTGCTCTCGCAAGCCATTCATCGGTCTCCGAAGCTGGCGTCCAAAATCCACTACGAACGAGCCCACACCGGATTTACCCGGGAAATCACCGTGACAGTGGACGACATTCAACGGCTCTATCAACAGCGGCTGACGAACTAAAGCTGGTTCCGGTCGCCTGCTGGTTTGTTGCCCGCAGCCTGCCGATCCGTTCTTAGAGTGTCAGAAAGTTCCCCATGTCTGCGTCTTTGCCCCCGCCGCTGGATGTTCTAGCCGTCGGAGCGCATCCAGATGATGTGGAAATCGGCGTTGGAGGATTGCTGGCCAAACTCGTGAAACAGGGCTATCGAGTTGGCATCTGCGACCTGACTGACGGTGAACCGACCCCCGGTAGCCCCGGACCGGAAGTGCGTTTGGCGGAAGCTCGTCAGGCAGCAGAGATCCTGGGCGTGCAGGTGCGAGTTACGCTGGATTTGCCGAATCGACGGCTGTTTGACGATTTCGAATCCCGCGTCGCTTTGGGCAAGGTGATTCGCCTGCATAGGCCGCAGATTTTGCTGGGCTTGGCCGGAAAGACCCCGCTGGCGTCACCAGATCACTGGCAGGCCTCACAAATTACGGATGCTGGGGTCTTTTATGCCCGTCTGACCAAATGGGACGACTATTTCGATTCTTTGCCTGTTCATACAGTGGCCAAGCAACTTTGGTACTCGCTAGGGTTTTCCTCGTTGCAGCCGCCTCCGGGCGCGGGACACTTGGTGGTAGATATTTCTGACACGCTGGATCTGAAACTTGCGGCGGTGCGGGCGTACCAGACGCAGTTTCCCCCGGCGAAGGAAAGGATATTTCGACTGGTTGAGAGCCAGGCCCGATTATTCGGGACCAGTGCCGGGTTCGAGGCGGGCGAAATGTTGGTCGCCGCGACGACTCTCGGTGTTCGAGACCTCGTTCAAACGTTAATAAGCTAACTAGATTCGTCGCCTGAGTCTTTGGTTTTGGCCATTTGAATATGCCCCAGTTGAAGTTTGGATTTCAAAGCGTCGTCGGGAACTTCCGCGAGAACAACGAAGATGCATACTTCGTTGACCCGCAAGGCAGGTTCTTCGTCGTCGCCGACGGTATGGGCGGTCAGTGTGCTGGTGAAAAGGCGAGCGAGCTAGCCACGCAGATCGTGCCCAAGCGACTTGATCAGCTGATCAATTTTCAGGCTGACGCTGCCGACCTGGTTCGCAAAAGCATCGACCGCGCGGTCATCGAAGCGAACTCGGAGATTCTGGCGCTCAGCGAACTCGATCCCAACTTTCACAACATGGGAACGACGATCGCCCTGCTCGTCGCGGTATCGGACAGGCTGTTCATCGGAGGCGTCGGCGACAGTCGCGTCTACCTGCTGCGCGGCAGCGATCTTAAACAGATCACGACCGACCATTCGCTGACTCAGGCGCTGCTGGATGCCGGTACGATCACTGCGGAAGACGCGGTAACGCATCGCTATCGCAACGTCCTTTACCGCTACCTCGGTTCGAAGGAAGGCGGGACGGGAGTCGATACCAAGGAAGTCGAACTCAAAGCCGGTGACCGCTACGTGATCTGTTCTGACGGTGTTACCGACGGCCTGAAGAATCCTGAGATCCGCGAACTGCTGAGCCAGATCGCTGAACCTCAACGCGCAGCCGAGGCCATCGTGCAGGCGTCGCTCGACGGTGGCTCCCGCGACAATGTGACCTGCGTTGTGGTGCACGTCGTCTGAATGGGGATGCTATGCGATTCGGCGCCGTAGTGATCTGTGGCGGCAAAAGCACCCGCATGGGCCAACCGAAACTGTCGCTGCCGTTCGGTGACGAACTGATGCTGCAACGCGTTTGCCGCATTGTCGGTCAAGTCGTCAGCCCGATTATCGTAGTCGCCGCAAATGGGCAGGAAGTGCCGCCGCTGCCTGCTGACATCCGTGTTGTTCGCGATGAGTACGAAGATCAAGGTCCACTGGCCGGCCTTGCAACGGGACTGAAGCATCTGCAACAGGACTGCGACGCGGCCTTTGTCACGGCCTGCGACGCACCATTGCTCAAGCCTGAATTCATCCAGCGACTGATCGATCAACTGGAAGACTTTGACGCCGTCGTTCCGTTTGACGGCGAGTTCGTGCACGTGCTGACGGCGGTCTATCGCACGCGGCTCGAACAACCTGCCCGCGACCTCCTGGCCGCGAATCAGCGTCGCTTGCTGAAACTGGTGCAGGAGCATCGCTCGCGCAGCGTCTCGGTCGACGAACTTCGCGACGTTGATCCCGAACTTGATTCGCTGCGCAACACGAACTCGCCCGAAGACTTCGCCGAGGCTCTACGCCGGGGAATTGGCCAGTAGCCAGTCTTCCAGAATGATGCTCTTGATCTGGGGCACTCGCAGCAAAGCCGCGTTCTTCGAGAGGTAGTTCGCCACCCAGGGCCGCGACCGCACGATGTGCGAGACTGCTCGCAAGCCGAAGCCCATCAGGTAGCCCTGATTGAGTTGCAGTTCCACGTTGTTGCGAATGCGGTCCATTGTCGCCGGAATGATGTTAGGGTCCGGCCCCACGTGAATGATGACGTCGACCTCTTGCGAGAAGACGCTTTCCAATGCACCCCACAGCTTCTGCGGGTGCAGCACCCATTCGCTCAACAAACGACGGCTGTTGAAGTCGTTGTAGGAGGCCTTGCCGGTGACACAGGATTCAATCGGAATGCTGGGCTTCTGCAGTCCGCCGGGAATCGTTTCCAGCAGCACGGCGGCTCGATCTGGAATCTGTCTCTGGCGCACGATCGGTGTATGAATCGGCGGCCAGCGATTGGGGTTTTCTTTGAACAGGACTTCGCGATCAAACCGGCGCTTGATCTCGGCCTTCATGGCATCCAGCGAAGCCCCCTGCCCCAGCACCAGCACTGTATTGGGCGACAAATAGGTTGAGATCGCGATTGTTCCAGCGCCGCGTGACGTAACTTCCACGCAGAGTCGCTCAATCGCCTCCACGTTAAGCACCGGTCCGCGCGAGAAGACAACTCCCATGCGCACCTCGCGTCCCAGTTCCACGCACTCATCGGTCATGGAAAGGATCGGCGCCAGCAGGCGGTCCATCGTGAAGAGGCCGGTCGCGGCAGCGGCGATCACTTCGCCAAAACTATATCCAATCGCCAGCTTCGCGGCTGACAATTCGATGCCGAAAGACTCCTTCAGGATTTCCAATTGTGCGAGCGACGCGCCCGCGATCAGACAGAGGGCCTCGCCGTAGGTATCCAGTGAGGTTTCTTCACGCGCCCGCACACGCGCGACCAGGTCGCATGGACGATGAGCACCCGCTGAGAACATCTCAGAGGCTTCTCGCAAGTGCCTGGCCAAAGTCGCACCGTAAACAGGGTGCTCCAGCAACTCAGGCGTCTTGCCGAGGTTAGTGACATTGTAACCTCGAAAAGCGAAGGCTGTTTTCGCGAGATAGAACTGAAGCTCGGCATTGACCATCTTGGCGTCCGTGGTGGATGTCGGTGCGTGGAACTGGCATCGCTCACAAGAAAAACGCAACAGTTTTGAACCAAATCAGTCTCATTGATCTGGTCGATATGCTGGCTTGCCGGGAATGCGCGTCTGCAGACTCAGCAGCTTCGTTCCGCAGGTGACGTACAACGTCCTTAGATCTGATCCGCCAAACGCGCAGTTAGTAATCGTGTCTTCCGGCGTTTGCACGAAGGCCAACAGCTTGCCCGTGGGCGAAACCACATGCACGCCAGGCTTCGTATCGAGCGTCTCGCTGGTGCCGCGTTTCGCATGCAGTCCCGCAGCCACGTATAGATTGCCTTCCGCGTCAATCGCCATGCCGTCACCGCCGCGACCGGGGTAGAAGTTGATCACCGTCTGGCGGAACTTCACCGAGCCATCGTCCGCGATGTCGTAAGCCTGAATGCAGCGATTGCGGTTCTCTTCAGGAGCGGACTCGATGAGATACAGCGTGCGGCTATCGGGTGAGGTCTCAATGCCGTTCGGCATGTGAATGTCCGGCAGGTGCAGGATACGGTGCAGCGAGCCATCAGGATCGATGCGATAGACCGAGTTCACATTGCCCTTCTCAGGTTCTCGATTCGGCAACCGCGACGTGAAGTAGACGCGACCACGAGCGTCGGTAGTGAGGTCGTTCGGTGCCCCCAGCGGATGACCGTTGAACTCAGCAGCCAGCACCTTACGTTCGCCGGTCTTCACGTTGATGCGCACGACCTGGCCCGTGCCTTCGCAGCCCAGCAGATCGCCGTTGCGATCGAAGTGCAGACCATTCAGTTGATTGGTCTTCTCACGAAACACGGCCAGTTCGCGACCGTTCCATGTGAGAATGTGCTCGGCATACACATTCGTGAAATACACCAGTCCGCGACGATCGACGGTCGGCCCTTCCGTGAAAATCTTGGGAGCTTTTACCTCGGCCAGGACTCGCAAGTCCGACAGGTACTTGCCGGAGTCGAGTCCTTCATAGAGCTGCGAAACTCCGTCAGCCCGTGCCGCGCTGGCTCCCACCGAGAGCGCCGCCAGAACCGCCCAACTACACCGTCGAATCGCCGCATGGGTTCGCTTCATGGAAACTTCTTCTGCTGAAAGCCAGGAGTTGAATCATGAGTCACACCAGCCAGAATCAAAACGCAGTGCGAGTCGTAGCTGATCCGTCTCGATCGTGCCGCCGACTCTGCCGCTGGTCAGTTCATCCGCAGTTCGCTTTCCGCTTGGGCATTCCTGTCAGCCAGCGGTCACCCGAAGGCGTTCCGGGAATCACCACACAGTTTTCTGTTAGCTACGAACCAACAGCCCTCACTGACAAACGCATTCCAGAATTCTTCCGGCAAGTTGGAATTGGGGCGAGACTGAATCTCCGGCGAGCATTGACCAGCGCGAGTGGCTTCAGTCGAATCTGCCGGACTGAATCCTCTCCCCTGCCATGCGGAAGCTGCTGTGTCAGAAAAACGCGACTTCGACGAGTTCCTGGAAAAGTTAAAGCGGCATCACGAACTGATGACGGAAGAACTTCATAAGGTCATCGTCGGACAAGATGCGGTGATTGATCAGATTCTGGCCTCGATCTTCACCGGAGGTCATTGCCTGCTGGTTGGTGTGCCTGGGCTGGCGAAGACGCTCGTCGTCGCGACGATCGCCAAGATTCTGGACGTGCAATTCAAGCGTATTCAGTTCACCCCGGACCTCATGCCTTCGGACATCACCGGCACGAACGTGCTGGACGAGAACGACGCTGGCAAACGCGAATTCCGCTTCGTGCAGGGCCCCGTCTTCACCAACATTCTGCTGGCTGACGAAATCAATCGTACTCCGCCCAAAACGCAGGCCGCTCTACTGCAGGCCATGCAGGAACGCGAAGTGACCTACGGTCAGAACACGTACCCGCTGCCTGAGCCGTTCTTCGTTATTGCGACGCAGAATCCAATCGAGCAGGAAGGCACGTACCCGCTGCCCGAAGCACAGCTCGATCGTTTCATGTTCAACGTGAAGGTCGACTACCCCTCGCTGGAAGAAGAGGAGCGCATCCTCATCGCGACAACTTCAGGCGAACGTCCGGAAGTCCGCAAGGTGCTCACCGCGAAAGCGATCGTTTACCTGCAGAAGCAGATCAACCAGATCGAGATCGGCCCGTTGACGATTAACTACGTCGCACGGCTGGTGCGAGCCACTCGCCCGAAGAGCGACGACTCACCCAAGTTCGTGAAGGAATTGATTGACTGGGGAGCTGGTCCTCGTGCCGGGCAGTATCTCATCTCCGGAGCCAAGGCGATGGCCGCCCTGGATGGCCGCCCCAGCGTCAGCCTGACCGACGTCCGCCGCGTCGCAATCCCTGTCTTGCGACATCGCATCTCCCCGAACTTCCAGGCCCAAGCTGAAGGCTACACGTCAGAGGCCATCATCGAACGCCTGCTGAACGAAGTTCCTGAACCCAAGATTCCGAAGTATCAGTAGCCAGCAAATCGAACATGACGTCCTTGCCATCACAATCAGCTCTGGTCCTCTTCTCTGGCGGGCAGGATTCAACGACCTGTCTCTACTGGGCGAAGGAACGCTTTGAACGGGTCGAAGCGATCGGGTTTCATTACGGGCAGAAGCATGTTGTCGAACTGGAGCAAGCGAAGCTGATTGCTCAGCAGGCGAACGTGCCGCTGACGATCTTTGATATCCGCGGCACGTTGAGCGGCTCGGCGCTGACGGAACACAATCTGGATGTCTCCAGCCAGCACGCAAAGAATGCAGACCTTCCAGCGTCATTCGTGCCGGGGCGCAATGCGTTATTCCTGACGCTGGCAGCCGGGCACGCCTACAACCGTGAGATTGGTGATCTCGTCGGTGGCATGTGTCAGACGGACTATTCGGGCTACCCCGATTGCAGGCGGGTCTTCGTCGATTCGATGCAGACGTCGCTGTCGCTGGCGATGCAGGTTGATTTCCGGATTCACACGCCACTGATGTATCTCACGAAAGCGGAAACCTGGCGCATGGCTCGCGAGCTGGGCATTCTGGAGATCGTCCGGGACATGACGCACACCGACTACAACGGCGACCGCTCCACACACAACGAGTGGGGTTACGGCCAATTGGACAACCCTGCGTCGGTACTGCGAGCCAAGGGTTATGCGGAGGCTATGGCCAACGGCTGGATTTAAAAGGGGCTGCGGCCGCGAGTCCGCAACCCCCGCTCCTAATCGATCAGCTTCAACGGACGGCTTGTCGCCACTCGACGGAAGACTTGCAGCAGTTGCGCTTGCACATCAGCAATCGACTGACCGCCTGGGACATTGAAGTGTTCGCCGTTGGCAATCGTCGCCACCTCATCAAGCAGTTCGGTATCCGCGCCGAGTCCCACCGAGACCGTCACCACCTTGATACCGGCGTTCTTCGCGGCATAGGCCTCGGTGATCACGGCCTGATAAGCCTGAGACGCGCTTCCGGGGGCATTGGCCTGACCGTCCGTCATCACGAGCATGAGCTTGTGAGCACGAGGTCGCGCATGCGCTTGCAGTTCCGCGCGAGCGACAGCCATACCAGCGGAGATGTTCGTGCCGCCGGTATAGTGTCCGGCCTGCCGCTGACGAGTTGTGTTCTTGATCTGTTCGTAGTCGCGAATCAGTCCGTGCTCCAGAATCGCTCCGGCGGAGTTCGTGTGCGTGTAGATCGACAGTCCGACCTGATCCTCAGAAGGCAGGTCGATCAGATGCTGGATGAACAGATCAACGCCGTCCTTCAGACAGGCCAGTGGCTGTTCGCTCGTCTTCCACAAGTCCGCGGTCTCATCCGCAGCGGGGCGTTCATACTGCAAATAGTGCAGCCAGGTCAGATAACCATACTGATCACGATAGCCCGCGTCTTTGATGTCGCCGGACGAGGATTGCACGGCGGAAATATACTCGTCCCAACTGCCTTCTTCGTACGGGTACGTACCCGTCAGGCCGAGAGCCGTCTTAATGGTGGAGCTGCTGATGTTGAAACGCTCGCCCAGACCATCACCGGACCGGTTCGCGTTGCCACCGGACTCGACGGAAACACTCTGAATTTCCCGTCCCGAATTACTGCCGGTGCCCTGAAAGGTCCCGGTGGTTCCGGACAGACTTGAGAACGTCTGCGTGCGGTTCCCGGACATTCGCAGCGTCACTTTCTTCAGGCTGCTCGTCGAGACAATCGACACCGAAGTACGCTTATAAGTGACGTCAATATGTGGATAGGAACCCGTCAGCGGTCCCCCTGCGAGCGTCGCATACTGCGGTGTGAACGTCAGGTTGCCGTAGACGGGGCTGCCGAGTTCCTGCCACATCGTCTGCAGGTTGCTCTCGACATAGGTACGGCCGAGGACATCAATCGCGCCCAGACTGCTGTCATCATTCATCGACGCCGAGAAGTCGAGAACAATCAAAATATCACGCGGTTGGAATGCCGCGACGGCTTCTGCCTGCAAAGTGACGTTCTGATTTCCAATTGCTGGGCCGAAGAACAACGGAAGACGGTTATCGACCAGTTGTCCCTGCGAGTTTGTTTCTGTGCGGCGGCGAATCAAGACCTTCACGATGTTGTGCGGCGTGTATTGGTCACCCCACTGAGTACTGAACTGTCCGTTGCCAATCGAAACCTGCTTGCCGAACAGCACGTCGTTGGCAGTGTTCAATGCGACCGAACTGCGGTCACCGTTTTCAAAGTTGGCAGCGACGCTCGCCGCCGCCGCGCGACAGTTCGCACGGACCGTCGCAGCGTCATCGGAACTGGTCAGTTCCATGGACGCCGCCAGGGCCGCCGCATCCGCAGCCGCCTGCATCTGCGTTTTGGTTAGCGTGATAAAGCCGATGTCGACGGTAAAGGCGGTGAACGCCAGCACGACGCTGAGGAAGAGCGCCGTCAACGCCATGATGTTGCCGCGGCGAGCCTGCAGGCGCGCCGCGATGTTGCGAATTAACTTGGACCGGTTCATGCCATTGTCTCCAGAAGCAACTCGGAGATCTAGACCGACGAATGTGCGGCCCGCAGCCGTCGGATGAATTCACTCACTTATTGGGTCTAGGTCATGCAGTGAAACACCTCGCCGAAAAGGGTTTTCCCCACTGCACTGTTTTGGAATTCGCAACGGCTATTTTGGGAATTGCGATAAATGGCTAGCGCTGACCGAACGACTCGATGCGCCGAGTTGACCGGTCGTGGTCCTCGAACGTCACGAGCGCGCGAATTGTCAGGCTGCTGTTGATCAAGGTCGGGAAACAAAGCAGCCCGCTGAGTCGTTAAGGCTCAGCGGGCTGTTGATTCAAACTGTCAGCTTCCAAGACCGAGTCGGCTTAAAACTCGCGGCCTTTGATGAGACCCGGCATCGGGATTGGGTACTTGCCGTCCGCATTGGCGACGAGCGGAGAGGGACCGTCCATCGTGAGGCGATCGACGGTGGCACCGAGATCGTGCTCGTGATTCAGAGCCTGCTCGTAGGTCACAACTTGACCGGTATGACAGGCCAGACGTCCCATCGCAGTGACGAGGCTCGCCTGAGCACCGCGTTTGACTTCGTTGTGCGGCTTGTCGTTGCGAATCGAATCCAGCAGGTGATCCCATTCGAGCTGATAGGGGCTCGGTTCCGGACGATCGAACGCCCACGCGAGATTGTCCTTGGTCATCACCTGACTCTTGAACATGCGGGCCTTCGACGGGGCATGTCCCGATTGAGAGATGACGGCGGAACCCTTCGTGCCGTGTGCATAGCTGGCGAATTCATGATGGCAGCCCGGAATGCAGCGGCCTTCCAGAATCAGTTTGGCACCATCGGCGAAGGTGTATTCCGTCGTGTAAGTATCGAAGTTCTGATCGACGTAGTCTTCGCGATAGTGGCGACCGCCGAAGCCCTTGGCTTCCACTGGCCAGTCATCCTTCATCCAGCAGCATTCATCAATATTATGAATGAGGAAGTCGCTGAAGCCACCACCGCTGAGCCACAGAAACGCGTGGAAGTTGCGGATCTGGTATTCGAGTTCCTTCATATTGTCCGGCTTCTTGCGGGCAAACGCGGAACCCGTGTGGCCAGCCGCGCGGTAAGCGCGCAGGAGAGTGATATCACCCATCTGGCCATCCTTGATGCGATCGTGCAGTTCATTACGTGCGTCGCAGTGGCGGCACATCAGGCCAACACCGACCTTCAGTCCTTTCTGCACGGACTCATCACCCAGCGCCAGCATGCGTCGACTACTCGGCCCATCAACGGTGATCGGCTTCTCCATGAAGACGTTGAGGCCCTTCTGGATGGCGTAGGTGAAATGCACCCAGCGGAACGCGACCGGCGTTGTGAAGATGACAATGTCACCCGGCTTCAGAGCGTCCATGGCCTGCTTGTAAGCTTCAAAGCCAACGAACTTGCGTTCTGTCGGCACGTCCATCTTATCTTTAAAGCGGGTCTGCAAAGAGTTGTAGCTGTTCTCCAGGCGGTCAGCGAAAACGTCAGCCATCGCCACCAGCTTCACGGGACCGTTCTTGGAGCTCATCGCGTCGGCGGCGGCACCAGTGCCACGGCCACCGCATCCCACGAGTGCGATCTGGATGGTGTTGTTGTCGGCGGCGTAGACCTGTTGAGGAATCGCGACGCCGGCCAAAGCGGACACTGCGGCAACGGTGCTGGTGGTTTTCAGCATGTCGCGGCGGTTGAGGGGTTTCTGGATCTGCGTGTCACTCATGGTTGGCTCCCTGTGGCTCCAATCGACTGGCCCGGAATGTTGAAATGGCAAACACGACAGAGACTCTAGCTAAAGCGGTCAGCCTTTGCGAAAGTCCGGCGCGTGCGGCAGTTAGCTGCATGATCTGTTGACCAAAACCGGAGGCTCTGCGCCTACTGGTACACCTTTCGCTGCATTCAACGGGTGTTCTCACGGTTGAGACACGATCCTTGCAGGACGCTGGCGGGTCTGAGCATCGGCTGGCTGAAGAGAGAATTTATTGACAGCCGATTCATGCAGCTCCAAGCTGACTGTAGAACTGATGCAATTGCGATTCCCGAACATTTCCGGAAGCAAAAGCAACAGAGTTCCGCAGGTCCAGGCTTTTCCTTGGTGTTGTCCTGAATTCGCGACGAGCGTTTTAAAGCCCGCCGTCGTATTGGAGGAGGCATACCATGGATCTCATCACCAAACTAAATGACGAACTGAAACAGCTCGCGGGGTTCGCAGGACCACAGCCCCGTCGCATGCTGGTCACTGACGACGACGGCGTGCAGCTCACGATCGAGTTTTCCGCCGTGGACACGCTCAGTTGCTCGTTCCGTGAGCTGACGCTGCACATTCCGAAGCTGGTTGGCCGCGAACTCAAGGTCCTGAAGCAGTGGGCAGATGATCTGTCACGTCGCGTGACCTACCTCCTCGAAAACATCGGCCCTGTCGAAATCGACAAGCTCGGGGACCAGATCCTCATTCGGTCAACGCCTCCGGGACGCAGCAAGACGACCGCCAAGTTCTACGAGGTGCTGCTGTCGGCTCGCGGTAACGGTACGTTCTCGCTGAAGCGGTTTGCGTTTGAACCGGGCCAATCGGGACGCAACGCCGTCGACGTGCAGCTCACGCACGAAGTGCTCAACAAACTCATCGGCGACTTGCTGGACACCGTACCGGCTTGAGCAGGAACATCGGGACCATCCTTGATGCTCCCGCCGTCTGCTTTGGAAAGCCGTGATGCACACCCGCCCGCTCGGACGTTCGTCGATTCAGATCACTCCCGTGGCGATGGGCTGCTGGCCGATCTCTGGCATCACCAGCGTGGACGTCACTGAGCAGAATAGCCTCGACACGCTACGAGCAGCGCACGACTCCGGCATCAACTTTTTCGACACCGCGTATGCCTACGGTTACGAGGGCGAAAGCGAACGCATGATCGGCCGCGCATTGGGCCAACATCGCGATTCGATCGTCATCGCGACAAAGGGCGGCATCCACTACGAGAACCGTCAGCAGCAACGTGATGGCCGACCGGAAACTCTGAAGCGGCAATGCGACGAAAGTCTGCGGCGACTCGGCATGGATCACGTCGAGCTGTACTACCAGCACGCTCCCGACCCGCAAGTGCCCGTCTCTGAATCAGCAGGAGCGATTCGAGATCTCATCGCCGCAGGCAAAGTTCGGACTGCGGGGCTGTCGAATGCCAGCGTGGAGCAGTTAGCTGAGTTTCACGCTGTGTGCCCGCTGTCTGCCTATCAGCCGCACTACAACATGCTCCAGCGCGAGATCGAAACCGCACAGTTGCCCTGGTGCATCGCCAACGGCGTCTCGGCTCTCATCTATTGGCCGCTGATGAAAGGGCTACTTGCCGGCAAGCTGCCGCGCGATCATGAGTTCGTCGAGAAAGACGGGCGGCGCAAGTATCCGATGTTTCAAGGCGAAGAATGGCAACGGAATCAGGATTTTTTGGACCGCCTGCGCGGCTTGGCGGCAGAGATCGGCCACTCAGTTTCGGAAATCGTCATCAACTGGACGATTCAACGTCCCGGTATCACTGCCGCGTTGTGCGGCGCCAAACGCCCGGACCAGATCCGCGAGAACGCCGCCGCGATGAAGTGGTCGCTAAGCCCCGAACAGATCGCTCTCATCGACCAATGGATCGCCGAACGCGGCCCCACAGTCTCCCGCGGAGCGGTGTGAATCATCGATGCACAGTAGGTGACATGGCCCCCCTCGCCCCGGATTCCGGGGAGAGGGGCTGGGGGTGAGGGGCGATCGCTGCCCTTCATCTTCGATTCCGACCCGTCGTCGTCGAGGCCGATATGAATCTTGGTCGCCGCGAAACATGATGGCTACATGTGCCGTGAAGTGATCTGCTCAATGAGGACAATCGAAACTATCGAGGAATCGAAATTCCATATCGCGAGTTGAACATCACAGTTCCGCAACGAAGTGCACTTGCTGTGCGACCGGACGGAATCCAACGGCTTGATAGAGGTGATTGCCGATCTGGTTCTGGGCCAGAGTCTCGATCTTGGCATGCGTCAGGCCCGCATCGCGGAAACGCTGCAGGGCCAGATGCAGCAATTGCCGGCCGAGACCGTGTCCGCGTGCTTCGGGAACGATGCTGATGTTCGGGATGTGCCCGATCCCCGCGTCGCGATCCAGCCAAGTGCTGACGAAGCCAAGAATTCGATCACCATCCACCGCGACAATGATGCCGTCCCGATCGCGTGCCACGTCGTCATCCAGATGCCGAGCCTTGCGCCAGCGCCAGTCGTGGTTGTTGATCGGTCCAAACTCAAGCTCGATGCCCTGATCAATCGACACGCCCTCAAACGCATCCACCATGATGTGCTTCAGAGTCGGCAGGTCGTCAGGGCGATAACCACGAAACTCAATTGCCATAACTCACTGCCCGTAATGGAAACCGGAAACCCGCATGACGGTCGCAACACAGATAACCGCTTGCAACATCAGGCTGCCGAGCCACACGCGACCATCGCGCGGATGACCTTCATCGGTCGCGGAATCGTCCGGTGCCCGACGAAGATCTTCCACCGCCAGCAGGCAGACGACAAAAGGCATGAGCGGAATCCACAAGCGAGCCGCCTCTCCCGAATTCTTGCCGGACAGCCAGAGCAAGCCCCATACGATCGACACTGCACACGCTAATGCGTGGTTCCAGCGACGATCTTTGTTCTTCCAGCCGCGCACGAGACCGATACCGGCCAGTACAGCAACCGGCGTTCCGATTGCCAGTATCAATTCCAACGCGTTGACTGGCACCCACAACCACCTGGTGCGTGGGTATTGAGCGTAGAATCCCGCGTGATTGCGATAGTTCGCCACCCACACGGCCAGCAGGTTGATCTGGCCGACGACACCCAGCAGGATCGTCATACCGATCACAGCGACACCGCCGCCCAGCGCCGGTCCGGCCAGTCGCGCGATGGTGCGTTTGATCGCCGCATTGCGGCTCGGCGGCTCCGGCATCGCAGGCGGCTCAGCCACCTCCGAACTGCGATCGTCGTACGCGTAAATCGCCGTCGCCAGAAAAGCCAGCAGCCCGATCGGCAGGAACACCAAGCTGAGACACAAGCCTATCCAGCCCAGCAGACCAGCCACGCATCCCAGGACGATCGAACGGCGCTGCACCGCAGTGAGCCACGCCCAGGCGAACGTCACGACCAGTCCGGTGAAGAGCACATCGCACTTCGGCAGGAAGACCACCACCGCCGGAAACAACGGCCAGAAGCAGATGGCCTTCCAAGCTCCCGCCCGCGACATCCACAACCGCAACAAACCGAACAGCGGCAACAGCGCAAACACCACTGAGCCGTGGGCCAACAGCGCACCCAGCCAGATCACCGCACGGTCTGAGGCAGTGAACGGGGCCTTGTCACGAAACGGACCCGATTCAATCTGCTCAAACGCCGCTTCGGCTGAGACGGGCACTGTGGCGTTTACGACCGGCACCAGACCGGGGTGCCGATCCACCATCGCGATCAGTCCGCAGTACATTACAAACATCCCCGGCGGATGAGTGCCGACGTGCAGCACATCGCCTTCCGCCATTAGCGCTTCATACTTCGACAGGAAGTCGCGGGTGTCGGTCACCTCGTAACGAGCCTTGTAGAAATAGCCCGTCATGCTCGGGTAGTAGAGCACCCACGGCGCCTTGGACAGTCGAAACCCGTCGGGCGGACTCTCCTGCACGCCGAACAGCCAGGCCATGCTGGCCAGCATTAGACCGGTCAGCCATCCTGCCGTTTGTCGGCGCGATGCCGTTGAAATGTGCCCGAGTCCGAACCAGGCAACCGCCGCAAAGACCAAGCCCAGGACGCCTGCCTGCAGCGAGCCGAGGACGACTTCATTCGTGGTTTCTTCGCTTGGCAGCCGCTTCCAAGTCCATTCGCCGGAGATGCCGAGCGGGATCTCCGTGAACCACAGCAAGCCGATCGCGAAGACCACCGTGATGGCCATGCACCATAACCAGACAGCCTTCACGAATGGTTTCCTTGCTGAGACAGGCGAGCGGGGGATGTCAATCCCCCGAGGTCTTTGATCTGCGATCTGAGTTTCAGAGTGAACCCGGGAAACTCGGGGGACTCACATCCCCCGCTCGCCTCTTCGGAAAGAGATGCCGCCAACTTTCAGCCACGTCCCAGGTAGAGCTGCTGGCTCGGCAGAACAATTGCTTCCAGGAAGTTCACTTCCGGCGGGACGGTGAGCATCGCCAAGGCGGCCTGAGCGACCGTTTCAACGCTCATCATTGGTTCGTCGTCAGACTTCAGACCCGACTCGGCCCGGCGTTCCACGAAGATGTTACCGGGATGCAGGCAACTGCAGATAATGCCGTATGGCCGACCATCGATCGCCGTCGCTTGAGTCAGCCCCCACACTCCGAACTTCGCGGCGGCGTAAGGCGTGTTGCCTTCACGCGGTCGCTGCGCCGAAATCGAGCCGATATTTAAAATGCGTCCACCGCCGTGAGACTTCATAATCGGAAAGACTTCGCGGCTGCAGAGGAAAGAGCCCGTCAGGCACGCGCCGATGACATTGTCCCAGCCCTGCTTCGAGATCGTATCAATCGGTCCGCCGTCAAACGCACCCGCGTTGTTGACCAGAATGTCGACACGCCCGAACTTCGCGTTTACAGCCTTGAAGAAGCTGACAACCTGTGATTCATCGCTGACGTCCACCGGCTGTGAGAACACGTCACAACCCGTCGCCGCCAAGTCCGTTGCCACTGCTTGCAGCTTGTCGTTGTTGCGGGCACAAAGCGCCAGTCGGCAACCTTCCTGCGCCAGCACGCGGGCAATGCCCTTGCCGAGCCCCTGATTCGCTCCCGTCACCACGGCCACTTTGCCAGCCAGTTTACCCATCAGATGTTCTTCCGAGTTGATTGAATGATTGGACGGACACACTGCCGCTTGTTTCGGTCTAAACGACACCGTACCGGCATCGGTGCCGCAATCTAACGCATGCCAAGCCCAATTCAGAACGCTCAGAGAGGTCGGATGAGGACAATTCAACCTCACTGACGGTTGCTCCGGGCGTCAGGAAAGTCAGGTCGGTGCGTCGGCGCCACATACGCGTGCTTGCGGCGAACTGCTGACGGCGAGCCGTAAAAAGTTCCAGACTTGAGTTCTCAGCCCACGCAACGCCGTTTCGAGCGTCAAACGTGACCTAGAGATCATCTCGAGATGCCAGATTCTCGCCCGGTTTTTCGCAGGGAGAAACCACGTTGAGCAACGGCATACGGGAGAATGCAGATGGGCTTCAAGACTTCGTATCGTCGCTTTGTCGAACGGCAGGGGCAACGAAAAGGGGCGATCCTCGCTCTGGCGGCACTGTTCCTGATCGTGATTCTGGCTTTCACGGCTCTGTCCGTGGACGTCGGCTTCCTGACGCTCACCCGCACTCAGATGCAGGCAGCAGCGGACTCTGCAGCCTTGGCCGGAGCCATGGAACTCACCAGTTCCAGTGATCCCGCCACCGTGCGAACGAATGCTGCGGCCGCCGCGAGTGCGGTCGCTGCCACATTTGAAAACGGCGATCGCTCATCAATCGCCCTGCTGCCTTCCCGAGACATCTTCTTCGGAAAGCAAACGCCGATTGGCAATGGCAAGTTTACGACGACCTGGGGCAACGACCAGACGCCCTACAACGTCGTGCGGGTCAAGATCTCCCGTTCCATGCAGAATGGAGCAGACGGCAAGGCGGTTGACGATCGCGTGCCGCTGTTTTTCGCACCCATCATGGGATCAAAGACGGCTGACATCGGCGTCGAGGCCATTGCCTCGTTCCAGCCCCGCGACATCATGGTCGTGTTGGACTTCTCGGCGTCGATGAACGACGACAGTTGCCTGGGTGCGATTTCAAAGCTGGGCCGCGCTCCCGTTGAAGACAACTTGAAGAAGATGTGGCAGGAACTGGGCTCACCGGACTACGGCGAGCTGGAATTCACTCCAGACTACGCAGTCTTTTCGGGAGATGCTGCATCCACCACCAACGCTCATAATGTGGTGACATACCGCAGAAAGGCCATCGATGTGGAATCATCAGGTCTGATCAGCATCATCACACTGAAATTCACGAACGGAAAATCCCAGACCTTCACAGGGCTTTCCGTGAACGAAGGGACGTACGCCGGAACGGGCTCCAACAACAACTCAGACATCTCCAGTGTCTCGATAACGTCCGTGCTTTCCTCCACGGTGTTGAAAACAACGACAACTGGGAAAGGCAAGAAGAAGAAGAAAATTACCGTCCCTACGACGATTGTGACCAACGATACCGAGACCTTTGAATTCACCCGGGCGAACATCAAGTCAGAGTTGGGACTGACGATGGCCTATCCGTACGCTGGTGGAAGCTGGGATGATTACATCGACGCTGTTCAGGATGATGACGGCCCGATCGCCGACGCAGGTTATCGTGATCAGTATGGCTACCTCACCTGGCTGCATTATCTGCAGTACAACCGCCCCTCTTATGCAGACACGCCGGATCTGTGGAAGACCAGCGAGCAGCCAGTTACGTGCCTGAAGGACGGCGTCGATCTCTTCATGGATGAACTGACTTCGACATCCACTGGCGACTACGTGGGACTGAGCATCTATTCTCACCCAAACACGACAGGAGCGATTCTCGAGCATGGTTTGAGCAACAACCTGACGCAGATAAAGACCACCACTCGCCAGCGGCAGGCAGGGCACTACCTCGGCGGGACGAACATCTCCGCTGGCATGAAGGTAGCCCGTGAGGAGTTCGCCAAAAACTCACGCAATCGTGCTCTGAAGTGGATGGTTTTGATGACAGATGGCGAGGCGAATCTGCCGTACAGTGAGTCCTACGCGAAGCAATGCGTGTATGATGAAGCCAAGCTGGCCAAGGACGCGAACATCAAGATTCTGACCATCAGCGTTGGACTGGGTGCGGATACCGGACTGATGCAATCAGTCGCCAGCATTACCGGAGGAGAGTACTTCCAGGTGCGCGGTGATCAGTCCATTGCAGACGTGAAGGCTGACCTGCTGGCTGTGTTCCGCAAGATCGCGGCCAATCGTCCACTGAAGCTTCTGAAGTAGTTTCTGTTACGATCGACAAGACAACAGGCCTCCGAGGAATTCACTTCCCCGGAGGTTTTTTCGTTTGGCGAATCGCTTACAGCAGCGGACTGAACAACTTCGCGACGTTCACGCTGAGCTTGCGATGCCACGGCAGTGCGTACCAATCCTGTCGCGTGAACTCGACCGAGCAATTGCGGTACTCATCCTGAATCCAACGCAGTTCGCGGTTGGCGTGCTGATCATGCACAGACACGTTGAGTTCGAAGTTCAGATGGAAGGACCGCACGTCGTAGTTCGCAGACCCGAACAATCCATAAGAGTCGTCGACGGTGATCGTCTTGGCGTGCAACAACCCGTTTTGATAGCGGAAGACCCGCACGCCGTATCTCAGCAGATAACCGAGATAGAACAGTCCCGCGGCGTCTACCAGATGTGAATCACTGCGGTCGGGCACGATGATGATGACCTCGACGCCACGCAGAGCAGCAAGACTCAGTGCAAACAGCAGCGGTTCATCCGGAACGAAGTAAGGCGACGTGAGCACCACTTGCCGCTTGGCCGTGTGAATGGCCTGCACCAGCAGATGTGTCAGCAAGTCCGCCTTCTGGTCAGGTCCGGAAGGGAGCACCTGCAGAACGGCCCCCCCCGCCATCTGGGGATTTGGAAACAGGCCTTTGTCGAGCGGTACCTTGCCAGTGTCCGCGTGCCAGTCTTCCAGAAAGATCTGCTGGAACTGGTGCACGGCCGGGCCGGTGATGCGTGCCATCACGTC